>URLO01000002.1 GCA_900548625.1 uncultured Eubacteriales bacterium | reverse complement strand
ATAGCCGTTCTGGTGGCGCTGAATGTGGCAGGACGCGCTGCGTTCTTCATGCTGCCGGAATTTAAGCCGGTCGTTGCCATGACGATTCTCGCGGGCGTGGCCTTTGGAGGCGAAACGGGCTTCCTTGTCGGAGCCATGACCATGCTGGTGTCCAACATGCTCTTCTCCCAAGGCCCGTGGACGCCATGGCAGATGTTCGCGATGGGGATTATCGGCTGGCTGGCAGGTGTCTTGTACCGCAAAGGTGTTCTGCGGCGTGGGCGGCTGAGCCTTTGCATCTTCGGCGTGATCTGTTCGACCATCGTGTATGGCGGCATTATGAATCCCGCGTCTGCCCTCATGTGGGCGCACACGATCAACTGGAAAATTATTCTTAGCTATTACATTACCGGCATCCCGGTCGATCTGGTGCGAGCCGTTGCCACATTCATCTTCCTGTGGCTTGGCGCGGAGCCGATGCTGGAGAAGCTCGACCGGATCAAGACCAAATACGGCTTAGCGGAGTAAAAGACCGGACGAGGACAGGAAAATTGTTCAATTTCAACAGAAAATGCTGCGTTTTTTGTTGAAAAAGGCAGTGTATACACGACGCAGAAAATGTGTTATACTACGCAGTGGTAAACTGAATAGATCGTCATCGACCTTTGTTGGCATCCAGCAAAGGTTAAAAGGAATCCGGTGAGAATCCGGAGCTTGTTTCCGTTAGCTGTATGTATATGAGACTGTCCGCCGCGGTGAAAACCGGCCATTGTGCTGAGAAAGCATGAGAAGGTAGGCGGGCAGGCGCAGAGCGGCATGTGCTGCTCCTAAATATACGAGCCAGAAGACTTGGTGATGAAAGGAGCGCATTGCGCCTCTCCCAGCGGGGAAGGTGTCCTTTGCGTGTGTTGCAGGAAAAAGACGGCTGCGGCGATAGAAATATCGCCGCAGCTTTTTTGTGCAGGAGGGAAGATGGATACGCAGGAAAAGAAGGCCGTTGTGCCGAATGCGAAGGAGACGGCTCTGCTGGAGCTGCTCAGAGGTCTTGGATACGGAGAGGTGCGCGTGATCGTGCAGGCGGGCGTGCCCGTCCGCGTGGAGGAGATCCGAAAAAGCATTCAGCTTTGAGTGCCCGCGCGTGTACCCGCGTGTAAAGTCGTACAAAAAATGCATCTGTGTTTCGAAGCTGCTGCGAACTGACTGGAATAACCAGAGGTTCTGCCAAACGGCAGAGCACGCCCGCGGTAAAACGGGACGGAAAGTCAAACGCAAGGCATTTTGAGTAAAAAATGAAAGGAAGCAGAAAGAATGAAACACAAGAAGATACTGAGTCTGCTGCTCGTGTTTGCACTTCTGGCAGGAATGCTGCCGGGCATGACGCTCAGTGCATTTGCGGCGGACAAGTGCGAGATCACGGTTGCAGACAGTGCGCCGAAGACGTTGGAGACGACGCAGGGAGCACTGCTGAAGGTGAAGCTCTCTGACATGTTCGTTGACAGCGAGGGACACGAGCTGTCCTATGCGCTGGCCGGCGATTACGGAACGCAGACAAAGATCGCGGCGAACGAGGAAGACGGCGGCGCGATGTATCTCTACTTCACAAGTCCGGACGCCGGGACGGTCGATGTTCAGCTCAAAGCGTCCTGCAAGAGCGACCCGACGGTTTCCGCGGTGCATACCATTGCGGTCACGGTGAAGAAGGGTGAGAGCGGCGATGCGGCGCAGTACGGCTATGACGAGTCGCCTGCGGAAACCGTCAAGGTCTATGTGACGGTCTCCGCCGACGGTGTGCCGCTGGTCGGAAACGACGGCTCTGTGCTGGCGCACCTTGAGTATGACGTCCCGTATTTCGATCTTGAAAATCAGGAGCTTGCGGATTTCTACCGCTACCACACCGAAAACGGCTCGGGCGGATATGTGGACGACAAGGTCGTTCTGCGTCCAACGCTGCTGCACCTGTATCTGATGCTGCTTGGCACCTGCTACCTCGGATATGATCCGACGGATGTGACGAGCGGCACGGCTGTAATTCCTGGTCATGACGGCGGCGTGGGCGTTCAGGATCTGAACGGCAGCCAGCCGTATGACGACAAGGCTCTGGCACTCAACATCACCGGCAGCGCCACGAGCATGTATATGCAGCAGTTCTGGGGTCACGACGAGAACCTCATGTACTACCGAAACCATGTCTATCCCCTCATGAGCGCGGGCTGGGGCGCGACGGCGGATTATATCCTGCTGTCCGACGGCGATACGATCGACGTTGCCATGTTCTCCAACTGGAGCTTCTGGACATACGGCGCGTTTGCGGCGTTCGATCAGGACGATTATACGCTTGCGGCAGACGGCTCGGTGAGCATCAAGACGGTCAAGTATGACACGCGCTCCGTGGCAGACGGCGGCACAGAATCGTTCGAGCCGATCAGCGGCCTCGGCGTCAGCGTCTACGACGAAAACTGGAAGCTCGTCAAGGCGATCCAGCCGGACAAGGAGGGCGGCAGCACCTACACGCTGGATGCTGCGAAGCTGGGACTCAAGGCGGGCAGCTACTATCTGCTCGGCATGGACCCCAACGCCTCGACGGAGGATGCCTGCTACGCGCCCGCAACGGCAAAGCTCGTCGTGAAGGCGGCGCAGGCCGGCTGTGAGCACAGCCAGACCGAGACGGCATTCCAGTGCCACAGCCCGAAGGACGGCAAGTTTGACGAGAATGTTACCTGCAAGGCCTGCGGCAAGGTCGTCAGCACGGAGGAACACTTCTACGGCGACGCAGACGGCAACGGGAAATTCAACGCCGGCGAGTTCCAGGTCCTGCTTCAGCATCTGAGAACGGGCAAGCCCGTTCTGACGCCGTGGCAGATCTTTGCCTGCGATGTGAACAGCGATGGCAAGATCGATGACGATGACGTTGCGCTCATCAGCGCGCTTGGACGAAACGACATCCTTTTGCCGACCGGGACGCAGCGCGCCTACGTCTATTACAATCAGGAAAACGGCGTGGACAAGCACTATGTGACGATCACGCTGCCGGAATATCCGAACGCGGACCTCGGCGGCGTGTACCGCCTGAAGGAGGCCTGCGCCGATGAAAACGGCGACGGTAAGTGCGACCGCTGCGGCAACGCAATGGCGGCAGCCGTCCCGACCCGCAAGGCGGACTATCCCGCCGAGAGCAGCGCCACCGTCCAGACCGGCATGGCCTATCTCCTGAGAGACCTCCAGGCGGGCAAGATCTTCGAGCCGGTCGAGGGCCAGACGCTGAACTATAGAAACTACTATTTTGAGCGCTCCGAGGACGGCGGCGAGAGCTGGAGCGCGCGGACCGGCTTCAGTGATGCGCTCTTTGGAGCGACCACCATCCAGATCACCGAAAACAAGGCCGGTACATACATCTACCGCTTCTATGCCTCGCACGACGGCGTGCATTTCTCCACCGACACGTGGACGCTGACGCTGACGGTCGAGGATGCGCCGACGATGGACTTCTCGTTCTATGTCGGCAAGAGCTACAACGACACGTACCCCATCATCAAGCTCTACAGCATCACGACGGACGCCGAGGGCAAGGAGACGCTGGGGGACGAGCTTCAAAACGTGTTCCTCTACAGCAACTTCACCCCGGAGCTTCCCGAGGGCGAGGAGGCATATGATCCTGCACAGGGCAAGCTCCTCAAGGACTATCAGATGTTCTACGCAAAGCTCACGGCAGGGCGCTACGCCTACCGCGCGTTTGCGAAAAACGCAGAGAGCGGAGAATATGACGTCGCACTCGGCGGCATGACGCTCACGCTCCCGACCGACACCAACGTGGACGGTCTGACGGGCGGCGGCACGAACATCTATCTCCAGTGCGTGTCGTTCTACACTTCGTCCAGAAAGCTTGACAATACCTATTTCAGCGCCGACGAGTACCATGTCCGTGTGGACTGCCCGATCATGAAGTGCTCGAACGCGATGGGCGAGGCATACACAAAGAGCGGCTATGCCTACTATCCGACGATGCTGTATGCAGCAGGAAACGCCTGCCTGTACAACTACTACGTCTATCCGGATATTGACGGCTACATCTTTACGCAGAGCATCAACCAGACCTTCCAGGCAAACTACAGACCTGCGACCAAGAACGGCGCCATCAACACCGGTCTCGAGCTGAAGGTCACGGTTCCGCAGGATGCGCGGTTCGGCCTGTACTTCCAGTGGAACAACTTCAACACCACCGAGATCATGCCGCAGTACGGCGATGAGAACGCGGCGTTCGATGACCGCTGGACGATGAACGAGGACGGCACCAAGAGCGCGGTCTACTTCGTCAGCAAGAGCAACGGCAACTACACCTGGCGTCTGAGCGATGACAAGCACGTGACGCAGGCGGGCTGGCTTTCGGGACTGTCTGCCGGCACGGAGATGTCGTTCTCCTTCCCGGAGAACGCGCCGACCAACCGCATGAGCCATGATTTCAGCAACCTCGGCAGCGCGACAAAAACGCGCGACGAGGCAGACCTTCAGGTGAACCTCGACCCGAGCGGCTTTGAGGCCATCACGGGGAAGACGCGCGTGCGCGCCTACCGCCACTGGCAGCTCATCAACTCCGACGCGGGCAACATCATGGTCGAGCCGGACTTCACATGGCGCAATCTGACGCTCGGCGGCGAGGCGCTGATCGAGACGGTGAACGGCGGCAACACCACCGCCAACTGGGCGGACATCACACCCGGCGCCGAGGACGCCTTCATCGCGGTCAGCTATGAATCCGTGGACGTGAACCCCGGGGAGTACCGCTCGCACGGCGGCCTGTATCCCGCGACGAATCCGGAACGCGTCGGCGTCATCGCCATCGGCGGCACCGGCGTGAAGCACGGCACGGCGGATGCAGATGTGGACTTCAACATGGCGCCCGGCGTCACGACGACGCGCTCCATGGATTGGGACTACAACTACGACACCTGGTTCTATAACGACAACGACAACCGCCTGACCTTCCGCCTCAAGGCCACCGGCGAGGCGAGCGTCTCCTACGCACTGGTCGCTTTCACTGCTGACAGCTTCGAGGCGCAATACACGCAGTGGACAGAAGTGGAAACCGACGGCACGCAGTATACCATCCCGCTTACGCGCTTTGACGGCATCGGAAACGGCAAGGGCGGCACGGTCATCATCCGCATGGAGGATACCACGGGCGTGAGCTACCGCCTCGTGCGCGCATCGAGAGTCACGATCACCGCCGAGAACGTCAGCAACCCCGGCGAGGACATCATGCCCGGCGACCGTGTGAAGCTGAGCTTCAGCGGCATGTACCGCGCGGTCAACAAGGTCTCCGGCATTTTTAACCCGACGATCTTTAAGCCGACCTACTATGCCGGTGAGACGAAGTTTGAGGGTACGCTCGGCCAGTATCAGAAGATGGATAACGCCACCGTCACCGTCACGATTCCCGAGGATGTGGCGTTCGAGGACGGCAAGGACACGACCACCTGCACCTTCACGAACGGCTACACCTACGGCTCGATGTACTCGGCGGCAAACCCGTTTGCGTTCCTGTACAACATGACGGACAGCGGCGTGGGCACGAACTTCAATGCCGTGACCGTGAACTACTACATGAACCACTATGCAGACGCGGCCGTCACGGTCAGCCGCAAGGTCACCTACAGCGTCAGACTGAGCGTTCCGTCTGAGACGGGCGAGACGCTTTCCGGCGTGGCGGTCACGCTGAGCGATGCAGACGGCAAGACGTATGAGGCGGAAAACGGCCTCTACACCCTCGGCTACGGCAGATATGCCTACGTTCTGACAAAGGACGGCTATGTCGTCACGCGCGGCACGTTCTCGCTTGGCAGCGCGGACGCAGAGCGCGTTGCAGACGGCGTCCTGACCGTTCAGACCGCGGCCATGCCGGCCTGCGGCGAGAATGCATGGGACGGCAAGACCGAGACCGAGCCGCAGAAGGATGAAAGCGGCACATATCTGATCGGCACCGCGGCGGAGCTTGCATGGTTTGCAAAGACCGTCACCGGCGGCCAGCAGAATCTCACTGCCAGACTGACGGCGGACATTGAGCTGTCCGGCTTTGCATGGACGCCCATCAAGAAATACGCCGGCAGGTTCGACGGCGACGGCCATGTGGTTCATAACCTCTACATTGACAGCACCAGCTACCCGGTCGGCCTGTTCGGTTATCTGAGCAGCGGCGCGCTCGTCACAAAGCTGGGCGTCACCGGCAATGTGACCTGCACCGCCAGAAGCAATGCGCAGGCGGGCGGCATCGCAGGCTATCTCTACGGCGGCGCGGAGATCTCCCAGTGCTTCAGCACGGTGAACGTCACCAGCAATAAGTATGCAGGCGGCATCGCGGGCTATGCGGCGAGCGGCTCGAAGATCACCGACTGCTATGCAACCGGCAGCATCGCCACGGGCTCTGCCAACGAGTGTTTCCTCGGCGGCATCTGCGGCGGCGCAAGCTCCTACTCTTCGCAGACGGCAACCATGACGAACTGCTACAGCATCGGCAGGGTCACCGGCTCCGGCGGCACAGCCTCCTACATCGGCGGCGTGAGCGCTTCGTCGAAGGAGGAGAGCTATGTAATACTAAAACCTGTTTGAAATCGTTAAAAGATTTCTGAGGATAAATTGTGCCAGAAAAGGCAGATGACGCAGCTGGGCGGTTGCCCAGCAAGGAAGATAACGCATTCTGGCGCAATTTAGACCAGAAAGCATGGAAGATTTTAATCAGGTTTTAGTATAAACAGCTATTATCTTGCGGGCACGCTCTCCGGCGAGAGCCCGAAGTATAACGTGACCGGCAAGGGCACGGCCAAGACCGCAGAAGAAATGAAGGCGCTTGCCGCCACGCTCGGCGAGCACTTTACGGCGGACAGCCGGAACCTCAACGGCGGCTATCCCGTCCTTGCATGGCAGAACCCGGCGCAGCCGCAGCTCGCGCTCGGTGATGTGAACGGCGACGGCAAGATCGACAACACCGATGCGGCGCTGGTCTATGCGTACTTTAACGGCAAAGCGGAGCTGACCGAAGAACAGCTTGCCCGCGCAGACGTAGACGGCGACGGCGAGATCAGCAACATCGATGCGGGCCTGATCTACGCATTTTACAGCGGAAAAATCAGCGCCTTCCCCAAGGCTCAGTAAACCATCCCAACAGGTCATAGAAGGAGGATTTTGATTCTATGAAAAAACGCATTTTGTCTGCCGCGCTGGCAGTCTGCATGCTCCTCAGCCTCAGCCTCAGCGCCTTTGCGATAACGGCAAACGTGAGTACGGACAAGCCTGTGGTCAAGGCAGGCGAGGATGTCGCAGTGACGCTGTCTATGAGCGACGCGCTAAGCGACATCGTTACGATCGCCTATAAGGTTCGCTTTGACAGCAGCCTCTTTACCCCGAAAAGCTGCACAACGGCGGCAGGCCAGCCCTATGTCACGATGAGCATCGTCAGAAAAGACGCCAAGGGCAGCTATGTCAACGTGAGCACGATGGACCCGACCTCCGAGGGCCAGACCGTCCAGGCCGGCGCGTTCTGCACGGTCGTCTTTACGGCAAAGAGCGATGTGAGCGCAGAAACCACCGCTGCGTTCATCTCCGAGTTTGAAAACGCGATGGATACGACCTTTCAGCCGATCCATACCGGTCATGACGGCGGCAGCGTCTCCGTCAAGGTCAAGCCCGCGTCCACGGCATACACGGTTGCCCTCACGGCAGCGCCCGCGACCGTCGGCATCGATGAAAACGCGCAGGTCAAGCTGACCGTCTCCGACACCTACAATGCCTACCGCTTTGTTCTGTCCTATGACGCGGAAAAGCTGGAGTACAAGAGCGTCAACACCGATGCCTCCGTGAAAAATGAGCGCGGCACGCTGACCGTCACCGGCTACGGCGCCGACCGCAGCGACCCGGTCATCCTGACCTTCACCGGCAAGGCGGCCGGCAAGGCAGGCGTCACGCTGACGGCGGCCAACATCGACAGCGGCGACAATGCAAACGTTCAGGACGCGCCCGAGGCGGTCATCACCGCCGCCTCCGCAGACATCGAGGTCATAAGCAGCCACACCGTTACCTTTGACGCAAAGCTCTTCTCCGGCAACACCACCGCCGAGCACGGCAAGGCCTACACCTTCTCCAAGACCGACAAGGACCCGAAGCACTACACCTATACCGTCAGCGCGACGATGGGCGGCAAGGATACCACGGTCACCGACAACGGCGACGGCACCTACACCATCGCGAATGTGACCGGAGACGTGGTCATCACCGGCTCCCGCAAGGCGGTGCGTTATCCCATCACGGTAAACGGAAGCGGCGCGAAGGACGCTGCGATCGCAGACGACGCGCCGTATGGCGAGGATTATGTATTCAGTGTCAATGTCGATGCCGATTATGACTACACCTTTGAAATGACCATCGGCGGCGTGAAGAAAAACCTTGATCTTGAGGACATCGGCGATGTGTATCTGTGCACGATCTCCGGCGCGGACATCACCGGCAGCATCGTGATCACGATCAACAAGACCAAAAAGACTCCGGCAACCACGTCCATCCTGTTTACCGGCTCCGGTTCCGGCGACGTGGCAGGCGGCGTGACCCAGCAGGCAAAGACCGGCGAGGCGTTCACCTTCACGATCAATAAGAAGGACGGCTACACCTACACCGTCACCGCCAGACAGAATGACAGCGCCATCACCGTCAAGGATAACGGCAACGGCACCTACACCATCGACAAGCAGTATGTAAACGGCACCGACATCACCGTGGAGGTCGGCAAGACCGCCAACCGCACCGTGGAGGTCAGCGAATATGTGAAGCTGAACGGCAAGTCCATGTTCCTCGTCACCGTTTCCGGCCCCGTGAGCGACGGCAACGTCATGACCTATGGCGGAGAGGCCATGTTCTGGTCTGAAAAGTACAACGCCTATGCCTACCTTGTCATCTCCGACAAGCAGCTCGGCGCAGTCAAGGAAGCCGCCGCCGGCCTGATCGGCGAGAAGGCGGGCGTCAAGGCGGAGATCCGCTATGACGGCGACATCAACGGCACCGGCCGCGTGGACGTCAACGACGCACAGCTTGTCTGGAACATGTACAATGCAAAATACGCCGCCTTCGGCACGACCACGATGGAGATGTTCCTCCGCGCGGACATGAACGGCAGCAAAACTCTCAATGTGGACGACGCAGCGGCCATCATCAATCTGATCTAAGCCCCTCGCGTCCAGATACACCTCAGAGCGGCCGGCGCAGGGCTGCCGTACAGCCCTGCGCCGGAGCTTTCCCCGCAACCTGCCTGAAAAATTCCTGTTTCGCCGTGTGCGGCGAAACGCGATGGGCTTTTGACAGCCTGCGGCACGGAGCTTCCGTGCGTCTGATTCTGAAAACAAGAGGTCCGAACATATGAAAAGATTTACAAGCATCGTATTGGCGCTCTGCCTGCTGCTCAGCCTGAGCATGACCGCGTTCGCCGCAGACAGGTCGCGCAGCTACACGTTCGACCTGACGGCGAACGGCTCCCATGAGATCAGCGTAAAGACGGGCGATGTGATCACCGTCATGCTGGAGCTCAAGCGCACCGACGGCGGCAGCGGCCTGATGTACGCCATGCAGGATGAGATCCTTTACAACGACAAATACCTCGCGCTGCAAACCGGCGGCGAGCTTCTCTATACCGGCTGCCAGTCAAACGACATCGCGCTGAGCGCAGGCGGCCGCGCACATTACCTGAACTTTGTTTCCACGTCCGGCGGCGCGAGCTGGAACGAGAATGTGACGGTCGGCACGTTCCGTCTGAAGGTCACCTATGACGGCAAGGCGACGACCACTCTGAAAAACAGCAACTATCTGGTCTCCACCGCGGATGGGCAGGACAGCTACCGTGCCGCCGCGAATGACGTGACCATTCACATCAACGGCGGCTCCGGCACGGGCGCAAACACCGGCGTTCTCAACACCGAGACGCACATCGCCTACGTCAGCGGCTATCCCGACGGCACCGTCCGTCCCAATGCGCCCATCACCCGTGCGGAGACGGCGCAGATGGCTCTATCGCCTGCTCACCGATGAGGCGCGCAGAGAGTATCAGACCGACCGCAGCGCCTATTCTGACGTGCCCGCCGGCCTCTGGTATTCCACCAGCGTTGCAACGCTCTCCTCGATGGGCGTCATCACCGGCTATCCCGACGGCACCTTCCGCCCGACTGCCAACATCACAAGAGCGGAGTTTGCAACGCTTCTCAGCCGCCTGAGCGGCGCGGATTCGGCGCGAGGCGCCGCCTTCTCCGATGTTTCTGCGCACTGGGCGCGCAAGGCCATTGCCGCCGTCAGCGCGAAGGGCTGGGTCAGCGGCTATCCCGATGGGACGTTCCGCCCGAACGCCAACATCACAAGAGCCGAGGCCATGGCGATGCTCAACCGCATGCTCGGACGGCTTCCCGAGTCGGAAAGAGATCTGCTGCCCGGCATGAGCACCTTCTCTGACAACATGGACTCCGGCAAGTGGTATTACCTCTATGTGCAGGAGGCTACCAACGGCCACACCTATTCTGTGAAGCGAGACGGCGTCCACGAGACGTGGGAGTCGCTCCGCTGAGCGTTTCGAAACCGAATCTGAAAGGAGCTGCCGCCTATGAAAAGGATCCTCTGCCTTGCGCTGCTGGCAGCGATGCTTGTCTGCACATGCCTGCGCGTTTCGGCGGATGAGACCGTGCCGAACTTTGCTTTTGAGCTCACCGCCAACGGCGCCGCGGAGCTGGAGGCAAAGCCGGGCGACATTCTGACGGTGACGCTCCGTCTTGTGCGGACAGACAGCACCGAGCCCGTCTCCCTTCAGGCCATACAGGACGAGATCACATACGACAGCGCCTTCTTTTCTCTGGAGGACGGCGGCGCGCTCGCCGCGTCCGGCGTTGTGACGCAGGAAATTTCTCTGCGCGACGGAAACAGAGCCTATTACATGAACTACCTCGCCCTTGGCGGCGCGGAACGCTGGGAGGCCGACACCACGGTCGGCGTGTTCCGGCTGAAAGTCATCGGCGAGAGCGGCGCGTCCGTGATCGAAAGCCGCAATTTCCTCGTCTCCGGCACAGGCGGCGAGGGAAGCTGCACTGCGGAGGCGAGGAACGTGACGGTGCGCGTCTCGCCGGAATGCACGGTGCATTTCGACTCCGGCGAGGGAAGCGCGGTCAGCAGCCAGACGGTCGCCTCCGGCGAAATGCTCCGCGTGCCCGACGCGCCCACGCGCGAGGGCTATGTCCTGGAAGGCTGGTACCGCGATTTTGACTGCACACAGCCGTGGGATTTTGAGAAGGACGCCGTGTGCGGCAACATGACGCTCTATGCCGGCTGGATGACCGAGACTGCCGCGGAGCAGGCGGCGCTGCCGCAGAAAACGGCGCGGATGCCCGTGTGGCCGTTTGCCGCCGCCGCGTGCGTGCTGCTTGCGGGCGGCGCAGGATATCTCCTGAGAAAGCGCAGAACGGCTGCGGAAAAACCCTCGCAGACCGGCACAAAAACAAAACCAAAACCATGATACCCGGCGAGGTGCGCAGGCCGCACCTCGCATCGGTGCGTTCGGCATGTTTCGCCTGCGCACGCAAAACCTGTGAAAAACGGCTGTGCAGCCGCCCCGAAGGGCGCGCTGCGCGGCAGCGGGAGCCTCTATGAAGCATGTTATGGAAAACACAAACTGGAGCCGCATTTGCTGTGTGCTTTTGTGCGCGGCGCTCATACTGAGCGTCGCTCTGCCCATGCGTCTGCGCGGCAGTGCGCAGCCGCAGACGCCCGAACTGGAGCCGGAGCGCAGCGTGACGCTGCTTGGCGGCGGCGAGGCGCAGCCGCACCATGCGGGCGGGCAGAGCGCGTCGCAGCTGCACGCCGAGGCCGGTGAAACCGGCGGTACGACCGGCACGAAGGGCGGAAACACCGCCGCCGTGACGACCGGCACGGCCTCCGCGCCGGGTTCGGAGACCGAAAAAGAGGAAAACATCGAAAAATCTGACGAAAACGGCACGCAGGAGCCGCAAAGCTCCGGCCGGAACGATGCAAAGCCGGACTATTCCTCTGCCGAGATCGGAACGGCCGAGGGCCCCGAGGAGCCGGACGACACGACCGCCTCCGACGACACCGGCTCGGACGGCGAGGAGGATTCGCAGCTTGCGCTTTCCGCCGTCCTGACGTGGTACAAATACGGCAATCAGGCGAGCACGGTCGTGTGTGCGCCGGATGCGAGCGTGGGAAAGCGCGTCCTCGTCTCCCAGCTTCGGGAGGGACGTTTTGACTATGAGATCGCGCTGGAAGGGCCGGAGCGCCGCAGCGCCGTGATCGATGCGGTCACGCTGGTGGCAGACGGGCGCGAGCAGTCCGTCTCCGACAGCGGAAGCCTTACGATGCAGACTGCCGGGGACGGCGCGCAGCGCTATGTGTTCTTCGTGGACGCCACGGTGCGGCGCGACACGCAGGACGGAGAGAAGCTGCTGGAGACGAGCTTCGTCTTCGTCGTGAGCTATGAGGACGGGCTGGATCTGAGCGTGGAGATGCGCTGGCCGCAGACACGCGGCGAGACTTCTGTGGCGGTCAGAGCGGACGGCTCGGCTCAAAAGGACGTCCGCAGCAGCGATCTGACGGACGGAACGCTCCACTACAGCTTCACCCTGCTGGGGCAGAGTGCGAAGGATGCGCGCATTGTCTCGGCGTCCTACACCACGCCCTACAGCGGCAGCGGTGCGCTCGACAAGGCGGGCGGCACGCTCGCACTTGAGACGCCGCAGGACCGCGATTCCCAGCGCTACACCGTCACGCTGACCGCCGAGGTCACAGAGGGCGGAGAAACGCGGATGGTGCTTTTCACAATCTATCTTGATTACAAAAACAATGACGATCTGTCGCTGGAGCTGACATGGTACCGAGGCGGCGTTACAGCAGAGAGGATCACCTGCGCAAAGGACGCGGGCGCCGCAGCCAAGATCAAGCAGAATCAGCTCATAAACGGTTCGTTTTCCTATCATCTTGCGCTGACCGGCGCGAACGCGGAAAAAGCGAAGCTGCTCTCTGCGCGGCTGACCGGCCCAGGGCTTGACCAGACGATGCAGGACAGCGGCAGCGCGGTCTTTTCCATTCCGGCGGGGCAGAGCGCATCCGTCTATACTGTTGAAGCAACAGCGGAACTGGAATCGGGAAAACGCGCCGCATTCACGATCACGATCACCTATACGAGCGATGTCAGCGTGGAGCTGTGCTATGCCCTGACGGTGGACGGCAGACGCACGGAGCAGACTGTCCGCTGTGAAAACGGCCGCACGGCAACGCCTGAGATCGTTTTCTCCGACCAGCTCGAGGACGGCATGCTCCCGTTTACCGTTTCCCTTGCGGGCGAGGATGCGTCCGCGGTCACGCTTCGGAAGCTGACGCTGTTTCAAAGCGGCAGCGGCAAGACCAGGACGCTTGCCGGCGAGATCGGCGCGCCGGAGTATTCCGGCACGGTGCAGCTGCTCGACAACGGCGGCCGCGCCGGTGAAAACCAGTTTAAGCTCACGGCCTCCGATGCCGACGGGGGAGAGTATGTCTTCACGTTCCTCGTCCGCTATCAAAAGCGTGGGGACAAGGAGGTCAGAATTCAGGTAAATCTCACCGAGGGGCAGGAGATCCCGAACGAAACAGACATTCCGCTCCGCGTGCAGGCGTGGAGCTGTGAGGAGGACGGCACGGTCATCAGCCACATCCTCGCGACCGGCTCGGAGACGGAGCTGCGCGTGGAGCTTGACGGCGAGCGCCTGGCGTATACCGGCGCGAGCGGCTATACACAGGAATACGTCCTCAACGCCAAAAACCCTGTGGAGGGCGATGAAAACACCCACACGCTCTGCATCTACGCCAGAGACGAATACGGAAACGAGGGCACGCTCGAGCTGACGTTCAAGGGCATCCGCAGCGAGGAGGGCAAAGAGACCGGCGCGACCGTGCAGGTCAGCGTCGATCTGACGGTGCTGGGTCTCGGCGTATACGGCCCGGTCAGCTACCCGGTGCGTGTCGGAGAGCCGGTGTCCTACGTTGTGGCAAAAACGGTCTGGGGCGACGACACCGACGACACCTTCGGAGACGCGGCAGAGCAGACGCTCGGCTTTGACCGCGCGTATTGCAGCTACAGCGGGACGCTCAGGAGCGGTTTCTATCTCAAATCGCTCGGCGGAAGCCTGCTCGGCGCGCCGCAGTATTTCCCGCAGCCGTCAAACGCGGCCTCGCAGGAGGAGATCCTTGCGGCGATCGACAGCTATTTCGGCGCCGGCAGCGACCTTGCAACGCTCTGGCGCTGCATCGTCCGCAACAACATCCCCATCAAGCCGCCCGGAACAACGAGCTTCGGAGAATTTGACTTCTCGCAGGGCTCGGGCTGGCTCTATCTCATCGACGGCGGCGAATATCCGAACCACGGCATGAGCGAGCATTATCTGAGCGATCTCACCGGCGACAGCCACACGCTGACGCTCCGCTATACGCTGGCCTACGGCTGGGACGTCGGCAGCGGCGCGAGCGGCTACGGCGATGCGGTGGGCTACTGCATTCAGGCAGGAAACGGCGGTTTTGCCGTCAGCCACCAGTTCCAGCCGCAGACGGATGAAAACGGCGTGACGAAATACGTCTGCCGCTGCTGCGGACTGGAGGAGGGCTGCCCGCATGCGCACACGGAGCCGCGCGACAAAGAGGACGGCACCTGCGGCGAGTTCTGTCTCGACTGCCAGACCTTCCCCTACGAAACGCATCCGCACATGTGGGAGTACAGCTTCGAGCCGGACAGCGCCGAGCACACAAAGACCTGCACGAGCTGCGGCCGCACAGAGACGGAGCCCCACGTCTGGGATACGACCAAGACCGAGGGCGAGGGCTGTGAGGAGCCGGGAAGCATCCACAGCGTGTGTACGCTGTGCGGAATGGAGAAGGACGAGCAAACGCCGCCGCCCGGTCACAATTACAGCGACTTCGGCGCGGATGAATATGCGCACTGGACGGTCTGTGCCGTCTGCGGGCAGGAGGAGCCGGGCTCGCGCGCGGCACATGCCTATGCGCTCCAGAGCGGAAGATGGGTCTGCACCGGCTGCGGACTGGAGCACGGCGAAAACGGCGTGGACTGCCCGGGCGAGCTGATCCTGACGGAGCATGACTGCCGCCACAGGGCATATGTGTGCAGCCATTGCGGCCTGCGCTTCTGTGAAGAAGGCGAGTTTGACGATCACGTCTATAAAGACGGCTTCTGCACGATCTGCGGTGCGCCGGACCCGAATCCTGCCGCGCCGCCGCCGGAGAAGCCCGATCCGGAGAATCCGGAGCCGGACCCCGAGGTACCGGACCCGGAGCCGTGAAACAACATGTCGGAGGAAGAACATGAATTCAGAAAATCAGAAAACGCAGCAGGTGCTGCAAGAGATCGAAAAAGTCGTGATCGGCAAAAACGAGGTGATCGAAAAGATCCTGATGGCGGTGCTCGCCGCGGGGCACGTCCTGATGGAGGACGTGCCGGGCGTCGGAAAAACGACGACCGCAATGGCGTTTGCCCGTGTGCTGGGGCTGGAAACACGGCGTATCCAGTTTACGTCGGACACCGTGCCGTCGGACATCCTCGGCTTTTCCGTCTACGATAAGAAAAGCGAACGCTTTGTCTACAAGCCGGGCCCCATCATGACGAATCTGCTCCTTGCCGATGAGATCAACCGCACCTCCAGCAAGACGCAGTCGGCACTGCTTGAGGCGATGGAGGAGCGCCACGTCTCTGTGGACGGAAGCACCTATGCGCTGCCGTCGCCGTTTATGGTGATCGCCACGCAGAACCCGACCGGCTCTGCCGGAACGACGATGCTGCCGAACTCGCAGCTCGACCGTTTTTTGATCAAGATCAGCATGGGCTACCCGGATCTTGAGAGCCAGATCAGCATTTTGCAGGAGCGGCACTCCGAAAATCCGCTGGATAAGGTGCGGCCCGTACTCGACAAGGCAGGGCTTCAGGCACTGATCGACGAGACGACGGCTGTGCACGTGGCGCAGCCGGTCTATGCGTATGTCGCGCAGCTGGCGCAGGCGACAAGAGCGCATCCCGCCGTGCAGCTGGGCCTCAGCCCGCGCGGCGCGCTGGCTGTGTGCCGCATGGCAAAGGCGTGCGCGTTTTTGAGCGGGCGAGATTATGTCGTGCCGGAGGACGTCGCGGCAATCTTCTCCGATGTTGCGGCGCACCGCCTGATGCTGAACGCCAAGGCGCGCATGATGGAGCTGGACGCGCAGCAGCTTGCCGGTGAGATCCTGAAAAATGTACCGATGCCCGCTGTACGGAGCGGCGGAAAGTGAGACGGGCATGGTCGTAACCGTCAGATGTCTTTACGCCGCGCTGTGCGCGGTGCTGCTTGCGCTGCTGCTTTGCGGCGGAAGCAGCGGGTGCCTTGCGCTTTTGTGTGCGCTGGTGATGCTGCCGTTTTTGCAGCTCGCCGTGAATCTGTACTGCCGAAAAACGGTGCGCGCCGTGCTGCGCGCGCCCGCAAACGCCGGGAAAAACGAGCCGTTTCGCGTCGTGCTTCAAATTGAAAATCCCTCGCGCCTGCCCATTCTGGCGGCAGGCTGCGGGCTTGAGGTCAAAAATCTTCTGACCGGTGCGTCCGAACGCGTTGTGCGCCGCACGGCGATCTTGCCGCGCGGACGCAGCGAGGTTGCGCTGGAGCTGTCGTCCGACTGCTGCGGCAGAATTCGGACGGAGCTGAAAAGCCTTCGCCTCTATGACTGCTTCTGGCTGATCCCTGTCCGCTGCAGCGCCGGGGCGCACGCCTCCGTGACCGTGCAGCCGGACACCTTCCCGATGGAGGTGCGGGTGCTCGCCAATGTGAACAGCCCCGAGGAAAGCGAGGTCTACTCGCAGGAAAAGCCGGGAAACGACCTGACGGAGACGTTTCAGATCCGCGACTACCGCGAGGGCGACAGCATCCGTCAGATCCACTGGAAGCTCAGCACGAAATATGACCGCCTGATCTCGCGCGACCCGTCGCTGCCGGTCACGCGGTCGGTGATGGTTTTCTGGGACAGACATGCCGCGCAGGTCTCCCGCACGCGGCAGGACGCACAGGCGGAGGTGCTGGTGTCACTTTGCCGCGCACTTCTGGCAGCCGGCGTGCAGTTCACACTTGCGTGGAACGAGGGCGGACGCTGCATTTTGCAGCGGGCGGCGGAGCTGGACGATCTGATCGCGCTGCTGCCGCGCCTGCTCTCCGCGACCGCGCGGACAGACGGCCCGGACGGCGCGGAGCTATACTGCCGGACGGAGACGGGGAGCGCGTTTGCCCATGTCGTGTACATCGCGGAGGCGGCTCCTGCCGCGCTCGGGCAGATGACGGACGGTGCGGTCACGGCGCTTATCTGCGGCGATGGCGGCGCGGCGGCGGAGTACGCCGTATGCAGGCGCTTTTTGCCGGAAAACTGCGCAGAAACGCTTGCAGAGCTGGAAATATAGGAGTTTGTGCCTTGAAAATGAAATCGAGATCCGATTCCGGTCTCCGGATCGGGAAAACACCGCCCGCCGGAGGCGAACGCTGGCAGGTGCGGTCATACAGGGCGCTTCTGGCGCTCGGGCTGTTCTTTGCGATGGGTGCGGCCTTTTGCGCGGCGTTTTTGCCGGAGCAGACGCCAGCTCCCCTGTGGGGGGCAGCGCTTGGCGCGGCGGTCTGCGCGGCGATGTCGCTTTTGGAGAACGGGCGCATGCAAAAGCTGGCGGGACTGCTGCTTCCGGCACTTTTACTGCTGGCTGCCGCAGTGTTCTCGCGCCGCGTGACGGACGGGCTCTGTCTTTGCTGGAATGCATGGTGCGCACGGCGCACCGCGTTGACAGGGGAGCTGCACCTCGGGCTGCGTGTGCTGTCTGCGCAGGAGGCGCAGAACGGGTGCGTGCAGCTGACGCTTGCGCTTCTGGGCATGGCGCTTGGCGGGCTCTGCGCAGCAGGACTCCAAAAAGCGCCCGCGCTGTGCGCAGGACTTTGTCTGGCGTTTGCGGCGGCGCTTGCGCGGCTGCTCGATGCGCAATACGGCGTGACGGCTGTTTTTCTGCTGCTCGGCATGAGCATGCTGCTTCTGGCGGCGGGCCGCGTCCGGACGCTGGCCAGCGCACCGGCTGCGGCTGCGGCGATTCTGGCTGTGGGGCTGGTGTTTGCGGTTTTGATGCAAATTCCCGCGGTGCGCGCAGGGCGTCTCTTTGAAGAACTGCGCGCCGGTACACAGCACCGGATGCATGTCCGGCGCTATGAGCCGCAGGCGCAGCCTCTCCCCGAAGGGGATTTTACGGCGCTTGGCGCACGGACGGACGGAGAGACGGTGCGGCTGACCGTTCAGATGGAGCGCGCGGAGCCTTTGTATCTGCGCGGCTTCGTCGGACAGGAATATACCGCAGGCGGCTGGGAGGCGCTTTCGCCCCGGACGCTTGCCGGGCAGAGCCGTCTTCTCTACTGGCTGCACACAAACGGCTTTTATCCGCAGACGCAGACCGGCACGGCGGCGTCCGCGCTGGCGGATGCGGAGCAGGAGACGGCGCTTGTCACGGTCTGCAACACGGCGGCGTGCACGCGCTATCTCTATGTGCCGTATATGGCGGTCGAGGGGAGTTTTTCCGGAACGCTGACGGCGGCGCGGCTGGAGGAGGCGATGGTGCTGCCGAAAAATGCGTCTGCTGTGAGCTTCCGCATCCTGTGCGGCGCGCCGGAAAAGACGGTGCAGTGGGTCGAGCGCCTGCAAGCGCCGCAGACGCCGGAGGAGGAAGCGTATCTGACGCTGGAATCCGGCTACAGACAGTTTGTGGAGGCATACGGCCTCGCGCTTTCGGACGAAATGCGCCGCACGCTTTCGCCGTACCTCGACCCGATCGCCTCCGGTTATCCGGACGGCGAGATGACGGCGCTGGCCGCGGTGCGCTGCACGCAGGAATTTCTCTCCGGGGCGCTCAGCTACGCCGAGGACACGCCTGCGCTTCCGGCGGGCGCGGATTTTGTGACGTATACGCTCAAAACCGGAACCGGGCGTGATTTTCAGTACGCGACGCTGGCGGTGCTGGCGCTGCGGTATTACGGCGTGCCTGCCCGCTATGCAGAGGGCTATATTCTGACACAGGAGCGCGCGGCAAAGGCCGAGACCGGCCCTGCGGAGCTGCGGGATTCGGACGCGCACGCATGGGCGGAGGTCTATCAGGAGGGCGTCGGCTGGCTGCCGCTGGAGATGACGCCCGGCTACGCCGATGCGATGGGCAGCGCGCCGCAGGCAGGAGCGCTTGCGGCGGGACTTTCCGAGCAGACGGACAGCGAAAGCACCGTCGGCACGACCGCCGGAGACGGAAGCGGCGCCTATATCAGCGAGGGCACGGCCTACGAGCCGGAGCCGGAGCAGGACGCCGGTACGTCGGAGGAAAACGGCGATGCGCCCGACCGGTCGCACACCGAACGCACGCGCTTTGCGCGGCTGCTGCTCTGGGGGCTGCTTCCCATTTTGCTGCTTGCGGCGGCCTGCGCCGCCCTTGCGCTTCGCCGCAGGAGCATTCTCAAAAAGCGGCAGGCGCAGTTTGATGACGAAAACCCGAACGATGCGGCGGCGTGGCGGTTTGCCTACGGCGTGCGGCTTCTCGAGCAGCTCGGACTTTCCCGAAACGGCGGCAGCACGCTGCTGCTGGCGGACGCCGCCGGAGCGGCGCTCGGCGCGGACTATGGCGAGCAGCTCCGCCGCGCGGCACGCGTCAATCAGGAGGCGCTGTTCAGCGCCCACACCGTCACGGATACACAGTGCGCGGAGCTGGCAGCATTCTGCACGCAGACGGCGGCGCTTTTGAAGGCACGCTCAAAACTTCCGGCGCGGCTGCGTCAGCGGTGGCTGCAATGTCTGTATTGAGGGCCGGAACCTCCTTCAGAGCTTCCGAAAGAAAGGATGAAAGAATATGAAACAGAGCATTTTTCGCCGTACCCTGCTTCTATTTCTGTGCGCGGCGCTTCTGATGTCGCTTTTGGGCGCAGCGTTTGCGGCAGAGAACACACAGACGCAGTTTTTCTATTTTTCCGCGTCAAAGGAAAGCGGCGTCATCGTGCCGCCGGAGAAGCTGTACTATACAGACCCGGAGGCGACCGTCCGGCAGGTGCTGCTGGCAAGCGGACATATCTTCAAGGGTCTGGAGCAGGGTTGGGTCGAACAGATCGACGGCGTGGACGGAAATTTTAACCGCAGTGACGAAAACGGCGGCTATGATCTGGACGCGCGTGCGTCCTCTGTGCGGTATTTCTGCTTCTATGAAGGCGAGCAGTTTATGACGCCGGCACGGCTTTCGCTGATCGGCGTCATGGCGGACTATCTGGAAAAGCCACAGGATGTCCAAAAGGCGGCAAAGAGCGCCTATGATGCGGCGTGCGCAGACTTTGCAGCCACGGACGAGACGCAGCTTCAGGCGCTCGCGGACGCGCTCACGGGCGCGATCGCGGCGTATGAGCAGGCACAGGGCGGCGAGGGCTTCCGTGTCACCTTCACGGACGGCGCGGAGCGTTATTCTGCCGCCAACCGGCCCGGCATCGCCATCACGGCGGAAAATGCCTACGGAAAGACCTTCACGGACGAGGACGGCGACGGCGTGCTCACGCTTGTCGCAGGCGAGTATGCGTTCCATGTTGTGCAGGCGCACAACCGTATCGACGGAACCATCTCCGTCTCCGGGGAGCAGACCGTCTCCGCGGAGCTGCCTTCCGGCGAGTGGATGGCGGCGGGCGCGCGCGTTTCTCTTGCCTCCGGCAAGGAGGCGTTCGCGCAGGCAGAGCTTGCCGTCACGGCGGAAGATCATACGCTCCGCGCGTGCGTGCCCGATACGTATGCGGCGGGCAGCGTGTATTTCTATGCAGATTATGACCACAGCGTGTTTTCCGACACGCCGAAGCTGAACGCCTATTACACCAGAACAGACGGAACGGTCATCGACCCGCAGAACGCACCCGCCCTCTCGACGAGAGCGTGGAACTCGTTTGTCTCGCCGGTGACCGGCGTGCTGGCGGCCGGTGCGGGCGGCGCATGTGTCGCCTACCGCGTCGGCGTGCAGGATGCAAACGGGTATCTGCGCTCACAGGAATACACGCTCGTCCTTGAGCGGAGCCTTTCGCTCTCCGCCCTGCGCGTCTGCGACGAAAACGGGCGCGTGCAGGGCGCAACGGAGCTGTTTTCGCCGGATACCAGACAATACAACTATCAGGTCCTGTCGGGCGTGTCCTCGGTCGAGATCACGCCGGTGACCTTCGGCGATTATGCGGTGCGCGTGAACGGCGAGCCGATGACGGGAAGCTCGGCTGTGGTCGCGCTTTCGGAGGATGAAACGCTCGTGCAGCTCACGCTTTCCTGCGCGGGCGCGCGGGAGAGCGTGTATACGCTCCGCTTTTCCAAGGCGGACGGAAAAAACGCGATCTTCGGCATTTCGCAGGAAAATGTGACGCTGGCGGTCTACAATCTGAACGGCGAGGAGATCTCGCCGCTCAGCGTTGAGAATCCCTATACCTACAAGCTGATCCCCGGTGAAACGTACACATACATCGCCTCGATCGGAGACTATCACACGAGCGGCAGCTTCCAGAAGAGCGCCGCCGTGCAGCGCATTGCTGTCCGCGTCGATACGGCGGACTGGATCGGCGGGGTGAAGCTGTCCGAAAAGCGCGGCATGAGCACACTCTACACCTTTGAGGAGGGCGCGTTCTCCTCTGACCGGCACAGCTATACGCTTCTGGTTTCGGACAGAAGCTCGTCCATGTATGCGCAGGCGTCGCTGATTGACGAGGCTGCGCTGGAGGCACTCGGACTCACGGCGGCGGACATCACGCTCACGGCGGTCTATCACCGCATCTCGCAAAGCCCGAGCCAGAATGGAAAAAAGAACACGGTGCCTGTCTCGAAGGCGTCGATTCTGCAAAGTCTTCTGATGTCCAACGCACTTGGCAACACCCTGACGTTCCGCGCCTCGAGAACGCAGGGCGGCGTGACGTATTATCAGGACTACACGGTCACGATCCGCCGCACGCTGTCGCTTGACGCGCTGCGGGTCTCCTACGCGGGCGCCGCAATGAAAATGACGCCGGACTATGCCGCGTCCGTGACGCAGTATGCCGTCACCGCGCCGATGGGCGCGCGTGCGCTCACAGTGCAGCCCGTGCTGAGAAAAACGGTCGTTATGCCCTACGGCGCGGGTGAAAACGGATATGCGGTCGAGGTCGCCGGCGCGGAGCCGGACGGAAACGGCGGCTATCTTGCTGCGCTGAATGGCACGAACGAGGCGGAAACGGTGACGATCCGCGTGAAAAACACGCATAGCCCGGATGCGGTCACCGAGATCCTCCTGAGGGTGGAAAAGGTGCCGCCGGTCGCGTTCACGCCGGAGCTTACGCCGTCGGATGCGCTGCTGGTGCTCGTTGACCGCGGGACCGGCACGCGCATCTGGCCGGATGCAAACGGTACATGGAGCATTTCCAAGGACTTTACCTATGACTACGATCTGACGGCGCGCGGCTACGCGGGCAAAACGGGCTGGCTCCGCGCCGCAGACAACGAAAACGGCGAGACAGTGCTGACGTTCTCCGACGGGACTTCTGCCGCAGTCGTGACCGGCGCGGACGGCGCGCTCAGCGCCGCGGCATCGATGCAGCTTTCAAAGGCGGCAGAAAATACAACGCTTGACCGAACGCTTGAGGCAGAATGGGCGGATTTCCGCGGCACCTCCTACACGTATGACAGTGCGCAGGGGAAGCTTGTCGCGGGCGGCACGAACTACACGAACAACGGCGTTGTCGCAAGTCCGATGCCGATCAGCGCGGCGGACTCGATGCTCAGCTGGGCAACACAGCTCGGCGAGGGCTACTCCGGAAATGCCGTCGGCTGCCCGATCCTTGTGGACGGAAGCCTCATCACCTATGCTGCCTCGACGCTCTACCGCGTGGATGCGGTCTCCGGCGAGGTGCTGGCGCAGGGAACGATGGCGGGCGGCTCCAGCTTTGCCATCAATCCGCCGACCTATTATGAGGGCATGATCTTTGTCGGCCTGTCAAACGGCCGCATTCAGGCCTTTGATGCAAAGACGCTCGAATCCCTCTGGCTCTATACGGACACCATCGGCGGCCAGCCGAACTGCCCGATCGTCGTGTATGACGGATATCTCTACACGGGTTTCTGGCAGGGTGAGACGCTCGATGCAAACTTTGTCTGCCTGTCCGTGACGGATGAGGACCCGTCGAACAGACTCGAGCAGAAGATTCCGACCTGGACGCATACGCAGACCGGCGGCTTTTACTGGGCAGGCGCGTATGTGTGCGATGACTTCCTGCTGATCGGCACGGACGACGGTCAGAGCGGCTACGCGAGTGAGAGCGGCGTTCATAAGACGGCGGAGCTTCTGATGCTCGACCGCAGAACGGGCCGTGTCATGGACCGCCGCGAGGGTATCTGCGCCGACCAGCGCAGCAGCATCTGCTATGACGCGGAAACGGACGCATATTACTTCACAACGAAGGGCGGCTACTTCTACCGCGCCCGCGTGGCACAGGAAAACGGCGCGTGGCGCATCAGCGAGCTGCGCGAGCTCAAGCTGGACAACTACGCCGACCAGCTTACCAACCCCGCCATGAGCACCTGCACGCCGGTCGTGTATAACCACCGGGCGTATATCGGCATCTCCGGCACCGGCCAGTTCAAGGCCTATTCCGGCCACAATCTGACAGTCATCGATCTGGACAAGTGGAAGATCGCCTACAAGGTCAGAACGCAGGGCTATCCGCAGACGAGCGGCCTGCTCACCACGGCTTACGCGGACACAGGCTATGTCTATGTGTATTTCTTCGACAATTTCACGCCCGGCAAGCTCCGCGTCCTGCGCGACCGTCCCGGTCAGACGAGCGCAGAATTCGTGACGAAGGAAAGCTTTGCGGTGGGCGGAAAGACCGAGACATACGACACGCCCTATGCGCTGTTCACGCCGGCCGGCGATGAGGCGCAGTATGCGATCTGCAGCCCCATCGCGGACGAGTACGGCACGATCTATTTTAAGAACGATTCCGCGCGGCTGATGGCGTTTGGTGCAAGCATCCGAAGCGTCAACGTTGAGAAAATGCCGGACAAGCTCAACTACGCCGAGGGCGAGCCGTTCGACCCGACCGGCATGAAGGTGACCGTGACGTATGCAAACGGCAAGGTGCGCGATGTGACGCGCTATGTCCGCTTCTCGACCGAGCCGCTGACACAGGAGGACACAGAGTTTACGATCCTGTTCCCGTATGCAAAATACCGCAATGCGGACAACGCCGACGGGACCTCGGAGGCGGGCCAGCCCGTTGAGACGCCGCAGACGACGATCACGCTCACCGTCACCGGCGGCGCCGGACGCCGCCTCGGCAATGTGAACGGCGACGGCGTGATCGACAATCTGGACGCGGCGATGGTCTATGCCGCGTACAACGGAAAGGGGACGCTCTCGGACGAGCAGGCGGCCTGCGCGGATGTGAACGGCGACGGCGTGATCGACAATCTGGATGCATCCATGATCTACGCCTATTACAGCGGAAGGCTGGAGAAGTTCCCGGCAGAAAAGGGAAACTGATATGAAAAGAACTGGAAAATCAGGCTGGCTACGCAGAGCGTCCGCGCTGCTGCTTCTGCTTACACTGGCGTTCAGCGGCTGCGCCGCGCCCGCAGAAAAAACGCAGGCTGAAAAGACCGCCGCGTATCTGATGGGCACGGTCACGGAGCCCTCGTGCGGCAGCGTCGGCGGCGAGTGGGCGGTCATCGGACTGGCGCGCGCGGGCTGCACGGTGAAGGACGGGTATTTTGAGGGATACTACGACCGGCTCTGCGAAACGCTCCGCGCATGCGGCGGCGTGCTGGATGCGCGGAAAAACACCGAGTACAGCCGCGTCATCCTCGCGCTGACGGCGATCGGAAAAGATCCATCCGATGTGGCGGGCTACGATCTGCTGCTGCCGCTTGCCGACCATGAGCAGACGCTCTGGCAGGGGCTCAACGGCCCCATATGGGCGCTGATCGCGCTGGACGCGGGCGCGTATGCGATTCCGCAGACGGTTTCCGGCACGCAGGCCAGCAGGGCGCGCTACGTGCAGACGATTCTGGACGCGCAGACGGAAAACGGCGCGTGGGGGCTCGCCGCAGGCAGCGAGGACGTGGACATGACGGCGATGGCGCTTCAGGCGCTTGCGAAGTATACCGATGACGATGCCGTGAACGCGGCCGTGGAGCGGGCGCTGGACTGGCTGAGCACGCAGCAGCGTCCAAACGGCGGCTTCTTCGCCTATGGCAGCGAAAGCAGTGAAAGTGCGGCGCAGGTGCTTGTGGCGCTGTGTGAGCTGGGGGTTCCGCTCACGGACGAGCGCTTCGTGAAAAACGGCGCCGCGCTTCCGGACGTTCTGGCGCGCTATGCGCTGGAGGACGGGAGCTTCCGCCACACGCCGGACGGCGAGAGCAACCTGATGGCGACGGAGCAGTGCCTGTATGCGCTGGTGGACGCGGCGCGCATCGCGCGCGGTGAAAGCAGCCTCTACCGCATGCACTGAGCCTGCCGGAGCGCGTTTGACAAGCACAAAAAAACCGTGAGACTTTTTTGACAAGCCCTGTCCCTCCGTATGCCGCGGGCATACGGAGGGACTTTTCTGCTTTGCGCCCGTTTTTGAAATGCGAGGCGTCCGGCAAAGATCACGCTTGACAGCTGCGATATGGGATGATAGTATAAAAGAAACGATAGTATCAATAAAACGATGATACCAAACAAATGCGTATATCGCGTGGAGACACGAACCGGGGAGGCGCTTTGGATGCGCAGAACGACCGCAACAACGGACTATCTGAAAGAGAGCATGGGCACGGCGCTGCTGGAGCTGATGCAGGAAAAACCGCTCGAAAAAATCAGCATCGAGGAGATGACCGCCAAGGCGGACGTCGGAAGATCCACATATTTCCGCTATTTTAAGAGCAAGGACGAGGTGCTTTCCTTCAAGCTCCTCTGCCTCTGGAAGCGCTTTTCTGCGCAGCGCGGCGGAGACGGCATTGCGCGTGTCCGTCCCGAGGACATTCAGGCGCTGTTTGAATTCTGCCTGTCCATCCGCCCGGTCTTTGACCTGCTCTACGCAAGCGGCCATCAGGATGTCATCCTGCGTTTTTACTTGCAGGGCGCAGCACCCGTCATCGCGCAGGCCGACGCCAAGACGTATTATTTCATCCAGTTCATCACCTTCGGGCTGTTCGGGCTGATGAACGCATGGGTGCTCGGCGGGTACAAACAGACGCCCGAGGAAATGGCGCAGATCGTCTGCGCATGGAAAGCCGCCTCGGAGGAGGCATAACGGGAAAGGAGATCCGCAATGGGAAAGATCATACGCCGCGTGCTCACCATCATCCCTGTCGCAGCCTTGCAGGTGCTCTGGTATCTGCTGCTGATGAAGTGGCTGGCCCCCTATGCGCCGGTCATCGCGTCGCTTCTGTCTGCGGCGGCATTTTTTCTGGTGCTTTTCATCGTCATCAAACGCGACGAGAGCGCCTACAAGCTGCTCTGGCTGCTCGTCATCCTGACGATGCCGCTGGCCGGCACGGTGCTGTACCTGTTTTTCGGGAACAAGCGGACGGCAAGACCGCTCAAAAAGCGGCTGCAAGGCGTCCGGGGCGGCGAGCCGCTGCCGCTTACCGTCGGCCAGACGCCCTTTGACGGCGAAAAGCGCATGGAGCAGACCCTCCGCTGGCTGGAAAACAAGACGGGCTATCCGCTTTGCAGCGCCGAGCCGCTTCGCTATTATCCGCTGGGCGACGACATGTACCCCGACATGCTGGCCGATCTTGAAAGCGCGAAGCGCTCGATTTACATCGAGTATTTCATCATCGAACCGGGGCGGCTGTGGAATTCCATGGTGGAGGTGCTGGAGCGCAAGCTCCGGGAGGGCGTGGACGTGCGCGTCATGTACGACGACCTTGGCAGCATTTCCTCCTTCAGCTTCTCCAACGCCCGCGAGCTGAGCAAAAAGGGCATCCCGTGCGTGCCGTTTAACCCGGTGCTTGCGCTGCGAGGCACCGCCAACTATCGCGACCACCGCAAAATGCTGATCGTGGACAACGAAGTCGCCTACAGCGGCGGTATCAACCTCTCGGACCGCTACATCAATCTGGAGCATCCCTACGGGCACTGGAAGGACACCGGCTTCCGTCTGCCCGGCGAGGCCGTCGGGAATTTTACCCACATGTTCCTGACGTTCTGGAACGCATTTGCCCTCCAGAAGGACGCGGAAGCGACGCCGATGCCCGCACCGCAGGAAAACCGGCACGGGCAGGAAACGGACGGCTATGTGCTCAGCTACTACGATTCGCCCCTGAACCGCGAGGCGACCAGCAACCAGCTTCTCATCGACCTGCTCTCGCAGAGCACGGACTATGCGTGGTTCTTTACGCCCTACCTCATGCTGGGCGACGATCTGATGGACGCCGTGCTCGCGGCGGCGCAGCGCGGCGTCGATGTGCGGATCATCATGCCCGGCATTCCCGACAAAAAGCTGATCTTCCGGATGTCCCGCAGCTTTTATCAGGTGCTGCTGACCGGCGGCGTCAGGATCTACGAGTACACGCCCGGCTTCGTACATGCAAAGAGCTTCGTCTCCGATGACAAGGTCGCGACCATCGGAACGGTCAATCTGGACTACCGCAGCCTGTTTCTGCATTTTGAAAACAATTCTCTGTTCTACCGCTCCGGCATCGTCGCGAGGGTCAAGGAGGATTTCCTTGCCACGCAGGCAAAATGCAGCGAAAGAAGTCCCTATGACCGGAAGCAGTACTCGCGCCGCTGGGTCGTGGACGGGATCCTGCGCATTTTTGCGCCGCTGTGCTGAGCGCGCATGAAACGGAAGTAAGGATCCGACATGAAAAAGCTCTTTCAGAAAAAACATCGCCGCCTGCTGTGGGCAGGGCTGCTGACCGGCCTTGCGCTGTACGTCCTCGTCAGCCTGATCGTGCCGCCGCTGGCCGGAACGCAGAGAAAAAGCACCGCGCGGATGAATCTTCCCCGGCCGGCAGCGGAACGGGTCTGCCTCGTGGACAGCAATGAAGATGCGCTCCGCTGGCGGCTGCGCCTCATTCGCTCGGCGCAGTCGGAAATCATCCTTTCGACCTTCGATCTCCGCGCCGACAACAGCGGCACCGATGTGATCGCGGCGCTTCTGGATGCCGCCGAGCGCGGCGTTCAGGTGCGGCTGATCGTGGACGGCATCAACGCGCAGCTCCATCTGTGCGGGAATGCGTCGTTTCAGGCGCTGGCCGCGCATGAAAATGCCGCGGTCAGACTCTACAATCCCCTCCGCCTGACGCGGCTCTGGACGGCAAACTACCGCTGTCACGACAAATATCTGATCGTTGACCGCAGCGCCTATCTCATGGGCGGGCGCAACACCAGCGACCTCTTTCTCGGAAGCGGCGGCACATCGCGGCAAAACAGAGACCGCGATGTGGGCGTGTACGCAGACGGCTCCGAGGATGGCTCCGCCGCGACGCTGCTGGGCTATTTTGAGGGCATCTGGCAGCTGGACACCAATCGGGAATTTCGTGCAAACGGCAAAAAGAGAAGCGTTCAAAGCGCCGCTGCCGCGCTGGCTGCGCGCTGGGCGGCGCTCGAGGACACGCAGAGCCTCAGCCCCATCGACTGGGCGGCGGAGACCATCCCCGCCGCCGGTGTGCGCGTTCTGCACGGCGATTGCAGGGCGCGGAACAAGGAGCCGCTGCTTTTGAACACGCTGACCGCGCTGATGCAGAGCGGCCGGGAAAGCGTTGTACTGCAAACGCCCTACATCATCTGCAACCGCGCCATGTATGACGCGCTGGAAACGGCGGCAGGCGGCACGGCGCAGGTGCGCATCCTCACCAACGCGCCGCAGAGCGGCGCAAATCCGTGGGGCTGCGCCGACTATCTCAATCAGAAAAACAACATTCTGCAAACCGGCGTATGGGTCTGCGAATGGAGCGGAGAAGACTCCATGCACACAAAGACCATCCTGATCGATGACCGGCTCAGCCTCATCGGCTCGTTCAACTGGGATATGCGCAGCGCGTATCTGGATACGGAGCTGATGCTGCTGGTGGACTGCCCTGCGCTGAACGCCGCGCTGCGGGAGCAGACGGAGGAAATGATGCGCCAGAGCAGGCTCGTCTCGCCGGACGGCGCGGAAACAGCGGGCGAGAGCTACATCGCGCCGGAACGCTCGCCGCTCAAGACCGCCTTGCAGACCGCCATACGCATCCTCATCCGCCCGTTCCGGTTCGTGCTGTAAGCCGCCGCGCCGCGCCGGATGCGGCGCGGACAGCGCGCCAAAATTTTGCCTGCGTTCACGAATTATTCAAGCAAATCGCAAAAAAACATGCGATAATATGAAGCATAAGAAACGCAGGAGGTTTTTGCATGCAGGATTTTGTGGTGTTTGACCATGTCTGTAAGACCTATCAGATGGGCGATGTGCGCATCGACGCGCTGAAGGACGCCTCTTTTACGATCGCAGAGGGCGAGATCTGCGTGATCGTCGGGCAGTCCGGCGCGGGTAAGACGACGCTTTTGAACATCCTCGGCGGCATGGACCGGCTGACGAGCGGCCATGTGCTGCTGGCGGGTGAGGACGTTGCGGGCTACAACCGGAAGCTCCTGACAACCTATCGCCGCCATGCGGTCGGCTTTGTGTTCCAGTTTTATAATCTGCTTCCCAACATGACGGCGCTGGAAAATGTGCAGATCGCAGGCCAGCTCTGCAAGAACCCCGTCCCCGCGGAGGAGGTTTTGCGGCAGGTCGGCCTTGGCGAGCGGATGCAGAACTTCCCGGCGCAGCTCTCCGGCGGCGAGCAGCAGCGCGTCGCCATCGCGCGGGCGCTTGCAAAGCGCCCGCAGCTTTTGCTGTGCGACGAGCCGACCGGTGCGCTCGACTATCAGACCGGCAAGCAGATTCTCTCGCTTTTGCAGAAGCAGAGCCGCGAAAACGGCATGACCGTTGTCATCATCACCCACAACTCCGCCCTGACTGCGATGGCCGACCGCGTCATCCGCGTCAAGAGCGGGCAGATCATCGGTGTGCAGCGCAATGAAGCGCCCGTGCCGGTGGAAAGCATCGAGTGGTGACGGGGATGCTGAAAATGACAATGCGCCAGATCCGGAGCAGCTTCGGCAGGTTTCTGGCGATCATGGCGATCGTTGCGCTCGGCGTCGGCTTTTTCTGCGGCCTGCGGCTGACAAAGACCGCGATGGTACATACGCTGGACGAATACACCGAGGAGCACCAGATGTACGATTTCCGTCTGGTGAGCACCCTCGGATTTGACGAGACGGATGCAGACAAAGTTGCCGCCGATGCGCGTGTGGCGGTCTGCGAAGGAGAAAAGAGCGCCGATGCGCTCGCGACCGTTGCAGGCGGGGCGGCGAAGCCGTGCCGCTTCATTTCCATGCCCGCTCAGCTCGATCTGCCGGGGCTGACCTGCGGAAGAATGCCGCAGACGGAGGACGAATGTCTGGCAGACGCGCTGCTGTACTCCGAAGCAGACCTTGGCAAGAAGGTCATTTTGACGGAGGAGAACGACGAGGATACGCTGGAGGATTTCAGCCGCCGGGAGTTTACCATCGTCGGCATCACCAAGAGCGTGCTGTACATCAACTACGAGCGCGGAAGCACCTCGGTCGGCAGCGGAACGATCTCGTCGTTTGTCTATGTCCTGCCGGAGGCGTTCACGACGGACTATGACACGGCGCTCTATCTGCGCCTTGCCGGCCGGGAGGGCAAGGTCTACTCAAGCGAGTACACCGCCTGCATCGATGCGGCGGAGCCGTGGGTCAAGCAGCTTGCCGAGGATACGGCGCGGGCGCGTACCGACAGGATCTATGACGAGGCCGCGCAGACGCTCTCCGATGCGCGCGTGACGCTCGATGAAAAGCAGCAGGAGCTTTCAGATGCCAAGCAGAAGCTTGCGGACGCGAAGCAGGAGCTTGCCGACGCCAAGCAGGCCTATCAGGACGGAGAGGTCAAGCTCGCCGACGCCAAGCGCGAAGCGGAGCAGGAGCTTGCCAACGCCTATCAGAAGCTGGTGGACGGCCAGCGGACGATCGAAGAAAACGAGCAGAAGCTCACGGACGGCGAGCAGGAGCTTGCCGACGGTGAACAGAAGCTGGCGGAGGCGCAGGAGACCTACGACAAGAACGCCGCCGAGTTTGAAAAGGCGAAGCAAAGCGCACAAAAGGAGCTGGATGAGGCCTACGCGCAGATCCGCGAAGCGCGGAAAATGCTCACGCAGCAGCAACAGGAGCTGGACAAACAGAAGGCCGCACTCGATGCGCAGGCGGCGAAAGTGGAGGCGGCCATCGCCTTTGGCCTGATGACGCCGGAGGAGGCCGCGGCAGCCAGAGCGCAGATCGCAGCGGCGCGTGAGCAGCTCGCCGCGGCGCAGGCCCAGCTGGATGCGGCCAGAACGCAGCTGGAGGGGCGTGAGGCGCAGCTGGAGAAGGCCTCAGACGAGGCAAACCAGATGCTCTGGGAAAATCAGGAGAAGCTGGACGAAGCGAAAAAAACGCTCGATGAAAAGCGTCAGGAGCTGGAGGACGCCAGGAAGGAGCTTGCCGACGGCAGGCAGGAGCTGGAGGACGCCAAGCAGGAGCTTGCCGACGGCTGGGCGGACTATTATTCCGGCAAGGCGGAGGCTGAGCAGAAAATCGCCGATGCGGAGCAGGAGCTTGCCGATGCCAAGCAGCAGATCTCCGACGGCGAGCAGGAGCTTACGGACGCGGAGCAGGAGCTTGCCGACGGCGAGCAGAAGCTCGCGGACGCAGAGCAGGAGTATCAGGACGGCGAGGAGGAGCTTGCAAAGCTCGAAAATCCGGATATCTTTGTCCTCGACCGCAGCAGCAACGTCGGCTACGCCTGCTTTGAGAGCGATTCCGACATCGTGCGCGCCATATCCACGGTGTTCCCGCTGTTTTTCTTCGCCGTGGCTGCGCTGGTCTGCATCACGACGATGACCCGCATGGTCGATGAGCAGCGGACGCAGGCAGGCGTATTAAAGGCGCTGGGCTATGCAAATGGCGCGATCCTGATGGAGTATTTCCTATACGCAGGCAGCGCCTCCGTACTGGGCTGCGTGATCGGCATCGCGGGAGGCTCGGTCTTCCTGCCGAGAATGATCTGGCAGTCATACAACATCATGTACGGCTTTGCCGGCATCCTGTATGCCTTCGACTGGCCGCTTGCCATCCTTTCCTCGGGTGCGTATCTGCTGTGCGCGCTCGGCGCAACGTGGTATGCCCTGCATACCGAGCTGAAGCGGCCCGCGGCGGAGCTCATTCGCCCCAAAGCGCCGAAGGCCGGCAAGCGCATTTTGCTGGAGCGCTTCCCCTTTATCTGGAACCGGATCCCGTTTTTGCACAAGGTCTCGATCCGGAACATCCTGCGCTATAAAAAGCGCATGATCATGATGACGATCGGCATCGGCGGCTGCACAGCGCTGCTGATTACGGGCTTCGGCATTCAGGACTCCATCCGAAACGTCGTCGATTATCAGTATGACGAGATCACCCGCTACGACGCCTCCGTCACCTTCCAGCACGCGCTGAGCGATGCGGAGCGCACGGCGTTCCTTGCCGTCTGCGGAGAAAACGGCGCGGAGGACTGCCTGTTCGTCGCGGAAAAGAGTCTGGACGCCGCCTCCGGCGGCACGGTCAAGACGACGAACGTCGTCTGCCCGGAGCGTGGAAGCGTAGATGGATTCATCGATCTGCACACGCACGATCAGACACCGGTGGCGTATCCGCAGGACGGCGGCTGCATCATCAGCCGGGGTCTTGCGCAGGCGCTGCACCTGTCGGCGGGCGATACCATCACCCTGCAAACGAGCGATCTGCGCAGGACATCACTGACCGTGGAGGCCGTGTTTGAAAACTATGTCTATAATTATGTCTACCTGACGCAGAATACCTGGCAGGAGGTCTTTGGCGAGGCGCCCGCTTACGAGGCCGCATGGGTCAACTTCCTCGAGGACACGGACGCGCAGACGGCCTCCGCAGCGCTCGCACGCGCGAAAAACGCCGCGGCCGTCACCCTGAGCAGTGATTTCCGAAGCCGCGTGGCGACCATGATGCAGAGCCTTCGGTATATCGTGCTGGTCGTCGTGGTGTGTGCGGCTGCGCTGGCGTTCATCGTCCTGTATAACCTCACAAACATCAACATCACCGAGCGTGAGCGCGAGATCGCGACCATCAAGGTGCTCGGCTTCTATGACAGCGAGACGAACCGCTATGTCTTCCGTGAGAACATCATCCTGACCACTCTGGGGACGCTTCTGGGCATCCCGATGGGAATGCTGCTGCATGCGTATGTCATGGGACAGATCCGGATCGATCTCATGTGCTTTGACGTGCGCATCGCGCCGCTGAGTTATGTTATCTCGGTCGCGCTGACGCTGGTGTTCGGCCTGTTTGTCAACTTCGTCCTGCGGCGGAAGATCCGCGCGGTCGATATGGCGCAGGCGCTCAAGTCCATCGAATAAAGGCAGCTGTCAAACCAAACCGCGCACAAAACACACTGCCGGAGGGGCTGCGGCGGCAATACCGCCGCGAGCGCCTATAACGCACAAGGAGGTCAATATGATGAACCTTCCCTTGAACACAGACTTGACCGGCAAGGTTGCGGTCGTGACCGGCGCAGCCGGGGCGCTTTGCAGCGTCTTTTCCAAGGCGCTGGCCGCAAGCGGCGCGAAGGTCGCGCTGCTGGGCAGGACATATACAAATCTCCGGAAGCTGGCCGAGGAGATCACCGCCGAGGGCGGCACTGCGAAAGCATACGAATGCAGCGTGCTGGACAAGGCCGCTGTTTTCGCATGCCATGAGCAGGTTTTGCGGGACCTTGGCCCCTGTGACATCCTCCTCAACGGCGCGGGAGGCAACCACCCCAGTGCCACGACCGACAAGGAATACTATGAGCCGGGCGATCTGGACGCCGACACCAAGAGCTTCTTTGATCTGGACGAGGCGGGCGTCGAATCCGTTTTTAACCTCAATTTTATGGGGGTTCTGATCCCCACGCAGGCATTTGCGCGGGATATGGTCACGCGCGAGGGCTGCAATATTATCAACATTTCGTCGATGAACGCCTACACGCCGCTCACCAAAATTCCGGCGTATTCCGGCGCGAAATCCGCTGTGTCGAACTTCACGCAGTGGCTGGCGGTGCATTTTTCCAAGGCTGGCATCCGCGTCAACGCCATCGCGCCGGGCTTCTTCTCCGGCAAGCAGAATGCGTCGCTTCTCTGGAATCCGGACGGCACGCCGACGGCGCGGACGAAAAAGATCCTTGCCGCCACGCCGATGGGCCGTTTCGGGCAGGCAGAAGAATTGCTTGGAGCGCTGCTGTTCCTGCTCAACAACGAAGCCGCGTCCTTCGTGACCGGCGTGGTCATCCCCGTGGACGGCGGCTTCTCGGCGTACAGCGGTGTCTGAGATGGAGGATATCTATAAAATTGCCGTAAGCGGCGGCATTTCGGACGCAGAATTAAAAGAAACCCTCCTGAAATCGCTGGAGGGGCGAACGCTCAAAAAGGTTCTCATTATCCCGCCGGACTTCACACGCTTTCACTCGCAGGCAGGCAAAATTACGAGCATTTACGATCAGCTGCTGACGGCTATGGGCGCGCAGGTCGATATTATGCCAGCCCTCGGCACGCATGAGCCGGTCTCCAAGGCACAGTGGGAGGCCATGTTCGAGGGCATTGCGTATGAGAAAATGCTCGTCCATGACTGGCGGCATGATGTGGTCAAGATCGGCGAAGTTCCGGCTTCTTATCTCGAAGAAATCACCGAAAACCTCTGGCATGAGCCGCTCAGCGTGGAGATCAACCGCCGCGTGATGGACGAAAGCTACGACCTCATCATTTCGCCCGGCCAGGTCGTGCCGCATGAGGTCATCGGCATGGCGAACCACTCCAAAAATCTGTTCGTCGGCGTGGGCGGCAGCGACATAATCAACAAGAGCCACATGGTCGGCGCGGTCTACGGCATGGAGCGCATGATGGGAAAAGACCACACGCCCGTCCGCAAGATCTTTGACTACGGCATGGCGCATTTCCTGAGCAAGCGCCCGATTTTGTTCGTCCTGACCGTCTGCACCGCGCCGGAAGGCGAGAGCGTCATGCACGGCCTGTTCATCGGCGAGGGCAGAAGCTGCCTGACGGAAGCGGTCAAGCTGGCGCAGGAGAAGAACATTGACTTCGTCGAGCACGGCATTCAGAAATGCGTTGTGTATCTTGACCCAAGCGAATTCAAGTCCACATGGCTCGGAAACAAGGCGGTCTACCGCACGCGCATGGCGATCGCGGACGGCGGCGAGCTGATCATTCTAGCTCCCGGCGTCACAAAATTCGGCGAGGACGCGCAGTGTGACAAGCTCATCCGCAAATACGGCTACCGCGGCAGACTGCACACATTGGAAGCGTTCAACAAGCCGGAGAATTCCGACCTGCGCGAGAACATGGGCGCGGCTGCACACCTCATCCACGGCTCCGGCGATGGGAGATTTTCCATTACATACGCTGTGAAGGATATCTCGCAGGCAGAGATTGAAAGTGCAGGCTTCCAAAGCGCAAGCTATGACGAGATGGCAAAGAAATACGATCCCGCGAAGCTGCATTACGGCTATAACACCGTAGATGGCGAGGGAGTCTATTTTATTCCGAACCCCGCCCTGGGGCTCTGGATGAACCGCGAGAAATTTGAAACGTAATCTCAGCAGAATAAGCGACAGCCCAGAACGCCCTGCCGGCGGTCTGGGCTTTTTTATAAGGGTGAGGGCTTGAGAAAATGTATGGCGTAAAAGGGTGTGCGGCAATCCAATTGCAAGGAAATCGTTTCCGTTTCTTCGTGCAGAAAATCTGTGCTCTGCATCGCAGAAAACGAGAAAATCGAAGCGTTATAAAAAGCGGAAAATGGAGGAGGATTCCAGCCTGCGGTTTGTTGTGAATTTACCGAAAAAGACGGGTTAGCAGGACAAAATATTTGTTGACCATTGATTTAAAAAAGCAGTGAGTTACCAAGATGAAGTGTTGATAAGCGCAGAGCGGCGTGATATAGCACTGGTGCAGAGCTTCTGCGGATAAAAAGAAAGTGAAGGAGACGCAGTATGAAAAAGACGTGGCGCGGCCGAGTGCTGGCTATGCTTCTGGTACTTGCGCTGACGGTCGGCTTGGTGCCGGCAGCGCTCGCAGCCGACAGCAGCACACCGGTCACATTCAAACAGGTGTCAAACGATACGTTTGGCACGCCTGTCCGCCCGGATTTGGCGGTGGGCGAGGTTTCCCCGCTGACACCTTCCGCGCCCACGACCTCGGGTGAGAAGAACTGCCCCAGCCGCAGCTTCCGCGATCTGGATACAACCAAGTGGTATCATGAGGCGATCGACACAATGCTGAACGAAGGCTTGATGAATGGTACCGGCAACGGCTTGTTTGAGCCGAACGCCACACTGACCCGTGCGATGCTGGTCACGATCCTCTGGCGTTCGGAGGGCAAGCCCACAGCCGCTGACCCCACGCCGTTCACGGATGTTCCGGCGGGCGCATACTACGCCGAGGCCGTCCGCTGGGCGGCTGCCAATGGCATCGTCAAGGGCGTCAGCAGCACGGAGTTTGGCCCCTCCAGAAACATCACGCGACAGGAACTTGTTACCATTCTGTGGCGATTGGCAGCAAAGAAGGGCCTGAACACGTCCAATGCAGGACTGGTCGCTCCGGAGTTTGCCGATCGCAGCCAAATCGCTGCATGGGCAGCCGAAGCCATGAGCTGGGGCTCCACGAGAGGTATCCTGAACGGCAAGGGTGCAAATCGTGTTGACCCGAACGGAACCGCGACCCGCGCGGAGGCAGCGGCCATGATCGTCCGCTTCCGCGGCCTGGGTACTGCGGGCACAAAGCAGTGACGCGCCTGCCGCAGTGCATGGCATGAAGCGCGGCTGCGCGGTGTTGTGCATCGCGGCGCCTGCCCGGCAGGGCTGGCAGACAACAACGGGTATCCGGCAAAAGCCGGATACCCGTTGCAGACTGTCAAAAAACCTTTTTTGACAAGCTCGGGCGCGGGCTGTTTGCCCGCGCCCCTCAAAGGTGAGCCTGTTCGATGTCTGCTTATGGGGTCATGTCAGCCGGTCACTTCTTGCAGCGCCAGAGGAAGGTCACGATCTGCGCTCTGGTGCAATCTGCGTCGGGGCTGAATGTTGTGTTGGTGGTTCCCTTGGTGATGTCCTCCTTGACCGCCCACAGTACCGCATCGGCGTAGTAGGCGGTGGACTTCACATCGGCAAAGGGATTGGCCGTACCCGCTGCCGGGGATTTTTCAGAGCGCCACAGGAACGCGACGATCTGGGCGCGGGAGCAGGTCATGTTGGGGCTGAACGTGGTGTCGCTGGTTCCCTTGGTAATGCCATTTTCCACTGCCCACAGCACCGCGTCGTAATAGTAGCTGCCCGCGGGAACGTCGGTAAACGGCATGGTGCGGGTTTCGGGTTTGGGACTGCCAGCGGCACGCCACAGGAAGGTCACGGCCTGCGCGCGGGTGCAGACGCCGTTCGGGTCGAAGCGATTTGCGCTGACGCCGGTGGTGATGCCGTTCTCCACTGCCCAATCCACGGCGTCCTCATAATAGCTGCCGGTGGCTACATCCACAAACACGCCGGTCTGGGGGTTGCCGCCAGCCTTCATAAAGCTGACCTCGATGGTATGCGCGTGTCTCACGTTTTCAAAGGTGTAGCTCCGCACCGCGCCGATGCTCTTGCCGTCAATCTTGACGTTGGCGACAGCATAGCCCTTATCCGGGGTGATGGTGAAGGTCCGATCGCTGCCCTCGCGGACGCTGACATTGCCGGAGGGAGAAATGGAGCCGCCAGCCCCGGCAGTTGCCTTGATGGTGTAGTATCTGTAGCCGCCGTTGTAGCGCCAGTGCGCCGTATAGCTGCGGTTGCCGGTGCTGCCCTTCGGGATGGTGACGGTCAGGTTATCCTCGCCCGTCAGGCCGGTGCCGCTCCAGCCGGAGAAGATGTAGCCGGGGCGTGTGGGGTTTTTGAGGGTGAAGGTCTCCGTCTCGACGGTATAGCCGGTAGGATTGTCATCGGCCGTGCCGCGGTCCAGATCGTAGGTGATGGTGTACTGATTGACTGTCCACTGCGCCGTGACGGTCATATTCTCGGCGGGCATCGTTGCCGGGAGCGCAGGACTCCAGCCGGCAAACGTGTAGCCGGTCCTGATGGGAGCGGCAGGCGCGGTGATGGGCGTGCCGTAGTCCTGCGTGATGGATGCGATGGCACTGCCGCCGGCGGTGTCAAAGGTGATGGTGTACTGATTGACTGTCCACTGCGCGGTGATCGTCATATTCTCGGCGGGCATGGTCGCGGGGATCGCCTTGTCCCAACCGGCGAAGGTATAGCCTTCTCTTGTCGGGTCGGCGGGCGCGGTGATGGGCGTGCCGTAATCCTGCGTAATCGGAGCAATTTCGCTGCCGCCGGCGGTGTCGAAGGTGATGGTATACTGATTTGCCGTCCAATGCGCCGTCAGCGTGAGATCCGTCGTCACGGGGGTATCGAAATCATAGACTTCCCCGTCCAGATACCAGCCCGCGAAGGTGTAGCCGGTCCGCGCAGGATCGGCAGGCCTGACGGCTTTTTGGCCGCTTACCACGGTCTGGGACTCCACGGCGCTGCCGCCGTCCGTGTCAAAGGTTACGGTGCAGCCGTCCGTAAGCGTCAGCTTGAAGGTAACCGGCTTGCTGCTTCCGCAGTCGTAAGCGTAGGTGACCTCTGTTGCGCCCTCGTCCACCGTCAGGATGCCGTCGCTGACGGTTCCGCCCGTCCAATTGCCGGCCTTTTCGATCTCGAAGCCCTCCGGCAAGGTGGAAAGGGCAAAGGTGCGGTTTTCACCAACGGCGATCGGATAGGCGTTGCCGGTACAAATAAATAATTCCAAATTGACATTCTGGCTGACATCCAGCGTGGTCAGCTGGTTTTTATTGCACTCCAGCCTTTCCAATGCGGTGTTTTGACGGACATCCAGCTCGGTCAGTTGGACGCCGAGGCAGTTCAGCTTTTCCAGCGCGGTGTTCTTGCTGATATCCAGCGAAGTCAGCGGGGTGAAGGTACAGTGCAGCTCCTTCAGTGCGGTATTCCTGCTGACATCCAGCGTTGTGACCGGGTTCTGATTGTAGGAGACGGTCAGCAAATTGACGTTCCTGGTGAGATCGATCGAGGTCAGGTTGTTTTGACCGAAGTCTAAGTGCTGCAGAGCGGTGTTCCCCGTGACATCGATCTCGGTCAGCTGATTGCTGGCACAGTACAGGGTGACCAGCGCCGTATTCTCGCTGACATCGATCGTGGTCAGATTGTTGCCGAAGCAGTTCAGGAACTCCAATGCCGTGTTTTTGGTGACATCCAGCGTCCCCAGTGGGGTCTGCTCGGTGTTCAAAGACTTCAGGTTGACATTGTGGCTGACATCCAGTGAGGACAGCTTGGTCCGCATACAGGCCAAGCTCCGTAAGTTGGCGTTTTTGCTGACATTCAGCGAGGTCAGCGGGGTCTCGGAGCAGTCCAGCTCCTCCAGGGCCGCATTCTTGCTGACATCCAGCGAGATCAGGTGGGTATTATGGCACCTCAAAGTCTTCATTGCGGTAAAGTGCTCGATGCCCGTCAGATCCTGGATTGGTCTGTAGGTACAATCTATCGTGACAGTCGCTGCGATCTCCTCTTCGCTCAAGACGCCGTCATGGTTGATGTCAAGGCTTGTCTGGATAAAGGTGCGGAACATCGAGTCTGGGAAGTTGATATGATCGACGGCAACTCCCCCGCCGTTCTCGGCAAGCGCAGTTGTCGGCAAAAGCGCCAACACCATGCAGCAGACGAGCAGTATGCTGAAAATTCGTTTCTTCATTGGATTTTTTCCTCCTGTTTGTGTTGGTCGGGCTTGTCTGTCCCGCCTTTTTTCTGATTTTCTCTGTTTCTGAGCCGGAAGCACAGCGCCGTGATCGCCGCCGCCGCGACAAAGGAAACGACGGCCACCAGCACATATCCGCCCGCGTCCTCCCGCAGCAGCATCGCGCCGAACACGCCCCATGCCGCAGGCTGCCCCCGCCCGACGGCTGTGCCCGCTGTCTGCATCAGGACCGTGAACAGCAGCAGACACACGGCGGAGAGGCTTATTGCCTCGCGCCGCCGTTTTCGGCGGCTCCTTTCATGCACGCGCCGCTTGACGAGCGCGACGCGCTTTGCGGTATCGTACATTTCGTTTGAGCCTCCTCTCCGATTTGTCTGAAAGAGTGAGAAAAACCCTTTCACTTATATAGGTACAAGAAATCGAAAAAACTCTCACCCAAAACGAAAAATTTTTAAAAAAAATTTGAGAGCCGCTTTCGCGGCTCTCAAGCTCCGGTCGGAGGTGCGCTCACAGGAGCGCCGGTTTTTTCTGCTGATAGAGCTTCTCGCCGGTGAAGCGCCCCTGCGGGAGATACGTGATCGACGAGATGCGCGGGCCGGAGACGCCGTATTTCGGGTTGTAGCCGAACAGGTTGACGTACTGCATCAGATCGTCCAGCTCGCGCCCCATCGCCTCCAGCACCTCGAGCGCGGCCTTCGCATCGTCCACCGCGCGGTGGGTGTTCTGCGTCGGCACGCCGTAGGCGTCGATGGCGCTTTGCAGCTTGTGCGGATACTCGCGGCGGTCCTTGTAGACCGTCATCGCATCGAGCATCTTGACGCCCTTGAGCGCGTCCGCCAGCTCCAGCCGCGCAAGAAAATAGTACAAAAAGCACAGGTCAAACTGCGCGTTGTATGCCACCAGAAGTGTGTTCGGATGCGAGATCGCCGCCGCAAACTGCGCCGCCGCCTCCCATTTTTCCACGCCCTCCTGCTCGAGCTGCTGCGGCGTGATGCCGGTCAGCTGCGTGATCATGGGCGGAAGCGTTCTTCCCTCCGACAGGCGGATGAACACATCCATTTCGCTCTCCACGCCGGCCGGCGTGACGCTGGCCGCCGCCAGCTCGATGATCTCATCTTTTTTACAGTCGATGCCCGTCGTCTCCGTGTCGAGCACGATGATGCGTTCAAAGCTTGTGAACAGGGAATCCAGCATTTTCATCACCTCTTGCGGCTATTTTACAGGAAGCGCGCCAAAAAAGCAACCGCACAAAATCGCGCAGCAATTTTTCGCAGACGTGCAGTTTATGCGCGGCGCAGGACGCGGCCGTTTGCCGCAGGCGTGAACGCGCCCTCCCGGATGGCGGGAACGCCGCCGACAAAGACCCACCGCATTCCCTCGGAAAGCTGCGCCGGGGCCTGCCACGTCGCCGTTTCGTGCAGCGCCTGCGCGTCAAACAGGCACAGATCCGCGTCCATTCCGGCGGCAAGACGCCCCTTGCCGCGAAGCCCGAGCACCCCTGCGGGCAGAGACGTCAGCTTTTTGACGGCCTCCTCAAGCGTCAGAACGTGCCGCTTGCAGACGTACTGCTCGATCAGGTGCGTACACGTCCCGTAGACGCGCGGATGCAGAAGGCCGCTTGCCGGATAGGTCGCGTCCGAAATGACGCTGGAAAACGGCGCGCGGAGCGCGGCGCAGATGTCCGCGTCGGAGGTGATGCGGTCGATCATCGTGACGGTGCAGTGCTCCGAGGCAAGCAGGTCGAATGTGAAATCAAACGGATCGGCGTGCTCTTTTTGCGCGCTTTCGGCAATGCTCCTGCCGACAAAGCGGCGGTTTTCCTCGTTTGCGACCGTGGAAACGTCGATGTTTTCCCAGCCGACCAGCAGCGACAGATTTTCAAAATCCGTCCCGGTCAGCATCCGCTCGCGCATCCTCGCGCGGAACGCCGGTTCGCGGAGCTTTTCCGTCAGCGCGGCAAGGCCGCCGTCCTGCGATTCCGGCGGCAGGACGTGGATGAGCTGTGTGGAGCCTGCGGTGTAGGGATAGAGGTCGCAGCTCGCGTCAAGCCCTTCCTCCCGCGTGCGCGTCAGAATTTCGAGCATCTGCGGCATGTATCTGCCCCAGTACGCCTTGCCGATGCTCTTGAGGTGGCTGATGTGAACGGGCGTGCGGAGAGCGCGCGCGACCGTCATCATTTCCTCCAGCGCCTCCACCACCCCCGCGCCCTCCTGACGCATGTGGACAGCGATGGGCACGCCGCTTTCACGCAGTGGAGCCAGCGCGTCAATGAGCTGCTGCGTCGTATAGAAAATTTCCGGCGCATAGCCAAGCCCGAGCGACACGCCGAGCGCGCCGCCGGAAAGGCTCTGCTCTATCAGGCGGTGTACCGCACGAAGCGCGCCGCTGTCCAGCGGCTCCGGTGAAAAACCGGCCGCCGCGGCACGCACCGTCCCGCCGCCGACCAGCATTCCGACGTTCAGCGGAAGCACAGCCGCCCCGACCGCGTCCAGATAGGCCTGCATGGTCTGCGTCGGCAGCTCCTCCGCCGGAAGTCCTGTGACCGGCGTCAGATAGCCGTAGATCTCCGGCCGGCGCGCCGCCGGCACCGGCGCGAGGGACAGGCCGCAGTTGCCGTTCACGATCGTCGTCAGCCCCTGCGCCAGCTCCGCGCGGCCAAAGCCGGGACGGAACAGGGCGTCGTCGGCATGGCGGTGAATGTCCAGAAAGCCCGGCGTCAGGTACATGCCGCGCGCATCGAGCACCTGTGCGGCGGAGGCGTGCGGGAGGCAGCCCACGGCGGCGATCTTTCCGCCCTGTATGGCAAGGTCGCCCCGTTCGGCGGGCGCACCCGTCCCATCCACGAGCATGGCGTTTCGGATCAGATAATCAAACATCATATCGCCTCATTTCTGTGGATATTTTAACGCGCAGAGTCGGAAATAGCAAGAGAATCGGTCATTTTTGCGAGCATGGGGCGCATCTGCGGGGTTTCCTTCCGCATAGAAAAAAGCAGGAGAGCGCATGCTCTCCTGCCTGAATTCTGTTTTTTCAGTTCAGCGTTTCGGACAGCTCCAGTCCGGGGTTGCGCTTGATGGTGTAATCGATCGACCAGAGGCTCGAGAAAACGAGCAGGCTGTGGCCGCGGTAGTCCTCCAGCAGCTCCACATCGGACGAGAGGTTCAGATCCTTCAGATCCTCGACCGGCGACTTGGCAATGAAGCGCAGGTGCTCATACGGAAGTCCCTCCATCCGAAGATCGACGCCGTACTCAGACTTCATCCGGTACTGGAACACGTCAAATTGCAGCGTGCCGACGACACCCACGATGACCTCCTCCATGCCGGAATTCGGCAGCTTGAAGATCTGGATGGCGCCCTCCTGCGCGATCTGCTCGGTGCCCTTGATGAACTGCTTGCGCTTCATCGAGTCGCGCGGGCTGACGCGGGAGAAATGCTCCGGCGCGAAGGTTGGGATGCCGCCGAAGCGGAACTTCTTCCCCGGTGTGCAGATGGTGTCTCCGATGGAGAAAATGCCGGGGTCGAACACGCCGATGATGTCGCCCGCGTAGGCCTCGTCCACGATCTCGCGCTCCGAGGCCATGAGCTGCTGCGGCTGCGACAGGCGCATTTTCTTGCCTCCCTGAATGTGATAATACTCCGCGTCGCGCTCGAATTTACCCGAGCAGATGCGCATGAACGCCAGACGGTCGCGGTGCGCCTTGTTCATATTCGCCTGGATCTTAAAGACGAAAGCGGAGAAGTCGGGGCTGAACGGGTCAATGACGCCGCAGTCGGCCTCGCGTGCCAGCGGGCTCGGCGTCATGCGCAAAAACTCCTCCAAAAACGGCTCGACGCCGAAATTCGTGAGCGCGGAGCCGAAGAACACCGGCGAGAGGCGGCCGCTTTGGACCTCGTCCATGTCAAACTCGCGGCCCGCGCCGAGCAGCTCCACGTCGTCGCGAAGCTGCGCCGCGCGCTTTTCGCCGAGCAGCTCCGTGACCGCCGGGCTGTCCAGCTCGATCTCCTGCTTTCCGGCGCGGTTTTTGCCGGAAATGCCGGAGAAGAACAGAAGCTGGCTGGAACGGCGGTCATACACGCCCTGAAATTCCCTGCCGCAGCCGATGGGCCAGTTGCATGCATACGTCTCAATCCCGAGCTCGTTTTCCAGCTCGTCGAGCAGGTCGAACGGGTCGCGCGTCTCGCGGTCCATCTTGTTGATGAAGGTAAAAATGGGGATGTGGCGCATGGCGCAGACCTTGAACAGCTTGCGCGTCTGCGGCTCGACGCCCTTCGCGCCGTCGATGACCATGACGGCGGAGTCCGCCGCCATCAGCGTGCGGTAGGTGTCCTCGGAGAAGTCCTGATGGCCCGGCGTGTCCAGAATGTTGATGCAGAAGCCGTCATACTGAAACTGCATGACGGACGAGGTGACGGAGATGCCGCGCTGCTTTTCGATCTCCATCCAGTCAGAGACAGCGGCGCGGGAGTTCTTTTTGCCCTTGACGGCGCCCGCCTGTGCGATGGCCCCGCCGTAGAGCAGGAATTTTTCGGTCAGTGTGGTTTTACCGGCGTCCGGGTGCGAGATGATCGCAAACGTCCTGCGCCGGGAGATCTCTTCTTGTAAGGCAGACAAACCTGTTTCCTCCTGTTGTTAAAAATGTGTTGTACCGTTCCTTCTCTTATGTTGGCAAGTCTGTCCCCTCCAGAAAATCAGATCCGATCACATTTACAGCCTACCAAGTGTATCACAATTTTATCCCATTTACAAGAAGAAACCCGCCAAAACGCCATGCGAATTGAAAATATCCTCGCCAAAACGCCGAGAAACCGCCTCAAAGCCGCACCACAACATCGGCCTTTTCGATCAGCGCCGCGTCGTGGGATGCCGCGATGACGGTCGAGGATTCTTTTAAGCGCAGGATCTGCTCAAGGATGACCCGGCTCGTTTCGGGATCGAGCTCGGACGTAGGCTCGTCGAGTAAGTACAGCGGCGCGCTTTTATAAAGGGCACGCGAAAACGCCACGCGGCGCTGTTCGCCGCCGGAAAGGAATTTTCCCTTGCTGCCCACTTTGAAATCCGTGCCGCGTTCGCGGACAAGCCCGCCCAAACCGGAGGCGTGCAGAGCGTCTTCAATCCGCTGTCCGTCCGGCGCGTCGCTGGCATAGGCCACGTTGTCTGCGATGCTGCGGTCAAAGAGGTAGGATGCCTGAAAGGCGACAGAGACAGAGCTGCGCAGCCGGTCAAGCTGACCTGTCACATCCACATGATCGACAAAGATCTTGCCGCCCGTGGTGGGCTGATTTCCAAGCAGCGCATTCAAGATCGTTGACTTGCCGCTGCCGCTTTCGCCCGCCAGCACGACGAGCTGATGAGGCGCCGCGGTAAAGCACAGATCCTGCAGCTGCTTGTGCTCGCTGCAGGAGATCGTCACATGGTCAAATTCGACCGCGGGCGCGTCATGCAGCGCATACGGGGCGGCCGGGGACGCTGCCGCCGGCTTCAGTTCGAACACTCTGGCGAGCGCGGCGTCGGCCTGGAAAATATCGTTGCCGTACCGGCTGATCGAAGCAGCGGGCGTCAGGATATTGGACATATAGGAGTACGCGACGGCGATGCTACCCGCAGTCGCGGCCCCGGCCAACGCAGAACGGGCAGAGAAGACGACCGCCGACAGATATCCGATGGTCATCAGCGTGTAGGTAATGCCCCAGTAGATATTAAAGATCCGCTGGCTCTTTCTGTTCAGGGTATACATCTGATGCGAGAAGGCATGGAAGCCCGCCGCCTCAAAACGCTCGCTTCCCCACGCCTTGATGATGGGAATGCAGTACAGAAGGTCGCCGACAGCGCCCACGAGCCTGCCGCTGGCCGCGCGCTGCTCAGCCGCAATTTCCTTGCTTTTGACCGCCACGCGCTTGCTGGCAAAATACAGCGGGAGCACCAGCGCCAACGAGATCGCACCGAGAACCGGGCTCCAGACGAACATCATGACGACAGAGCCGATCATTTTGAGCACCATCGGCAGCAGACCGTTCAGCGGCCCCGCCACAGCGCGGACGACGGCTTCCACATCCCCGGAAATCCGGGAAACGATGTCGCCCTCCCGCCGCTCCTCCTTATAGGGCTTGTAGGACTCCAGCGCCCACGTCATGGCGTCGTCACGCAGCGATTCGATGATCCCGCTTGACAGCATGGTGTTTGTATGGCCGTATGCGAGGCTGACCGCATGCTTCGACGCGTATACAACGCCAAAGAACACAACGTGCAGCGAGAGACTGGTTCCCAGAACAGAGGAGAACGCGCTTTTTCCTGTGGAGAGAAGATCGACCACCGCTGCGATGATCTGGATGGGGAGCAGACTCAGTCCCGCGTCAATGACGGACAGGAAGAAGACCAGCAGGATCGTGGGCCTTTTCGTTTTCAGGTACGGGAGCAATCCTCGGATTCCATTTAATTGCTTCAGGTGTTTCATATGCTTCAAAGCCTCCTTGTGAGATCAAATCGCATCTGCTTGCCGCTTGAAGTTTCGTTATGGTCTCTGCGGGTGTGCGCGCCGCGGGCGCAGTCTTTTCAGCCGCGAGCCATGCGCCGGAGCTTTTCCAAAAGACTGTTTGAAAAGCGCAGGACCCGCCGCCTGCTGAGCCGCAGGCAGCGGGCCCTGTTCGGCTGCCGGAAAGTTATCTGTCTTTCGATCACAGCCGAGGCGTTTTGTGTTTGAGATCAGCCTCCGAAAAAGGTACGGTTTGCCTTGCCGTTCATCACGGCGTACCACACCAGCGCCGCCATCACGACGGCGACCGGGACCAGACTCCACGGATACGGCACCAGCGGCGCCGGCATCATGTCGCTGATCGTAAAAAATGCGCCGTATGCCACCGTCACGACCGACAGCACCCCAAGGCTCGGCCGGATATAGCGGATATAGGCGGACTCGTCGGTGCAGTCCTCGGGCCTTTTGTCGCTCGGAACCAGCAGCGAGTTCTTAAAAAGACGTTTTCCGATCATAAGCTTGAGCCATGTGTACGCGCAGTAGCCTCCGCAGCCCAGCGCAAACAGGCTCATCATCAATTCAAAATCCATTTACCGTTCCTCCGAGGGCGCGTTCTTGTCCTGCGTGTGCTCGCGCCGGATCCTGAGGATGCACGTGACGAGCAGAAATCCGCCCGTCAGCAGAAATACGACCGCCCCCACGAGAGACAGGATCATATCTCCGTTCCAGCCGATCGTGCCGATCTCCGTGACAAACCGCGAGCCCAGCCGGTACGTCAGATACAGCAAATACGCGCCGGCCACCAGATGCAGGATGTTCCGCCGCAGACGTTCCTGCGGGGAGTCGGCCCCGCTCTTTTTGCCGGTCTGCGATGCAGGCTCTGTCCGCTCCACCGGACGTTCCTGTTCGTTTTCCTTCATGTTCGTGCCTCCCAGCTTTTTTCTGCATCTATCTTACAACAGCGTTCGGGAAAAGAAAAGCCGCTGCCGAAAAGTTCTAAATTTATTTACATTCGCGCCCTCAGACGCGCCCGAGGCGGAACTGCTCGATCATCTCCGCCGTCAGGCTGATGTGCGTCGTGTCCTCCGGAAGCTCCTCCCGCAGATACCACCCGGCCTCTGCCAGCTCGTCCTCCTGCACGGTGATCTTGTCGCTGCCGTCCAGCTCGGCGAAGAAGCCGAACAGGAGCGAATCGGTAAAGACCCACGGCTGGGACTTGTAAAAGCGCAGATTTTTCACATGCAGGCCCGTCTCCTCCAAAACCTCGCGGCGAACCGTCTCCTCGATCGACTCGCCGATCTCGTTGAAGCCCGCGATCAGCGCAAGGTTCTTAAAGGGGCGGTCGCGGTAGCGCGTGAGCACCAGCCGCTCTCCGTCATGGACGGCGGCGATGATGGCAGGGCAGATCTTCGGATAGATCACATTCCCGCACGCGGGGCAGACCATCGCCCGCTCCGTGCGGCTCTTTTCCAGCGTGCCGCCGCACCGGCCGCAAAAACGCGTCCCCCGGTACCAGCGCCAGAGGCTTCCAGCGGCGGCGCAGGCAAACATCGCCTCGTCCGCCACACAGCGGCGCAGCGCTCCGGTGGAGAAAAACTCCCAGCCGTCCGGCAGCGTATCCGGCGCGTCGGCGAGGTAAAACGCCTGCCGGTCGATGGAAAACAGATATTGCAGCGCCTCGGGCGCAAGCGCGGCCTCAAGGACCGTCGGCAGGTGCAGCCGCCCCTCACGGTTCTGGGCGCATACCTCGCCGTTTTTGGAAAACAGCAGAACGAGGTCGTTCCCGCGCGGCGACTGCCACGACATTTCATTGTGATAGATATGCGGTGCAATGTCCTGGATCATCGCGTTTCTTCCTCACTTTCCTTAAAAAATGCCTCGATCTCGCGGCGCGAGGCCTGCACCGAGCCCTGCACGAAGAACGGCTTTCCGCCGCCTCTGCCGTGAAGCGCCGCGTTGAGCGCCTTCGTCAGCGCCCGCAGATCGCCGCCGGTCTGCCCGACGCAGTATTTGTAGCCCTCCGCATCCGAGCCGGAGAAGCACGCGCAGCGCCCGCCGCAGCGGGTCGTGACGGCGTCTGCAAGCCGCCGCAGGGAGTCGGGCGAAAGCCCGTCTTCAAACAGCAGCACATCCCCTGCGTCCCGGTAGCCATCCGCCTGCATCTCGATCAGCCGCGCCTCCAGCGCGCCCGCGCGGAGCTTCTGCCGCGAAAGCTCATCGAGCGTGCGGCGCACGCCGTCCGCCGTCTCCAGCGGCTTTGCCGAAAGCAGCCCCGAGACCTGCCGGTTCTGGGCATAGACCCCGTTCAGATATTCCAGCGCGCGCCGCCCGCAGAGCATCTCCAGCCGCACGCCCTCGTGGAATTTTTCACAGGTGAAAATCTTGATCAGGCCGATCTCTCCGGTCGCCTTGACATGCGTGCCGCAGCAGGCGCAGATGTCCACGCCCGGGAAGGTCACGATGCGCACCTCGCCCGTCAGCTCCTTTTTGCTGCGATACGGGATGGTGCGGAGCGTCTCGGCGTCCGGATATGTGATCTCGACCGGAAGGTTTCGGCAGACGGCCTCGTTTGCCTCCCGCTCGACCTCGCGAAGCTGCTCCGGGGTGAGCAGACCCGAAAGGTCAATGGTGATCATCTCGGCGCCCATGTGGAAGCCCACATTGTCATAGCCGAAGCGGCGGTGGATGATGCCGCTGACAAGATGCTCGCCGCTGTGCTGCTGCATGAGGTCAAAGCGCCGCTGCCAGTTCAGCACGCCGCGGACATGCGTCCCCGGTGTGAGCGGCTGCTCGCAGTAGTGGACGATCTCGCCGTCCCGCTCATGGGTATCGGTAACGGACACGCCGCCAAGCGTCCCTGTGTCGCCCGGCTGGCCGCCGCCCTCGGGATAAAACGCCGTCCGGTCGAGCACCACGTCAAAGCCGTGCTTTCCCGGCGCGCAGGCGAGCACCTGCGCATCAAATTCCCGCAAATGGGAATCCTGATAATAGAGTCTTTCCGTTGTCATATCAAAAACTGCCCTCCGCAAATAGCTTCCTTCCGACATTTTATCACATCGCCGGTACAAATGGAATCCCGCCGCACGGAAAAAGAAAAAGCCCGGTTTTTCGGTTGACAAAGCCGTATTCAGCGCATAAAATAAAGAATGTTCGTTTCCGCGCAAACGCGGCAGCGACGTCCGATCTGATCACATAAAGGAGGGAAAACAGATGGACGCAGGAAGTAGTAACGGCACATCGGCAGGCCGAAGTTGTCCCGGGAGCGAGCCGCCTTCATGCGCTCTGTCTCCCTGCTGCTGATATGCCTGTCCGTTGCCCTTACTTCCTATCACATTTTTAGGAGGAAAGGCTTATGGCAGAATTACAATTTTCCCTGAGGGATACCCTCCTCAAGCTGCTTGAGGAAAAGCGGTATTACTCACTGCGGGATCTGTTCAACACCATGAACCCCGCAGACATCGCCGCCGTGTTTGAGGACGTAGACGAGGCGCGGCTTCCGCTGCTGTTCCGGCTTTTGCCGAAGGAGCTGGCGGCGGAGGCATTTGTCGAGATGGCGCCGGAGCTTCAGGAGCTTCTCATCCGCGGCTTTTCCGACTCGGAGCTGAAGGAGGTCATCGACGAGCTGTACGTCGATGACGCAGTCGATATTGTCGAGGAAATGCCGGCAAACGTCGTCCAGCGTATCCTCGCGCAGGCTGAGCCGGAAATGCGCAAGCAGATCAATGAGATCCTGCGCTACCCCGAAAACTCCGCCGGCTCCATCATGACGACGGAATATGTGTCCCTGCGGCCGAATATGACGGTGGAGGAAGCCATCCTCCGCATCCGCCGTACCGGCATCGACAAAGAGACCATCTACACCTGCTATGTCACCCGCGGGCGCAAGCTGATCGGCCTTGTCACGGTCAAGGATCTGCTTTTGTGCGAGGATGACGCGGCCACGATCGAATCGATCATGCTTGAGCATGTCATTTCGGTCAACACGCTCGACGATCAGGAGCAGGTCGCGCAGATGTTCTCCAAATACAACTTCCTTGCCCTGCCGGTCGTGGACACCGAGAACCGGCTGGTCGGCATCATCACCTTCGACGACGCGATGGACGTCATGGAGGACGAGACGACCGAGGACATGGAAAAGATGGCGGCTATGCTCCCGTCCGAGCACCCGTACATGCGCTCCACGCCGATCGAGATCTGGAAAAACCGCATCCCGTGGCTGCTGCTGCTCATGGTGTCCGCGACGCTGACCGGCCTTGTCATCACGCGCTTTGAAAACGCGCTCGCGTACCTGCCGTGCCTGACGGCGTTCATCCCGATGCTGATGGATACAGGCGGCAACTCCGGCTCGCAGGCGTGCGTCTCGATCATCCGCGGCATCAGCCTGAACGAGATCCAGTTCCGCGACATCGGCCGCGTCGTCTGGAAGGAGATCCGTGTCTCCGTCCTCTGCGGCATCTGTCTGGCGGTGGCGTGCTTTGCAAAGATCGTCCTTGTGGACATGCTCCTGCTCAAAAGCGAGAGCGTCACCTACATGGTCGCCTTTGTGGTCTGCGTCACGATGGCCGTGACGGTCTGTCTTGCAAAAATGGTCGGCTCGACGCTTCCGCTGCTTGCCAAGAAGCTCGGTTTTGACCCGGCGGTCATGGCCTCCCCGATCATCACCACCATCGTTGACTTTTTGTCTCTGCTGGTGTACTTCGCGTTCGCGACCTCGATCCTGCCCATATAAACGATCAAATGCCCGTACCGTCCGGTACGGGCATTTTAAGCGTGTCAAAATAGTCATTTTGACACGCTCTCAAACGCGAACCGCGGGGCTTGGTTCGCGTTTGAAAAGACCGCACCCGGCGGCGCGCATAATTTGTGCGCTGCTTGCGCACAAATTCCACACTTGCCGGGTGTTTCGTGTTTTGTCCGATGCCGCAGCGTTCAGAAAAAGTGCCAGTGGCACTTTTTTAGCGCAGGCCGAAGCGGCTATGCCGCGAGGGGGAACCACGTGGGGCGCATCGCCTGCGGGCGCGAACTCTACGAGGTTTTTTGACAAGCGCGAAAGGCGCCGCCCTGACGGGCAGCGCCTTTTGTATGCATTTTCGATCAGCCGAAGTTGGGCAGATGCTTTTCGGCGAGGCTCAGGATGCTGTCGGAGCGGATGATCTTCTCCACGCTGCGCAGATCCGGCCAGATCTCGCGGTCGATCTCGTAGAACGGGACCGTCTCACGCACGAGGCTCAGAACCGCCTCATGCAGCGGCGTGATGCCCTGGCCGTGCGTGTTCAGGCGGCGGCGAATGTCGATGGCCTGGCAGGCGCACAGCAGCTCGTCGGCGAGGACGTCCTGCGTGTTCTGAAGGATCATGCGGGCCTTGCGCGCGGCAGTCGTGCCCATGGAGACGATGTCCTCCTGGTTGGCCGAGGACGGGATGGAGTCAACAGAAGCCGGGTGGGCGTAGATCTTGTTCTCGCTGACCATGGAGGCGGCCGCGTACTGCACGATCATGAAGCCGGAGTTGAGACCCTCCTGCGTGGTCAGGAACGGCGTGAGGCCGTTGGAGAGCGCGGCGTTGACCATGCGCTCGATGCGGCGCTCGGAGACATCAGCCAGCTCGGAGATCGCGATGCCGAGCAGGTCGAACGGCAGCGCCATCGGCTCGCCGTGGAAGTTGCCGCCGGAGATGACCGCCTCGTCATCGAGGAACAGCAGGGGGTTGTCCGTGACGGCGTTGAGCTCGATCTCGACCTTTTCCTGCACAAACTGCAATGCGTCGCGGCATGCGCCGTGGATCTGCGGGATGCAGCGCAGGGCGTAGGCGTCCTGCACGCGGTCCTGCTGGCAGTGGTCGAGGATCTCGGAGTTCTCAAGGAGCATACGCATGTTCTCTGCGACCTTGATCTGACCCTTCTGGCCGCGGACGGCGTGGATTCTGGGGTCAAAGGCGCTGCGCAGGCCGGTCAGCGCTTCCAGCGTCATGGAGCTGATGATGTCGGCAAGCTGCGCGGCGCAGAGCGCGTCATACAGCGTCACCGCGCCGACCGAGGTCATCGCGCAGGTGCCGTTGGTCATGCCGAGGCCCTCCTTGCTGACGAGGGTATCGAGCGTCTCGATCCCCGCAAGGCGCATGGCCTCCGCACCGGAAAGGCGCTTGCCCTCGTAGACAGCCTCGCCCAGGCCGAGCATCGGCAGCGTCATGTGCGCAAGCGGCGCCAGGTCGCCGGAGGAGCCGAGCGAGCCCTTCTGCGGCACGACGGGAACGACGTTCTTATTGAGCATCTGCACCAGCATCTGCGCCAGCAGCGGACGAACGCCGGAGTAACCGGCACAGAAGTTGTTGACACGCAGGAGCATCATGCCGCGCACGACTTCGTTCGGGTACGGCTCGCCTGCGGCGGTGCAATGGCTCAGGATCAGGTTGGTGGAAAGCTGATTGGACAGCTCCTTGGCAACGGCGACCTTCTGGAACTCGCCGAAACCCGTTGTGATACCGTATGCAACGCGGCCTTCCTGCGAAATGCGGTCGGCCAGTGCGCGGGACTCCTCCATCAGGCGCATGGCCTCCGAAGAAAGCTCAACGGACGCGCCGAAGCGTGCAACAGCGATGAAGGACTCCAGCGTCAGGCTGTGTCCGTCCAGAGTGACATGTTTGATCAGATTCGGATGCAGCATAGTTTCGCTCCTTTATTTTTTTGTTTTCACAAATGAGTATACAGGAGGCATTGGCAAAAATCAATAGAATAGATAAAAATTATATAAGAAATTTATGCAAAATCACTATAGTCGACTAATTCGATGTTACTTTATCGGAGTGAAGATGCGGCTGAAAGCATCTTATACTAACGGAGCTTGTGGCGGAAAAACCAGATCTGAAACGGAATGGAGACCAAAAACGTCAGGAAATCGGCGGCGGGCTGGCTCATTTCCACGCCGGTGATCCCGAGCCGGCCCGGCAGCACCAGGATCAGCGGCACAAAAAACAGGCCGTTTCGGCAGCTTGCAAGAAGCGTCGCCGCCTGATGGAAGCCGAGGCACTGATAGAGCTGGTTGACATACGTGGAATATGCCATGAACGGCATGACCGCGCACGCGAACAGAAGCGCCTGACAGCCGATCTGCATCACATCCGCATCATCGCGGAAAAACGCCATGATCTGCGCGGGAAACAGCGAAATGACGATGGCTCCGGCGATGCAGACGATGGTGCCGACCAGCGTAGAGAACCAGAACGCCTGCCGCGTGCGCCGCTTGTCGCCTGCGCCGAAGTTGTAGCCTGCAACGGGCTGGAAGCCCTGACCGATGCCGAGGACGACCGAGCGCATCAGGAGATAGACCTTGTTCGAGATCGTGACAGCGGCAACGGCGGCGTCGGAGTAGACGGCGGCGGCGTTGTTGAGCAGTGCGGACGAGAGGCTCGCAAAGCCCTGCCGGAAGATCGTCGGCAGGCCGATCAGCAGGATGTGGCCGTATACGCGCGGACTTTTGCTCACGGCGCGCATGTGGATGCGGACGATGCTGCGCTTGCGCAGGAAAAAGCTCCCGAGGATGAAAAAGCTCACGAGCTGGCTCAGCGCCGTCGCGAGCGCCGCGCCCGCAATGCCCATGTCCAGCACAAAGATGAACAGCGGGTCCAGCGCGACGTTCAGAAGGCCGCCGGTGCAGATGCCGACCATCGAAAGCGTGGCCTCCCCCTCGGAGCGGAGGGTGTTGTTCAGGACGAAGGACGCGCACATGAACGGCGCGGCGAGGAGAATGATGCGCGCATAGCTCTCGGAATAGGGCAGGATCGTTTCGGTAGAGCCAAGCAGGCGCATGAGCGGCCGCAGAAAGCTCAGGCCCGTCACGCAGAGCAGAAGCCCCGCGAACGCCGCAAAAACAAAGCCGCTGCTTGCGGTCTGGACGGCACGCTCGTTATCCCGGCTGCCGAGACTGCGGCTGATGATCGAGCCGCAGCCCATGCCGATGCCGAAGCCGAGGGCCTGAATGATAGACATGAGTGAAAACACAACGCCGACCGCAGCGGCGGCGCTTGTGGAGAGCTTGGAGACGAAAAAGGTGTCGGCGGTGTTATAGAATACGGAGATGAGCTGGGTGATGAGCGTCGGAATGGCGAGCGAGACAATGAGCTTCGGGATCGGCGTTTGCAGCATACGCGCGTGCTGAGCCTCGCTGCTGACAGAGTGCGCAGCCATAGAGAGCCTCCTTCTCATTTTTCTAGGGTGTATCTGAAAACTGAAGATGTGACCGGCAGCGAGGAATTCTCGCGCTGTGCAAGACATTTTTTCGCAGGAATACTGACGTATTTCAAGAAAAAATGACGCGGCACGGCGTGAAAAGGCCCGCTGTCCGGGTGCGTTGGGAGTTTTCATACTAAAACCTGATTAAAATCTTCCATGCTTTCTGGCCTAAATTGCGCCAGAATGCGTTATCTTCCTTCCTGGGCAACCGCCCAGCTGCGTCATCTGCCTTTTCTGGCACAATTTATCCTCAGAAATCTTTTAAAGATTTCAAACAGGTTTTAGTATCAGATACACCTATAGCATATCACGCGGCGCGCCAATTTCCAAGTGCAAAAGGGCAGTCCCGGATGGGACTGCCCAGACTGTCAAAAAACCTCGTAGAGTTCGCGCCCGCAGGCGATGCTCCCCACGTGGTTTCCCCTCGCGGCATAGCCGCTTCGGCCTGCGCTAAAAAAGTGCCACCGGCACTTTTTCTAAACGCTGCGGCCTCGGGCAAAACACAAAACGCCCGGCAAGTGTGGAATTTGTGCGCAGACAGCGCACAAATTATGCGCGTAGGCGGGCGCAGCCTTTTCAAACGCGAACCCAGCCCCGCGGTTCGCGTTTGAGAGTCTGTCAAAAAGCCTCGCAGGGTTCACGCTTGCGCTTTTATGCCCGCTCCGGCTGCATCGCATCATGGAGCGTGTCGGTGATCGCGCCGCGGAACAGGCTTCCCGCGTTGCCGTGGACCACATTCAGCGCCGGAACGGCGTGGCTCATCGGGGTGTTTCCCTCCATGAACAGGTCGAGGTCGAGCATAAAGACCTTCTGCTCCTGCGACTGGTGCGTCTGATTGTTCACCTTGCGGAGCGTGCCGGGGCCGCACTTGATGTTGCACTTTGCGCCGCCGGGCATGGCGGCGGTGATGCTCTGCTCATTTTTAAAAAACGCGCTCTCCTGTGCGTCGTCGTCGCCCATCAGGCCGAGGTAGCCGGGCTGGATCAGCTCGCGCCACGGCGTGTCCGCAAGCTCCAGCTCCTCGCGGCGGAAGGCGTTGATGTAGCGCAGGCCGACGCGCGAAAAATACGCGGGCTGATACGCCTGAATGAAGGCGGCGAGGATGCGGTCGAGCCGCTTTGCAAACTCCTCCCACCGGGTATAGGCGTGGGTGGAGAGGGCGATGAAATTCTTCGTCAGGCTCACCTTCCAGTGGCCGTCGGCGGAGATGAACTGATAATTGTTGACGGTCCCCTGCGGCTGGAGCTTTCCGCCGACCGGCTGGGGCGGAAGCTGCTCGACCTTCTTGGCATACTGCGGATATTCGCCGCGGATGGCGTCCTGAAAGGCGTAGGGCTCCTGCGCCTCGATCTTCAGAATATCGGGAAAGCGAAGCTGGCAGATGACCTCCAGCAGCATATTTCTTCCGTAAATGCAGCGTTCTTCTTGTGAAAACATGTCTGCGTCTTCCTTTCTGTCACGTTTCTTACAGTATAGCCGATTTCGGAGAAAAAGCAAGAACTCCGGCATATTCCATTTTGGAAGAAAAGATGCTATACTACAGGCAGCAAATTTGACAGGAGGACTTCATATGGGTTTTCTTCGCCTGCTTGAGGGGATCCGCCTGCCCGCGTTCAGTGCGTTTTTCAGCGTCGTCACCTACTTCGGCGACGAGATCGCGTTCATGCTGGCAGCGTTCATCCTTTTCTGGTGCGTGGACAAGCGCACCGGCTATTATGCCTTTCTCGCCGGGCTGTTCGGCACGATCGCCAATCAGTTTTTGAAGATCGCGTGCCGCATCCCGCGTCCGTGGGTGCTCGACCCGGACTTCACGATCGTGGAGAGCGCCCGCGCCGCCGCAACGGGGTATTCCTTCCCGTCCGGCCACACGCAGAACGCCGTGAGCACCTTCGGTGCGGCGGCGGTCATGACGAAGCGGCGCTGGGTGCGCCGGATGTGCATCGCGCTGGTCGTGCTGGTGCCGTTTTCGCGGATGTATCTCGGCGTTCACACGCCGCTGGACGTCGGCGTGGCGTTTTTGATGGCGGCGGCGCTGCTGGCGGCGCTCTACCCCGCGTTCAGAACGGAGCGCGCCATGCACAAGGCGATGCCGTGGCTGCTGGCGGGTGCGCTCGCGTTCGCGGGCGTGTTCCTCGGCTATGTGACGGGGCTGCGCGCGGACTTTGCGCCCGGCTCGGAGGATGCGAGCAATCTCGGCCACGCCGTCAAAAACGCATGGACGCTGACGGGCGCGGTGCTGGCGCTGCTGCCGGTGTATTTCATCGAAAAGAAATACGTCCGCTTTGAGGTCCGCGCCGTCTGGTATGCGCAGGTGCTCAAGGTCGTGCTCGGGCTTGGGCTCGTCGTGGCGGTCAAGACGCTGCTCAAGGCGCCGCTGCACGCCGTTTTGCCCGCAGGCCCCGCCGACGCGGTGCGCTATTTCCTGCTGGTGATGCTCGCCGGCTGCGTCTGGCCGATGACTTTCCGCTATTTCTCCCGTCTCGGGAAACAGGCTGCATGATCTGCGCCTGAAATGAAAGGAGACCCTATGGTCTGGCTTTGGATATTGCTTGGCATTCTTCTGATTTTTCTGGCACTGGGGCTCGCGGGCTTCGAGACCGCCTGCGTCCGGCGCGAGCTTCCGCCGCAGGCGCTGACGGAGGAATATCTGCGCGGCACCTCGCGCGCAAAATGGGCGGAGGACTTTGTTTTTTCCTCCGACTGGTTCTACGCGCAGAAGCCGCAGACGCTGCGCGTCATGAGCTACGACGGCAAGATGCTCTCCGCGCGCTTTCTGCCGCGTGAGGACGCAAAGGGCACGATCCTGCTCTTTCACGGCTACCGCTCGTCAGGGCTGCTCGATTTCGGGCCGGAGCTGGAATTCCTGCACCGGCAGGGCTACAACCTCCTGCTCTGCGACCAGCGCGCGCACGGCGCGTCGCAGGGGCGGTATATGACCTTCGGCGTGCGTGAGCGCTACGATGTGCTGTCGTGGGTCACATATCTTGCGCAGATGCTCGGCGCGGAGCACCCGATGTTCCTCTCCGGCATGTCGATGGGCGCGACCACGGTGCTGCTGGCCTCGTGCTTTGAGTTCCCGGCAAACGTGCGCGGCGTCATCGCCGACTGCGGCTTTTCCTCACCCTATGCGATCATGAAGTGCGTTCTGAACGAGCGCTGCAAATGGCTCCTTGCCGGTCTGGTGCTGCACCCGACCGACCTGTTCACACGCGTTTTCGCGGGCTTTTCTCTGCACGAGTGCGCCACGACCGACGCCGTGGCCGCCACGAGCCTGCCGGTCTTGTTCCTGCACGGAAGCGCCGACCACTTCGTGCCCTGCCGCATGTCGCAGGAGGCGTATGACGCCTGCGCAGGCGAGCGGAAGCTGCTGCTGATCAGCGGCGCGGGGCACGCGCGCGCCTATCTCACCGATCCGCCGCGCGTTCAGTCCGCAATGGAGGACTTTCTGGAAAATCATCTGCCGAAGGAGGATGTAGTATGAGAGAAAATCACGAGATCCTGCGCGCCGCGCCGCTTCTGAATGCGTCCGGCGACCTGAACGAGCCGGGCTGGGCGTCGTCGCCGCTGCCGGTCTACCGCCGCGCGGATATCCGCGCTGGAAAGCTCCGCATCAAGGAATGGGACTACTATCTTGTCACCGACGGCCACATCGGTCTGGCGCTCACCATCTCGGACAACGGCTATATGGGCCTCGACTCCGTCTCCTTCCTCGATTTTGACGGGAAGTGGGAGCGGACAAAAAGCCCGATGCGCCTGCTGCCGCTCGGAAAGACCGGTCTGCCGGAAAGCTCCGCCGAGGGCGTGAGCGAGATCGCGCGCGGCGGCTATGCGCTGGCGTTTTATCATGAGGACGGCGCGCGCCGGCTGAGCTTCCACATGGAAAACTTCCTGGACGGCGACATGATCGAGGGCGTTGTCACCCTGACGGACGCACCGAAGCAGAGCATGGTCATCGCCACGCCGTTTGACAAGCCGAAGCATTTTTACTACAACCAGAAGATCAACTGTATGCGCGCCGAGGGCTGGATCCAGCTCGGCAAGCGCCGCATCGAGCTGACGCCCGACCGCTTCTTTGCCGTGCTCGACTGGGGACGCGGCGTGTGGACGTACCGGAACACATGGTACTGGGGCAGCGCCTCGGGCGAGCTTGACGGCGTGCCGTTCGGCTGGAACATCGGCTACGGCTTCGGAAACACGACCGCCGCGACGGAAAACGCCGTTTTCTACGACGGCGAGCTGCACAAGCTGGGCGACGTACACTTCAACATCCCCAAAAACGCCAAGGGCAGGGAGGATTACCTGAAGCCGTGGACGTTCACCAGTGACGACAACCGCTTCTACATGGACTTCACGCCCGTTCTTGACCGCAGCGCCCTTGCCTCCGCGCTCATCGTCCAGTCCAACCAGCATCAGGTCTTTGGCCGCTTCACGGGCCGCGTCACGCTGGACGACGGAACGGTGCTGCCGGTGCGCGACTTCTTCGGCTTTGCGGAGAAGGTCGAAAACAGATGGTGACTCGCACCCCTAAAACGCTCCCGGAGGGAAGATAGATGGCTTTATGGATGCTCGCGGCCGTCGCGGCCTATTTCGTCAAGGGCCTGTGCGGCTTTGCAAACACGCTGGTCTTTACCTCGATCCTGAGCTTCGGCTCTGCGACGAATGCGAATATCTCGCCGGTCGATCTGCTGGTCGGCTATCCGACGAATGTGATCCTGACGTGGAAAAACCGGGAAAAGCTGAACGCGCGGGTCTGGCTGCCGCTGGCGGCGCTCGTTCTGGCGGGCAGCGTGCCGGGAGCGCTGCTGCTCAAGCATGTGGACGCGCGGGCGATCAAGGTCGTGTTCGGCGCGGTGATCGTGCTGCTCGGGGCGGAGATGCTGCTGCGTGAGCGTCAGAAGGGCAAGCTGCGCAGCTCGAAGCTCCTGCTTGTGCTGATCGGCGTGCTGGCGGGCGTGCTGTGCGGTCTGTTCGGCGTGGGCGCGCTGCTGGCGGCGTATGTCAGCCGCGTGACCGACGACCAGAACGGCTTCAAGGCGAACATCAGCGCGGTCTTTGTGGCGGAAAACACGTTCCGCATCGTGCTTTACAGCTGCCTGCGGCTCATCACGCCGGAAACGCTCCGGACGGCGCTGCTGCTTCTGCCGTTTGCGCTGCTGGGGCTGTGGCTCGGGATGCGGAGCAGCGCCCGCCTCAATGAAAAAACAGCAGGCAGGCTCGTGGCGCTGCTGCTGGTGCTGTCCGGCGTCTCGCTGATCGTCAAAAATCTCGGCATGTGACTCTGCCGCCTTTTATATCCGCGCAAAAGCGCCTGCGGGCGCGAACTCTACGAGGTTCTTTGACAGTCTAAAGCGCCGCCGGATGTGCTCCGGCGGCGCTTGGTTTATTTTTTCGCGTCGGCTGCTTCGCCGCGCAGACGGATGATCTCGTCGCGCAGGACGGCGGCGTACTCGAATTCCATCAGCTTTGCCGCCTCCTTCATCTTCTTTTCCAGCCGCGCGATCTCGCGCTCGCGCTCGGCGCGCGTCAGCTTGACGCCGCCCTTTCCGGTCTGCGCCGTCTCCGGCGAGGCCGAGATCTCGATGAGGTCGCGGACGGATTTGACGATGGTTTTCGGCACGATGCCGTGCGCGCGGTTGTATGCGTCCTGAATGGCGCGGCGGCGGGCCGTCTCGTCCATGGCCGCGCGCATGGCGGGCGTGATCTTGTCGGCGTACATGAGCACGCGCCCGTGCGCGTTTCGCGCAGCGCGGCCGATGGTCTGGATCAGGCTCGTCTCCGAGCGCAGGAAGCCCTCCTTGTCCGCGTCGAGAATGGCGATGAGCGACACCTCCGGCAGATCAAGACCCTCGCGCAGGAGGTTGATGCCGATGAGCACGTCGAATTTTGCCATGCGCAGGTCGCGGATGATCTCCATGCGCTCCATCGCGCCGATGTCCGAGTGCATATAGCGCACGCGGATGCCGTTCGTCTGCAAATAGGCCGTCAGATCCTCCGCCATTTTCTTCGTCAGCGTCGTGACGAGCGTGCGTTCGCCGCCGGCGGTGACCTGATTGATCTCCCCGATCAGATCGTCGATCTGCCCCTCGATGGGCCGGACGAACACCTCCGGGTCGAGCAGTCCCGTGGGCCGGATGACCTGCTCGGCGACCTGCGCGGCGCGGGTGCGCTCATACTCGCCGGGCGTGGCGGAGACGTAGATGGCCTGATGGATGCGGCTTTCAAACTCCGGGAAGGTGAGCGGCCGGTTGTCATACGCCGACGGCAGCCGGAAGCCGTAATCGACAAGGCTCTGCTTGCGCGAGTGATCGCCGTTGTACATGGCGCGCACCTGCGGAAGCGTCACATGGCTCTCATCGACAAACAGCAGAAAATCCTCCGGGAAATAGTCAATGAGCGTGGTCGGCGGCGTGCCGGGCGCACGTCCCGCGATCACGCGGGAATAGTTCTCGATGCCGGTGCAGAAGCCGATCTCCGCGAGCATTTCAAGGTCGTACTGCGTCCGCTGGCGGATGCGCTGCGCCTCAAGGAGCTTGTCGTGCTCCTCGAAGTACTTCACGCGCTGCCACATCTCCTGCTCGATGTCGTGCATGGCGCGCGCCATTTTTTCCTTCGACGCCACATAATGCGACGCGGGATAGATGGCAACATGGCTCAAAATGCGCTCCGGCATCCCGGTGACGGCGTTGATCTCGGAGATGCGGTCGATCTCATCGCCGAAGAACTCCACGCGGACGGCGCGTCCCGTCCAGTAGGCGGGGTAGATCTCCACCGTATCGCCGCGGACGCGGTAGGTGTTTCGGGTGAAATTGACGTCGTTTCGCTCGTAGCGGATGTCGGTCAGGCGGCGCATCAGCGCGTCGCGCTCCGTTTCCTGCCCCGTGCGGAGCGAAATGACCATGCTCTTGTAGTCGATCGGGTCGCCGAGGCCGTAGATGCAGGAGACAGACGAGACAACGATGACGTCCCGCCGCTCTGCCAGCGCGGAGGTCGCGCTGTGGCGCAGGCGCTCGATCTCGTCGTTGATGGCGGAGTCCTTTTCAATATATGTGTCGGTGTGGGCGATGTACGCCTCCGGCTGATAGTAGTCGTAGTAGGAGACGAAGTATTCCACGGCGTTGTTGGGGAAGAACTCGCGGAATTCGGAGCAAAGCTGCGCCGCGAGCGTCTTGTTGTGTGCCAGCACGAGCGTCGGGCGGCCGAGCTGCTGGATGACGTTTGCCATCGTGAAGGTCTTGCCCGAGCCGGTGACGCCGAGCAAAACCTGCTCGTCAAGCCCCATTTTGACGCCGTTTACCAGCTTTTCGATGGCCTGCGGCTGATCGCCGGTCGGCTTATAATCGGAAACGAGCTGAAAATCCATAGGTGATCCCTTTCCTGCGTTACAAAAGTCCATCGTCCGCGAGGGACACAAAATCCTCGTCCGCGACGATCACATGGTCCACCAGCACCACATCGACCGCGTCCAGCGCGGCCTTGAGCGCGAGCGTGGTCGCGCGGTCCTCGCGGCTCGGCAGCGCCAGCCCGCTCGGGTGGTTGTGCGCCACGACCACGGAGGTCGCGTTGTGATCGAGCGCGGCCTTGACGATCTTGCGCACCGAAATGGCGGTCATGTTGACCGCGCCGCGGTGGATGAGCGAGCAGTCGAGCGCCTTGCACTTGGCGTCAAGGCACAGCAGGTACACGACCTCCTCCTGCTCGCCGATGAAGCGCGGCATCAGATACTGCGCGCATTTGTAGGTCGTGTCGAGGATGGTCTGCCGTCCGGCGCGGTCCATGAGATGCCGCCGCTCCATCTGGATGAACAGAAGCAGCAGGTCTGCGGCGCTCTCGCCGACGCCGTCGATCTTGAGAAGCTCGGCGCGCGGCGCCTCGAGCACGCCCGAGAGGCTTCCAAAGCGGCGCAGGAGCGCGTGCGCGATCTCGTTCGTATCCCGGCGCGCAATGGCGTAATAGAGCGCGACCTCCAGCACCTGCACATCGGACAGGCTGTCCATGCCGCTGGTTTTCATCTGCCGGCGCATCCGTTCGCGGTGGCCTTCATGTACTGACATCGGCGGAGCCTCCCTTTGGCCGCCCGGCGGGCGGTCCAGACTTTCTCAAAAACCCTCTCTGTGTTCGCGCCGGCACACGTCTCAGACGGTGTGCAGCTTGTCCATCAGCTTCTGATAGATCACGCGCATCGCCGGCTCCGAGACCGCCGCGCAGACCGCCTCCGGGCAGAACCAGCGCACGCCGCTGTTTTCATCGGGCTTGCAGCGGAGCATCTCGTGCTCGTCCGCCTGCAAAAGATATGTCAGATTCAGGTGCAGATGCGCCGAGACGAATTTCCCGCGCTTTATATGCTGCGTCACCGGCAGCACCTCCAGAGAATAGATCTCCGGCGTGACCGGCTGCACGTTCTGCACGCCGGACTCCTCGCGCACCTCGCGCAGCGCCACGTTCAGAAGCTCCGTCTCGCCGTCGGCGTGACCGCCGAGCCACGCCCACGAGTTGTACAGGTTGTGATACGCCATCAGCGCCTTTTTGCGGTCGGGCGTCACGACCCATGCCGACGCCGTAAAGTGCGCCAGTTCATTTTCGCGCGTGAACAGGTCTCCGAACTGCGCCGCGCAGCGCAGGATCAGCCGCCGGTCTGCCTCCTCCTGCTCACAGGACGGCACATAGGCGGCGATTTGCTCCAAAAGCTCCACAAAAATTCTCCTTTTCTCAAAGCAGCGGCGAAAACAGCCGCAGGATCGTCCGAACCAGCCGCCGCCAGAATCCGACACGGCGGCTTCTGGCGTAGGTGATCTCGCGGCAGACCGGGAACACGTCCTCAAAATCGGCCTCGACCTGCTCGACCGCCTCGTTGCCGCAGAGGTAGACCGCATCCTCAAAATGCAGGTACAGGCTCCGGAAGTCCATATTGACCGTGCCGACCACGGCATACAGCCCGTCCGCAAAGCAGACCTTCGAGTGGATGAAGCCCGGCTTGTACTCAAAAATGCGCACGCCCGCCTCCAGCAGCAGGTCGTAGTTCGCGCGTGTGACGGCGTAGACATACCGTTTGTCCGGGATACCCGGCGTGATGATGCGCACGTCCACGCCGGTCTTGGCGGCGCGGCAGAGCGCCTGCGACATCTTATCGTCCAGAATGAGATACGGCGTCATGATCCAGACCCGCTCCCGCGCGGACTGGATGAGGCTGCTGAACGCCGTCGCGCCGACGTCCTCATAGTCGAGCGGACTGTCGGCAAACGGCTGCACATAGCCGAGCGTTCCGTCCGCCGCGTCGTCATAAAACGGGCGGAAGGCGCCGATGTCCTCCTCCAGATGGTCAACATAATCCCACATCGTCAGGAACATGACCGTCATGGACCACGCGGCCTCGCCCTTCACGCGGATGCCGCAGTCCTTCCAGTGGCCGAATTTCGAGCCGATGTTGATGTACTCGTCCGCGAGGTTCACGCCGCCGGTGTAGGCGGTCTTTCCGTCCACGATCATGAGCTTGCGGTGGTCGCGGTTATTGAGCCGACCGGAAAGCACCGGCACGAAGGGCTTGAAGGCGTGCGCGCGAATGCCCATCTCGCGCAGCTGGCGCGGATAATTTCCGGGCAGGCGCGTGATGCAGCCGAAATCGTCGTACAAAACGCGCACATCCACGCCGGCTGCCGCCTTGCGGCAGAGGATTTCGAGGATGGTGTCCCACATCCTGCCCTTGTCGATGATGAAATACTCCAGAAAGATGTAGTGCTCCGCAGTCTCCAGATCCTCGCACATCGCGGCGAAGCATTCCTCGCCGATGGGATAATAGGCCGCCTCGGAGTTGTGATAGACGGGGTAATGCGACGTGTGCAGCAGATACCGCGTGTGGTTGTACGCCGCGTCGCCGCGGGCGCGCAGCTCCTCCATGACCGCCTCGTCCTGCGGGAGGCTGGAGTGGGTCTCGCGGCTGATGCGCTCCATTTTTCGGTTCTCACGGCTGGAGGCCTTGTTGCCGCCGAACAGCAGATAGATCGTGACGCCCGCCACCGGAAACGCAAGGATCAGCACGATCCACGCGATCTTGTACGAGGGATTGCTTTTGTCGCTCATAATGTACACGACGGCCACCCACGAGATCACGCTCAGCGCGATGTTGATCCAGCTCCGGTAGTCGTTGAGCCACAGCATCCCTGCCAGCAACACGGCGATCTGAAGCAGAATCGACAGCGAAACGACCACGACGCGGTTGAACATCAGCTTCGGAAAATTGCGCATACCCACCCCACCTTTCTTTACATGAGTGTATTATACCAAAATTCCACAAAGATACAAGATAGAAAACTTTTGTTTGAAAACAGAGTTGTACATTTTCTAGCATCATGGTATAATATCAGGAACGAATATTCGCGCCGCCGCGCGGCGCAGAAGCAGGAGCAGCCTATGCAGGATACCATTCGCGTGCAGGGTGCGCGCGTCAACAATCTGAAAAACATTTCCCTCGAGATCCCGCGCGACAAGCTCGTTGTGCTGACGGGTCTGTCCGGCTCCGGAAAGTCCTCGCTCGCCTTCGACACGATCTATGCCGAGGGCCAGCGGCGCTATGTCGAGTCGCTTTCCAGCTACGCCCGGATGTTCCTCGGCCAGATGGACAAGCCGGACGTCGATTCCATCGACGGCCTCTCCCCTGCCATCTCCATCGATCAGAAGACCACCAGCAAAAACCCGCGCTCCACGGTCGGCACCGTGACGGAGATCTACGACTATCTGCGCCTTCTGTGGGCGCGGTGCGGCGTGCCGCACTGCCCGAAGTGCGGCAAGGAGATCCGCCGCCAGTCGGTCGATCAGATCGTCGATCAGATCATGCAGCTTCCCGAGCGCACGCGCTTTCAGCTCCTCGCGCCGGTCGTGCGCGGGAAAAAGGGCGAACATCAGAAGGTCTTTGACGATGCGCGGCGCGGCGGCTACGCGCGCGTGCGCGTGGACGGCAGCGTCTATGAGCTGACCGAGGAGATCTCGCTCGACAAGAACAAAAAGCACAACATCGAGGTCATCGTGGACCGTCTCATCATGAAGCCCGACCTTGCGCGGCGTCTGACCGACTCGGTCGAGACGGCGGCGGGGCTTTCGGGCGGTCTGGTCATCCTCAATGAGCTGGAGGGCGACCGCGACACGATGTTCTCGCAGAATTACGCCTGTGAGGACTGCGGCGTTTCCCTGCCGGAGCTTTCGCCGCGGATGTTCTCCTTCAATAACCCCTACGGCGCCTGCCCCGTCTGCACGGGTCTCGGCACGCAGCTCGTGGCGGACCCGGCGCTCCTCATCCCCGACGACTCCAAATCCATCCTGCAGGGCGCCATTCAGGCCAGCGGCTACAACAACGTCCGTGACGACTCCATCGCGCGGATGTACTTTGAGGCGCTCGGGAAAAAATATCACTTCTCCCTGACGCAGCCCGTCCGTGAGCTGCCGAAAACCGCGCTCGACGCCATTCTCTACGGCACCGGCAAGGAAAATCTCACGATCTATTACGAGCGCGCCAACGGCCGCGGCGTAATGGAGCGCCCGTTTGAGGGCGTGCTCAACAACATCTCCCGCCGCTATGCCGAGACGCAGTCCGAGGCGATGCACAAGGAGCTGGAGGAGTGCATGGCGGAGCGGCCGTGCCCCAAGTGCCGCGGCAAGCGTCTGAGCGACGTGTCGCTGGCGGTGACGGTCGGCGGAATGAACATCATGGACTTCTGCGCCATGCCCATCTCTGACGAGCTGGCGTTCATAAACCGCCTGAAGCTCGACGGCAGCATGGCGGTCATTGCCGAGCAGATCCTGCGCGAGATCCGCGCGCGGCTCGGCTTTCTGGAGGCGGTCGGCCTGCGCTATCTGACGCTTTCACGCTCGGCTGCCACGCTTTCCGGCGGCGAGAGCCAGCGCATCCGCCTTGCCACGCAGATCGGTTCGAGCCTGATGGGCGTTCTCTACATCCTCGACGAGCCGTCGATCGGCCTGCACCAGCGCGACAATGACAAGCTCCTCGCCACGCTCCGTCAGCTCCGCGACCTCGGCAACACCGTTCTGGTCGTTGAGCACGATGAGGACACCATGCGCGCCGCCGACTACATCGTGGACATCGGCCCCGGCGCGGGCGTACACGGCGGCGAGGTCGTCGCGGCCGGGTCTCTGGAGGACATCATGCGCTGCCCGCGCTCGATCACCGGCCAGTATCTCTCCGGCGTCAAGAAGATCCCCGTTCCGGCGGAGCGCCGCAAGGGAAACGGGAAATTCCTGACCGTGCGCGGCGCGGCGGAGAACAACCTCCGCCATGTCGATGTCTCCATCCCGCTCGGGACGTTCACCTGCATCACGGGCGTGTCCGGCTCCGGCAAGTCGAGCCTTGTCAATGAGATCCTCTATAAAAAGCTCGCGGGCGCGCTGAACCACGCACGCACGCGCCCCGGAAAATTCGATGCCATCGAGGGGCTGGAGCATCTGGACAAGGTCGTGGGCATCGACCAGAGCCCCATCGGGCGCACGCCGCGCTCGAACCCCGCCACCTACACGGGGCTTTTCAACGACATCCGCGACCTGTTCGCCGCAACGGCGGACGCGCGCACGCGCGGCTATGGGCCGGGGCGCTTTTCCTTCAATGTCAAGGGCGGCCGGTGCGAGGCGTGCGGCGGCGACGGCCTTGTGAAGATCGAGATGCACTTTCTCGCCGATGTCTACGTCCCGTGTGAGGTCTGCCGCGGCAGACGCTACAACCGCGAGACGCTGGAGGTGCTCTACAAGGGCAAAAACATCGCCGATGTGCTCGACATGACGGCGGAGGAGGCGCTTGCCTTCTTTGAAAATCTGCCGAAGATCCGCCAGAAGGTGCAGACGCTCGTGGACGTGGGGCTGGGCTACATCAAGCTCGGCCAAAGCTCCACAACGCTCTCCGGAGGCGAGGCGCAGCGCGTCAAGCTCGCGACCGAGCTCTCCCGCCGCGCGACCGGCCGCACGATCTATATCCTCGACGAGCCGACGACCGGCCTGCACATCGCGGATGTGCACCGGCTGATCGATATTTTGCAGCTGCTTGCCGACGCGGGCAACACCGTCCTCGTCATTGAGCACAATCTGGACGTCATCAAGGTCGCCGACCACATCATCGACCTCGGCCCCGAGGGCGGCGCGGGCGGCGGAAGCATCGTCGCGCAGGGCACGCCCGAGGAGGTCGCCGCCTGCCCCGCGAGCTTCACGGGTCAGTATCTGAAAAGGCTGCTGCCCTGAGCGCCGGAGACCGCGCTCCCGGAACGCACAAAGCTCCGTATAGAAAGAGAACGCCGTAAGCGAGGGACCAGCTCGCTTACGGCGTTTTCAATAAAGAAGAATGAGAGGAAAATGAAAAAGTACATATCGCTTCTTGCAGGATTATCATAGCAAGCGGATATTAAAAAACTTAGAGGCAAGTTGTGAAATATGTATGAAATCCGAGAACAAATTGTGTACAGAGCGCCAAATGCAGGCTCATGCCCTGCCATCGAGCGCCGCGCGCAGCGCGGCAATGTGCTCCGGCGTGGTGCCGCAGCAGCCGCCGAGGATCGACGCGCCCGCATCCGCCAGCGGCAGCATGGCTGCGGCGAAGGCGTCGGGCGTGAGCGCGTAGACCGCCTCGCCCTGTTCGCTGATCGTGGGAAGGCCGGCGTTCGGCTTTGCGATGATGGGCAGGCCGCACGCGTTTTTCATCCGCCGCACGACGCTTCCCAGCATGTCCGGGCCGGAGGCGCAGTTGACGCCGACTGCATCGGCGCCGAGCGCCTCGAGCGCGGGCGCGGCCTCGTCGGCGGAGCCGTCAAAATACGCCTTGCCATCCGTCTGAAACGAGAACGTGCAGAGCACGGGACGGTCGCTGACGCTGCGGATGGCCTCCACAGCGGCAAGACTTTCCTCCACGCCCATCAGCGTCTCCACCAGAAACAGATCCACGCCGCCGTCCAAAAGCGCCTCGGCCTGCTCGCGGTAGACGGCGAGCAGCGCGTGGTAGCTGTATGGGCCGTCCTCGCTCACAGGGCGGCCGAGCGTCGTCATATCGCCCGCAATGAGCACATCCGGCCCGACGGCGCTGCGCGAGAGCGCCACGAGCGAGACGTTCATCTCATGCAGCCGCGCGCTCAGGCCATGGCCCTCCAGAGCGCGGCGGTTTGCGCAGAAGGTCGGCGCGCAGACGATTTGGCTGCCTGCGGCGGCATAGCGCCGCTGCAGCGTCTGCAAGACCTGCGGATGCGCCAGCACCCACCGCTCCGTGCAGCCGCCGCGCGGCATCCCGGCCTGTAAGAGCGCAGAGCCCGTCGCGCCGTCGAGCAGGCGGACGCCGCCTGCGCACCATGCGGAAAATTCCTGACGTGTCATCCGGCTCAATCGATGTCGCGCACGACCTCCTCGAGCGGCTCGTCGAGCCGTTCGGGGTGCATCAGCAGCTTTTTCATGTGCTTGAGCGTGGTCGCGAAGTAGAAGCCGTCGCAGATGCGCTCGTCGGTGTTGACGGTGTAGTCGATGTACTTGCGCTGGACGACCGTGCCGTCGAGCTGCACCTCATTTTTGCGGTACTTGCAGCCGAAGGCCACAAAGATCGGCAGATTGCCGAAGTCATACAGGTGGTGGACGATCGGCGGGATGCCGAGCGAGCCCATCGAGGTGAAGAAGATCGAGCCGTGGAACGGGCTGACCTCCAGCAGGAACTTGGGCAGCAGACCAAAATAGTCCATCGTCTTGAGCACCCAGATCACGAACTTGAAGAACACACCCGGAATGAGCGAGAGCGCCTTGGCGGTCTTGTCAAAGTCGCTGGCGCTGGAGTTGTCCTTGATGCGGTCGACCTCGGCGTTAAATTTGCGGTAAATGTCCTCCACGGTGTCGGTGGGCTTCAGGTGGAGCTTCATCGCGCTTTCGGGCGCCTCGGTGGTCATGTCCTCCTTGACCATCATGCAGAACTGGATGTCATTGTCGCGGGAATAGACCTGCTGGCCGGAGAGGAAGCGGTTGAGCGCCGGATACTTGGCGACGCAGCGCACATAGGCCGCGAGGAAAACGTGCGTGATGCCGAAGTTCGGCATTCCGGCGCGGCGCTTTTCGCGGATGTAGCGCTCGACGGCGCTGATCTCCACCGTCTCGTGGATGCAGTTCGACGCGCCGCTTCGGGTGGGCATGACGTAGTTGCCGACCACCTGTACCGGGTCGAGCGTGCGGAGCTTGCGCCCGTCGGTACGGTCGCCCCAGGTGGGATGGTAGGCGCTGTCGAGGTGGACCTTGACGCACAGCGACGCGACCAGCCCGCCGAACAGCACCAGCAGATCCGGCAGGTTGTCATAGAGCACGCCGATGTTCTCCGCGTGCAGCGCCGCGCGGCTGTCATACAACAGGACGCCCAGCCCCGCCAGATGCATCAGCGGCAGCAGCCACGCGCCGTGGAAGCCGGAGATGATGACGGCGTAGACGGCGGCGAAGGCCATGTACGCGATCCAGCACAGGAAAATGTAGCGCCGCGGCGCGCCGGGCATACCGGAGATGCGGATGCCGAAGTAAACGGCAAACAGAAGGACCGGAACGGCCGTCCGGTACAGGCGCTCCTCACCGGAGCAAAGAAGGATCAGCGTGTAGATCAGGGACGCTGCGACCGGCAGTACGATTTGAAACCACATCGTCGATGCGTCTGCGCCTTTCCCGCAGACAAATGCGATGCGGACGGCTGCCGAGCATACGAGAGCTGCCGCTGCGAGCCAGAGGAAGACGTTCTTCCGGCTGACATAATAAGAAATTCTCTTTTTCATGGCGCTATCATAGCATATTTTTTGCGCCGTGGAAAGCACTTCCCCAAAAAAGACAGAATTTCCGGGGCGGTGCCTGCCGCGGCGCAATGCGAAGATGCGGTTAGACCTTTACGATATAGTCCGCCTTGCGGGGCTTGGCGGGAGCGGGCGCGCCGTCGGGGTAGCCGAGGATGCAGTGGCCGACGCCGATCCATTCGCCCTCGATGCCCCACTGCCTCAGCAGCGCCTTACCCTCCTCCGATGCGAACTCCTCGCGCGCGCGGTTGATCCAGCACGAGCCGAGTCCCAGCGCGTGCGCCGCATTCATGAGATTCCCCATGACAAGGCTCCCGTCTTCCACGGCGGTGGGGATGGCCGCGTCCGCCAGCACGAGGCAGACCGTCGGCGCGCCGTAAAACGGCTTTGCGTCGGGGCTTTGGAGCACGGCGGCGTTCATGCGCTCGAGCCGCGCGATGTCCTCCGGCTTTTGCAGGACGACGATCTTCGGCGACTGACGCCCCATTGCGGTCGGGGCATACGTTCCGGCGCGCAGGACGGCGTCCAGCTCCGCATCCGTGATCTGCTTCGGCAGATACTTGCGCACGCTGCGGCGCGTTTCCAGACAGTTCAGCACTTCATTCATAAAATTCGCTCCTTTTCCGTATTTTTTAGGGCAGCACCGCGCGGTGCTGCATCAGTTGCTTTCAATACTCAAAGATACCCGTACATGCCGCGCACCGAGACCTCGCCGGATGCGACCGCGCCGGTCGTGCCGTCGGGATAGGTGACGAGCAGCTCCGCCTCCGGACCGATGCCGTCGGCGTGCGCGATGCGCTCCTCGCCCGCGCGCACGATGCGCACGTCCTTGCCGATGGTGACGCAGTGCCCGGAAAACTCGCGCAGCCACGCCTCCCGGTCTGTCAGCAGTGCGTCCTCCATCCGAGAAAACTCGCGCAGAAGCGCCGCCGCCAGCGCGCAGCGGCTGACGGCCTTGCCCGTTTCGATGCGAAGCGAGGTCGCGATGTCGCGCAGCTCCTCGGGAAACTCGGCGTGCGCGCAGTTGACGCCGATGCCGACGATGACATAGTCCGTCTCCATCGTCTCCGCCACGACCGAAAGCTCCGTCAGAATGCCCGCCGTCTTCCGCGTGCCGAAGACCAGATCGTTCGTCCATTTGATGCCGGGACGCACGCCGCAGACCGCCTCGACCGCGCGGCTGGCGGCCACGGCGCTCATGGCCGTCAGGTGCAGAAGCTCCGCCGGGTGCGCCTGCGGGCGAAGCAGGACGCTGAGATACAGGCCGAGCCCGCCGGGAGAATAAAAGCTCCGCCCGCGCCGCCCGCGGCCGGCCGTCTGGCGGTCGGCTATGGCGGAGGCGCCGTCCGGCGCGCCCTGCGCCGCAAGCTGCTTGAGATAATTGTTCGTCGAGTCGATCTCCTGCATCACATGCACGTTCTGCGCCCACGGATGGCCGTCCAGCAGGGCGGTGATGCGCTCGCGGCTGAGCGTGTCCGGCGCGAACACCAGCCGGTAGCCCCGCCGCGTCGAGGCGCTGATCTCACAGCCCTCCTGACGAAGCTGCTCGATGGCCTTCCAGACCGCCGCGCGGGAGACCCCGAGCCGGCGGCTGATCTCCTCGCCGGAGAGCTCGCCCTGCACGCTTTGCAGAAGCTCCAAAACCTTCTCTTTCATCGAAAAACCTCCGATTTTTGCTGCGTTTTGCGTGCACCGATGCACGCGGGAGGCCGCCCGGCGGTGCATGGCGGAAAAAACGCTTGCCTTTTGTATGGTAGCATGGTATACTCTCGATTGTAAACCGCGTTGCGCAATTTTAGTTTACAATCGAGGACAATATGAAAATCAAAGACATCATTCTGACCGCACTCTTTGCCGCGCTGACCGCCATCGGCGCCTTTTTGAAGATCCCGTTCCCGCTGGCTGCCATCACGATGCAGTCGTTCTTCACCGCCATGGCGGCCATCCTGCTCGGACGGAAGTACGGCGCGCTGTCTCAGGGCGTGTATGTGCTGATCGGCCTTGTCGGCATTCCGATCTTCGCGCTCGGCGGCGGCTTTTCCTATGTGTTTCAGCCGACGTTCGGCTTCCTGCTCGGGCTGATCCCCGCAGCGTGGGTCATCGGCGCGCTCTGCCGCAGACCGCTCACGTTCTGGCGCACCGCGCTTGCGATCCTGGCGGGCTACGGCGTGCTCTACGCCATCGGCGTGCCGTATATGGCGCTCATCGCCAACGGCTATCTCGGCAAGGGTCTGACCTTCTGGCAGGTCATCCGCGGCGGAATGCTGCTCTATCTGCCGGGCGACATGCTCAAGGTCGTGGTCGCGAGCCTGCTGTGCGTGACCATCGAGCGGCGTCTTCCGAAGGCGGCGCAGCCCTCCACCTCAGCCTGACACATTTTTCGTCAAAAGTCAACCGCGCATTTTTGACACCTTGAACCGTACAGCCTCCGCATCCCGGAAACTGTACGGTTTTTTGTGCGCCTGCGGACGGCGGCGGCTGTGAAATTCGGCAGATTTCCGGGCACGGAGACGGGCAAAATGCACAATTGAAACTTGACACGCCCCACCGGAAACGATACAATATAACGTAGGATTTGTATGGCCTGCCGCCCGCGGTAGGGGACGCGGACGCCGGGCTTGACTGATTCCATCACATCCTTAACCCAATACTGATGAATAGGAGGTGTGTCCGCAAATTATGGACTTTGATTTGATATCCTTCCTCCTTGGCATCGCAGGCGGCCTGATCGTCGGCGGCGTGATCTTCTTTATCCTCGGCGTGACCTATCGCAAAAAGGTCGCTGAGAAGGAGATCGGCAGCGCCGAAGAAGAAGCCAAGCGCATCATCAACGAAGCCATCAAGGGCGGCGAGAACAAGAAGCGCGAAATGCTGCTGGAAGCCAAGGAAGAGATCCATAAAACGCGTACCGAACAGGAAAGAGAGAACAAGGAACGCAGAAACGAGCTGCAAAAGCAGGAACGCCGCTTGCAGCAGAAGGAAGAATCTCTCGACAAGAAGCTGGACATCCACGAGAAGAAGGAAGAAGAACTCGCAAAGAAGGTCGCTGCCGTGCAGAAGCAGCAGGACGAGGTCACCCTCATCAAGAAGGGGCAGCTTGAAATGCTGGAGAAGATCAGCGGCATGACGCAGGAGGAGGCCAAGACCTACCTTCTGAACAACGTCGAGTCCGAGGTCCGTCATGAGACCGCCATGAAGATCAAGGAGATCGAGGCGCAGCTCAAGGACGAGGCCGAGCAGAAGGCCCGCGAGATCATCACCACCGCCATCCAGCGCTGTGCCGCGGATCACGCAGCGGAGGCCACCGTCTCCGTCGTACCGCTCCCCAACGATGAAATGAAGGGCCGCATCATCGGCCGCGAGGGCCGCAACATCCGCACCCTCGAAACCATCACCGGCGTCGATCTCATCATCGACGACACGCCCGAGGCCATCACCGTCTCCTCCTTTGATCCGGTGCGCCGCGAGGTGGCGCGTCTGGCGCTGGAGAAGCTCATCGCCGACGGCCGCATCCACCCCACCCGCATCGAGGACATGGTCGAAAAGGCACGCCGCGAGGTCGATCACACGATCAAGCTCGAGGGCGAGCGCGCCACGTTCGAGACGGGCATCCACAACCTGCATCCGGAGCTCATCAAGCTCCTCGGCCGTCAGAAGTACCGCACGTCCTACGGCCAGAACGTCCTGAATCACTCCATCGAGGTCGCGCACATCGCGGGTCTGCTCGCAAGCGAGCTTGGCGTCGATGTGACGCTGGCAAAGCGCGCGGGTCTGCTGCATGACCTCGGCAAGTCCGTTGACCACGAGATGGAGGGCAGCCACGTTCAGCTTGGCGTGGAGCTTGCGCGCAAGTACAAGGAAAACCCCATCGTTATCAACGCCATCGAGGCGCACCACGGCGATGTGGAGCCGCAGTCGATCGTCGCCTGCCTCGTTCAGGCCGCCGACGCCATTTCCGCTGCACGCCCCGGTGCAAGACGCGAAAATGTCGAAAACTATATCCGCCGGCTGGAGAAGCTCGAGGAGCTGACCAACTCCTTCCCCGGCGTCGACAAGTCCTATGCCATCCAGGCCGGCCGCGAGGTCCGCATCATGGTCAAGCCCGAGGAGGTCTCCGAGGACAGCATGATCCTGCTGGCGCACGATCTGGCGCGCAAGATCGAGTCTGAGCTGGAGTATCCCGGTCAGATCAAGATCAACGTCATCCGCGAGACGAAGGCTGTCGATTACGCAAAATAAGCAAAAATGCACGGGGCAGCCGCCCCGTGCATTTTGAGCTTGTCAAAAAGTCTTTTTGACAAGCTCTCAAACGCGAACCGCAGGGCTGGGTTCGCGTTTGAAAAGGCTGCGCTGCGCGGCGCGCATAATTTGTGCGCTGTTTGCGCACAAATTCCACACTTGCGCTGCGTAGTGTGTTTTGTCCGATGTACACGCCACCGGACAAAACCGATTCACACTTTATTCGCGCCTGCGGGCGCGAACTCTACGAGGCTTTTTGACGCTCTGAAAATGCACGGCAACAGAAACGATAGATTGGAGACGATGTGATATGAAAATCACGAAAAGACTTTTTGGAACGCTGAAGGACGGCACGCAGGTACACTGCTGGACGATGGAAAATGACCGCGGCCTGCGCGCGGAGCTGCTCGACTACGGCGCGACCATCCGCGCCATCGAGGTTCCGGCACGCGGCGGCAGGACGGTCGATGTGGTGCTCGGCTACGACACGCTGGAGGGCTACACGGAAAACGGCGGCTATCTCGGCGCGACCATCGGGCGCTTCGGAAACCGCATCGGCGGCGGCGTCTTCACGCTGAACGGCAAGACGTACACGCTTGCGCGGAACAATGGCGAAAATCACCTCCACGGCGGTCAGAAGGGCTTTGACAAGTACGTCTGGGACGCCGAGCAGACCGAGGACGGCCTGCTCTTTTCCCGCGTCTCGCCCGACGGCGAGGAGGGCTACCCCGGCACGCTCACCGTTTCGGTGCGGTTTTCGTGGAAGGGCGACGCGCTTTCCATCCGCTACCACGCCGTGAGCGACCGCGACACGATCCTGAATCTGACGAACCACAGCTATTTTAACCTCGACGGCGAGGGCACCGTGCAGGAGCAGCTCCTGTGCGTGAATGCCGACGCCTTCACGCCGAATGACGCGGGCTGCCTGCCGCTGGGCGTGATCGCGCCCGTGGCCGGAACGGCGATGGATTTCCGCACGATGAAGCCCATCGGCCGCGACGCCGACCGGGACGAGGACTGCGTGCGTCTGAGCGGCGGCTATGACGCGAACTTCGTGCTGAACGCGGGCGCGCCGGCGGCTGTGGCGAAGTCCCCGAAAACCGGCGTCGTGATGACCATGACGACCGACCAGCCCGGCGTGCAGCTCTACACCGCCAACGGCATGGACGCGCGCACCGGCAAGCGCGGACAGGTCTACGGCCACCGCAGCGCGTTCTGTCTGGAAACGCAGCACTATCCCGACTGCATCCACCATCCCGACTGGCCGAGCTGCATCCTGCGCGCCGGCGAGGCGTTTGACAGTGAGACGGTCTACGCCTTCTCGCTGGAGGCGTGACCGGCACAGATACGCTCCATTTCTCATGCCAACATACTATGGCAGCCCCCCTTGGCTCTCCCTTTGGGAGAGCTGTCACCGCAGGTGACTGAGAGGGTCTTACGCCCGCGGGGTGCCATCTGCCCGCGAAGTTGTCATTATTTTCCCTCTCCGGCCTCGCTGCGCTCGGCCACCTCTCCCACAGGGAGAGGCAAGGGGTGCCGCGACGGAAACTGTTTTGCGACCACCCGGCTTTCGGGCGGCACGCGAGCTTGCTAAAAAGAGTTTTTAACAAACGCAGCCCCCGACGCAGGTCGGGGGTTTTGCACATCTGCGCGGGAGCGCTTTGCGCAAAAACGCCGAATCATGCGAAAAAGCAAAAAGTTCACAAATTTTTACTAGGTTTCCAACCAGAAATACAGTATACTGTTACTATATCACTGTGTTAGGGGGATAAAATTGCCGAAAGACAATATTATCACGGAAAAAATGCGCGAGGCGATCGCCTCCGTCCTGCCCATCACTCTGATCGTGGCACTGCTGTGCCTGTTTCTGGTGCCGGTCGGGACGGGTCTGATGCTGTCGTTCCTGATCGGTTCGGTCATGATCGTTGTGGGTATGGGGCTGTTTACGCTCGGCTCCGACCTGTCCATGACGCAGATCGGAAATCACATCGGCGCGCGCATGACACGCTCGCGGAAGCTGGGCGTGATCCTGGGCCTGAGCTTTCTGCTGGGCGTCATCATCACGGTCGCGGAGCCGGATCTTCAGGTGCTGGCAAACAATGTGCCGGAGATCGACACGCGGGTGCTGATCATCACGGTCTCAGCGGGCGTGGGCCTGTTTTTGATGATCAGTATGCTGCGCATCCTGTTCAGGATCCCGCTCAAGTGGCTGCTCGTGGTCTTTTACGCGGGCGTGTTCACGCTCGCGGCGCTGTCAGAGCCGAGCTTCCTGTCGGTCGCGTTTGACTCGGGCGGCGTGACGACCGGGCCGATGACCGTCCCGTTCATCATGGCGCTCGGCGTGGGCGTGGCGTCCATCCGAAGCGACGAAAACGCAAAGTCCGACAGCTTCGGCCTTGTGGCGCTGTGCTCGATCGGGCCGATCCTGTCGGTGCTGATCCTCGGCTTCGTCTATGACAGCGGCGCGGCCGCCGCCTCGGAGACGGCGGTGCAGGAATACACGCACACGGTCGAGGTCGGTATGGATTACATCGCGAAGCTTCCGACCTACCTTGCGGAGGTCGCGCTGGCGCTCGCGCCGATCTTTGCGTTCTTCCTGCTGTTCCAGATCTTCGCGCTGAAGATCAAAAAGCGCCCCTTCCAGCGCATCCTTGCCGGCATCGCGCTGACGTATGTGGGGCTGGTGCTGTTCCTGACGGGCGTGAACGTCGGCTTCTCGCCGCTGGGTCAGGTGCTCGGCGGCGCGCTGGCGGAGGGCTGGATGAAGTATCTGCTCATCCCGCTGGCCATGCTGATGGGCTGGTTCATCATCAATGCCGAGCCTGCCGTCCATGTCCTCAACAAGCAGGTCGAGGAGCTGAGCGCGGGCGCGATCTCGGAGCGCGCCATGGGTCTGAGCCTTTCGATCGCCGTTGCGGCGGCAAACGGCCTTGCCATGCTGCGCGTGCTGACGGGGCTTCCAATTCTGTATTTTATGGTGCCGGGCTATCTGGTGGCGCTGGCGCTGGCGTTCTTCGTGCCGCCGACGTTCACGGCCATTGCCTTTGACTCGGGCGGCGTAGCCTCCGGCCCGCTGACGGCGACGTTCATGCTCCCGTTTGCGATGGGCGCGAGCGCCGCGCTCGGCGGAAACGTCATGACGGACGCGTTCGGTCTGGTCGCGATGGTGGCGATGATGCCGCTCATCACGGTGCAGATCATGGGTGTGATCTTTGTTGTCAAGAGCCGCAAGGCGGCGCATCCTGCCGGTCAGGAGCTGCCGGACGATGCGGTCATCGAGCTCTGGGAGGTGGCGTGATGGAGCTGTATTATATGATCAGCGTGGTCTCGCGCCGCAGTGCGCTGAAGCTCGTTGAAATCTGCCGGGAGCTGTCGATGCCGATGACGCTGACGAACATGGCAAGCGGCACGGCCAAGAGCGAGCATCTCTCGCTGTACAACCTGCAAAGCACGCCGAAGGCGGTGGTCAGCACCGTGACGGGTGCCTCGGGCATGAAAAAGCTCATGCGCCTTGCAAAGCTGAAGCTTTACATCGACATCCCCGGAAACGGTATCATGATGGCGATCCCGATCAAGAGTGCCGGCGGCGCGCGTTCACTGGACGCGCTGACCGGCGGGCACATCCCGGAAGGAGGAAAACCGGAAATGCAGTTTGAACATGAGCTGATCGTTGTGGTGCTGAACGAGGGCTGCTCGGACATGGTCATGGACGCCGCGCGCTCCGCGGGCGCCAGAGGCGGCACCGTCCTGCACGCCAAGGGTACCGGCACGAGCAGCGCGCCGAAGTTCTTCGGCGTCCTGCTGGCGGAGGAAAAGGAAATGATCTACATCGTCGCCACCGCCGAGCAGAAGGAGGGCATCATGCGCGCTGTGATGCGCGACGCCGGCCCGGAGACGAAGGCGGGCGCGGTGTGCTTCTCGCTGCCGATCACGCAGATCGCGGGTCTGCGCAAGTTCGACGAGGAATAAGAACATACAAACGTGGCTGCTCCGTCCGAATGACGGAGCAGCCACGTTTTGCGCGCAGCCGGGTGCAGCCTTTTCAAACGCGAACCAGACCCCCGCGGTTCGCGTTTGAGCGCTTGTCAAAAAGCTTTTTGACAAGCGCAAAGCCGCCGGATGGTATTTCCGGCGGCTTTTTGTGCGATGCGGCGGAGGGACGCCGCGTCCGCGGCTTACTCGATGACGAGCTCGCCGTCCCGGACGGCGACGGTGAGCGCCGCGCCGGGCTGGATGCTGCCCTCCACGATCTTCTTGGCCAGCAAAGTCTCGACGGTGTGCTGCACGTAGCGGCGCAGCGGACGCGCGCCGAACTGCGGGTCGTAGGCCGCGTCGATGATGAACTGCTTGGCCTCCGGCGTCAGCTCGCAGCGCAGCTGCTTGTCGGCAAGACGCTTGTTGAGTGCGGCGATCTGAAGGTCGATGATGCCGGTGATGTTCTGCTTCGTCAGCGGCTTATAGAACACGATCTCGTCGAGCCGGTTGAGGAACTCCGGACGGAACGTGCGGTGCAGCAGCGCCTCCACGTCGTCCTTGGCCTTCTGGGTGATCTCGCCGTCTGCGCCGATGCCGTCCAGCAGGAGCTGGCTGCCGAGGTTCGAGGTCAGGATGATGATGGTGTTCTTGAAATCGACGGTGCGGCCCTGCGAGTCGGTGATGCGGCCATCGTCCAGCACCTGAAGCAGGACGTTGAACACATCCGGATGCGCCTTTTCGATCTCGTCAAAGAGGATGACGCTGTACGGGCGGCGGCGGACGGCCTCGGTCAGCTGACCGCCTTCCTCATAGCCGACGTATCCGGGAGGCGCGCCGATGAGACGCGAGACGGAGAATTTCTCCATGTACTCCGACATGTCGATGCGGACGAGGTTCTTTTCATCGTCAAACAGCGCCTCGGCAAGCGTTTTGGCAAGCTCCGTCTTGCCCACGCCCGTCGGGCCGAGGAACAGGAACGAGCCGAGCGGACGGTTCGGGTCCTGAATGCCGGCGCGGCTTCTGAGAATGGCGTCGGACACGCACTGAACGGCCTCGTCCTGACCGATGACGCGCTTGTGCAGGATCTCCGGCAGGCGCAGCAGCTTCTCGCGCTCGCCTTCCATCAGGCGGCTGGTGGGAATGCCCGTCCAGCGCTCGATGATCTTGGCGATCTCCTCCTCGGTGACCTTGTTGCGGAGCAAGCTCGATTCCTTGCTGCTCTGTGCAAGCTTTTCCTCGTGCTCGAGCTGCTTTTTCGCCTCCGGCAGGTCGCCGTACATCAGCTTTGCGGCTTTTTCCAGGTCATAATTCTGCTGCGCGGCCTCGATCTCGCGGTTCAGGCTCTCAATGCGCTCGCGGAGCTGCTGCACGCGGCCGATGGCGTTCTTCTCGTTTTCCCACTGCGCCTTCATGGTGCTGAACTTCTCGCGCTGGTCGGCAAGCTCCTTCTGGAGCTCAGCGAGCCGTCCCTTCGACAGCTCGTCCTCCTCGTTCTTGAGGGCGGCCTCCTCGATCTCCATCTGGATGATCTTGCGGTTGATGACGTCCAGCTCCGTGGGCATGGAGTCCATTTCGGTGCGGATCATGGCGCACGCCTCGTCGATGAGGTCGATGGCCTTGTCCGGCAGGTAACGGTCGGTGATGTAGCGGTTCGAGAGCGTCGCGGCGGCGATGATCGCGTTGTCGGTGATCTTGACGCCGTGGAAGACCTCGTACCGCGACTCCAGACCACGCAGGATGGCGATGGTGTCCTCCACGGTCGGCTCCTGCACCAGAACGGTCTGGAAGCGGCGCTCGAGCGCCGGGTCCTTTTCAATATACTGCCGGTACTCGTCCAGCGTGGTCGCGCCGATGCAGTGCAGCTCGCCGCGCGCGAGCATCGGCTTGAGCAGATTGCCCGCGTCCATCGAGCCTTCGGTCTTGCCCGCGCCGACGATGGTGTGCAGTTCATCGATGAACAGGATGATGCGGCCCTCGGACTTTTTGACCTCGTTCAAGACGGCCTTCAGCCGCTCCTCAAATTCGCCGCGGTATTTTGCGCCCGCGATCAGCGCGCCCATGTCCAGCGAGAATACGCTCTTGTCCTGCAGGCTCTTGGGCACCTCGTTTGCAACGATCCGCTGGGCAAGCCCCTCGACGATGGCGGTCTTGCCGACGCCCGGCTCGCCGATCAGGACGGGGTTGTTCTTCGTTTTCCGCGACAGGATGCGGATGACGTTCCGGATCTCGTCGTCACGGCCGATGACGGGGTCCATTTTCTGCTCGCGCGCACGCTTGACAAGGTCGGTGCCGTATTTCTCAAGCGCCTCATACGTGTCCTCCGGCGAGTCGGTCGTGACGCGCTGGCTGCCGCGCACGGTTTGCAGCGCCTGCAGGCAGCTCTCCTTCGTGATGCGGTAGGTGCGGAACAGCTCCTTGAGGGTGCTGTCCGCCGTCTCGATCAGCGCGAGCAGCAGATGCTCGACCGAAACATAGTCGTCCTTCATGCCGTCTGCGAGCGACTCGGCGCGGTTGAGCGCGTTGTCAACGGCGCGCGAGACGTAGAAGCGGTCCGCCTCACGGCCCGAGCCGGTCACGCGGGGCAGCTTCTCAAGCTCCTTCGACACGGCGGCGTCCAGGCTCTCCACCGTGACGCCCATCTTCTTCAGCAGCTGCGGCACAAGACCGCCGTCCTGCCGCAGCAGCGCTGCCAGCAGGTGCACCTGCTCGATCTGCTGGTTCTGATTCTGTATGGTCAGCTCCTGCGCGGCCTTGACCGCAGCAAGGGACTTCTGCGTATATTTTTCAGCATTCATGCTTCATGCCTCCTTTTAGCACTCTCGCATATAGAGTGCTAATTTCATTTGTCCACATCATAAGCCCATCTCCGTTTTTTGTCAATAGCTCCGGGGGCGTAAAAGTGTTATCTTTTTGTTAACATTGCAGCGTCGGCGGCGGTTACAATTTGTTCTCGGATTTCATACATATTTAATAACTTGCCACTAAGTTTTTTAATATCCCCTTGCTATGATAATGATGCAAGAAGCGATATGCACTTTTTCATTTTCCCCTCATATTTATTTAGAAGCGCCGTAAGCGAACTGGTCACTCGCTTACGGCGTTTTCTTTGCCGCTGCGGCGGCGTATGACGGAAAAATGTTTGATTTTCCACGCATTTGTGCTATACTGTTGCAAGAAATCTATGCGGAGGCGATCTAATATGAGCGAACAGGCAAGAAAAGAATTTGAGCGCTGGATGCAGCACGCAGACGGCGAGATCTTGGAAGAACTCAAGCGCATCGAACACGACCCCGAGGAGATCGAAAAGCGCTTCGGCCACAAGCAGACCTTCGGCACGGCGGGCATCCGCAGCGTCATGGCGGCGGGCATCGCGAATCTGAACACCTACACCGTGCGCCAGACCGCGCGCGGCCTTGCGGCGTATCTCGCGGGCGTTCCGGGCGAAAAGAGCTGCGCCATCGGCTATGACTGCCGTCACAACTCCCGCCGCTTTGCCGAGATCTGCGCGGCGGCGCTGGCAGAGTCGGGCGTGCATGTGCATCTGTATGACCGCCTTTGCCCGACGCCGATGCTCTCCTTTGCGGTGCGGCACCTGCATTGCAGCGCGGGCATCGTCATTTCCGCCAGCCACAACACAAAGGAGTATAACGGCATCAAGTGCTACGGCCCGGACGGCGGCCAGATGACCGAGATCCCGGCGGCAAAGGTCTCCGCCGCGATCGAGACGATCGACCTCTTTGAGCCGGAGCACCTGCGCTTCGAGGAGGCGCTGGAGAAGGGGCTTGTGACCTACATTCCCGACAGTGTCTGGCAGGATTACTATGCACGCATCTCGCGTGAGGCCATCTATCCCGAAAACGTGAAGAAGGCTGCGCTGCGGGTCGTCTATTCTCCGCTGTGCGGTGCGGGCGGCGAGCCGGTCAGCGAAATGCTGACGCGCCTCGGCGCGGAGCTGCACATCCCGGAAAGCCAGCGGCTTCCCTCCGGCGAGTTTGCAAGCTGCCCCACGCCGAACCCGGAGACGGATTCCGCGTTCGATGAAAACTACAAGCTGGCCGCACAGTGCCGGCCCGACATCATCCTTGCGACCGACCCGGACTCCGACCGCATCGCGGCGGCGATCCCGGTCGGGGGCGGCTTCCGCAAGCTCTCCGGCAACGAGATGGGCTGCCTGCTGCTGGACTACATCCTGCGCAACCTCAAGAAGAACGGCACGCTGCCGGAAAAGCCCGTCGCGGTCAAGAGCATCGTCTCCACGCCGCTGGCAGACCGCATCGCGGCGGCGCTGGGCTGCGAGATGCGCACGGTGCTGACGGGCTTCAAGTACATCGGCGGCGTCATTCTGGAGCTGGAGGAGCAGGGCTGCCCCGAGCGCTTCGTGCTCGGCTTTGAGGAGAGCTGCGGCTATCTCAAGGGCGATTATGCCCGCGACAAGGACGCGGTGGTCACCGCGATGCTGATCGCCGAGATGGCGGCGAGCTATAAGCTCGAGGGCAGGACGCTCGGCGATGTGATGGACGGGCTGTACGACGAATACGGTCACTTCGCGACCGGCCTTCAGAACGTCCAGTTCACGTCTGACGCGCAGAAGGAGCACTGCATGGCGCTCATGGAGGCGCTGCGCCGTCAGCCGCCCGAGGCGGTGGCGGGCTTCCCGGTCACGGCGGTGACCGACTTCCGCGCCGGCGTCGAGACCGTCCGCGAAAGCGGCGCGCAGCGCCCGACGGGTCTTCCGCAGGAGAACATGGTCATGCTGACGCTCGGCGAGCAGGGCCGCGTCATCCTCCGTCCGTCCGGCACCGAGCCGAAGATCAAGTTCTACTACACCGCCCGCGCGGACAGCATGCCGCGCGCGGAGGAAATGGTGCGCGAAATGACCGCCGCCATGACCGCAATGCTTTAAGAGGCTTTCAAACGAAAATCAGGGAGCGGACAGATTTTGTCCGCTCCCTTTACGCTTGTCAAAAAGACTTTTTGACAAGCTCAGCGCTCCGGCGGAGGGTCTCTCCGCCGGAGCGCTGCTTGTCGGTTCTTATTCGGCCTTGGCCTTGCGCAGGGCAAGGATGCGGTTCATCTCGTTGTTGACGATCATGTAGCCCTCGTCCACGCCCATGCCGGGCTTGGCAAGGATCTGATCGGGCTGCGTCGCCATCGCGCACTGGACGCAGACCTGCGCCGAACGGTCGGTCTCATTGCAGGTGCCGCCCTGATAGGCGCCGATGCCCTTCGCCTTGCAGTACAGGACTGCCTCGATGGTGTTGTTGATGCCGCCGAGGTCGGGCGTCTTGATCTGGATCATGTGGCCGGCCTTGTTGTCGGCAAAGAGCTTGATGTCCTCAAGCGTGTTGCACCACTCGTCGGCGACCAGCTCGACCTGAATGCCGCGGCGGTCCAGCTCAGCGGTCAGACCGGCGAGCGCCGTCATCTGGGTCTCACGGTCGCAGTCGCAGTCCATGGGGCCTTCGATGCGCAGGTGGAAGGGCTTTGCCGCCTCCTCGAGCGTTGCGATGTAGTCCGCCATCGCGGCGTAGTTCGTGTTGCCGAACGCAGCGCCGATGGTGCCGTAGACGTCGATATGCAGGACGGGGCTGTAGCTCTCGTCGGTGCGCATGCTGACGATGCGCTGGCTCAGCCACTGGACATAGGCCAGGAGCTTTTCGCCGTGCGCGCCGAGCTTCGTCTCGACGTTGTTGATCAGCGCGTGCGGCAGAACGGCCGCGCCCTTGATGATCATCTTGTCGGCGTTGTTGTAGCGGTCATCGCCGGACTGCGTGAAGATGGGGATGGGATGGTCGCTGACGGTGCAGCCGTACTCGTCGGCCACGACCTCGCACATCTGGCGGCCCGTCGCTCTTGCGACCGCGTCCAGAAGCGCCTGAGAGACGCCGTAGCGGATGGCGGTGTGCAGGCGCTTGCCGTCAACCTGGATCTCCTCCATCATCTTTGCAAGCGCGCGGAAGTTGTCCGCTTCCTTGCCGATGAGCTGGGGCTTGATGTACTGCTCGATGACCGGAATGAAGTCCTTGGCAAGGAACAGCGGGTCGCGTCCGCCCGCGCCGGAATACTGCACGGCGGCGCAGTCGCCGTAAGCGACCTGACCGTCTTCGAGGACGATCATGACCGAGATCGCCTCGCCCGCCTGACGGATGGACGTAAAGCCATCGGTGACAGGCTTGCCGACATAGAACATGCCGTCATGACCGGCGTCCTGCTTGATGGCGCGCTGATCGTCGAAGTAGAAACCGGTACGGCCCGGTGCGCAGACAACATTTTTGATCTTCATTACAAATTTCCTCCTGTTTTATCCTCTCGGGCGGCCGACAAGGCGACCCTTGCCGATCGCGTAAACATCGTCGATGACCATCTGGAAGCCCGGATCGCGCTTTTCATAGCGTCCGCGCTCCGCGATGCGCGATGCATGGAAGTCCTTGAGATCCTTCGTGAAGGGCAGGTTGCCCATGTTCAGGATGCGCACCGCGCCTTCGTTGTCGCGGCACGGGAGCATAAGACCGGCATTGAAGCGGCAGGGTGCGAACGGAACGTCCAGCACGCCCGCGACCACGCCGCGGCAGACGCCGAGGGCGATGTCGCCCTTGCCGAGCTCGAAGCACTTGTCCACGATGCAGCGCGTCTCCTGACGGATGATCTCCATCTCCTCGTCCAGATGCGAGTTCTGGAAGGTCTGGTCGGCCATCATGTTGACGACCTGCTTCGTGCAGCGCAGGCCCTGTGCATTTGCCTCCATCGTCGGGATGCCGACGGCCTCGTGCGGGCTCTTGACGATGACCTTCGTCGCCTTCGAGAGCGCCGCGATCAGGCTGCCGGTGGCGATGACGCCGAATGCCTTGGCCTCGTCGGCAGGGAAGCCGCCCATCCACTGGTGCAGAACGGTCGTGACGGTGACGCCCTCATAGCCGTACTTGTGCAGATATTCCTCCGTCAGCTCCTCGAGCGTGCGGATGGCGGCGATGTCCTGAACCAGATTGCCGCACTGGCCGTAGCCGACGGTGATGTTCCGGACGCCCTGCTCGGCGGCGAGCAGCGCCTCGATGATGGCCGCAGCGTGCGAGATGCAGGGGGGCACCAGCGTGCCGGTCAGCGGGCCGTAGGGCTCACGGTTGATGGACACGCCCATCTCCTCATACAGGCCGGTCAGACGGTCAACATACTGCCAGTCGCGGATGGTGGTCTCCATCGGGACGTTCTTGCAGTAGGGCAGATTGTAGGAAATGCCGCCGCCCTCATAGCTCGTAAAGCCGCCGGCATAGGTGATCTCGGTCAGCAGACGCGCATCCGGCGTGCCGTGACGGACCTGCAGCGGCGTGTGGACGCTCTCCACAACGCGGCGGCAGCCATTGACGCCGTGGTTGACGGCCGGGAAGCCGTTGAGCATCGCGCGGCCGAGGCGAATGGACTCGGCGATGCCGTTTTCGGCTTCTTCATAGCGGTTCTGACGGGTGTAGCTGTCGATGGTGGTGGGCAGCAGGTCTGCCTCGCCCTCCTTCTCGAGGTACTGCATGAGCTTGATGTGCTCGTCCAGAACGGGCACGCCCGCTCTCGGCTGGATGAGGGTGCGGCCCTCGCGCTTGGCGTCCATGAGCTTGCGGGAGAAGCTGCGCTCCGCCGCCATGTTCTTGTGATAGTCAACAGCCTCCTGCAGATCGACCGCCTTGCCGGTCGGCCACTGCTGAAGAACTTCCTCGCGCTCCTTCATGAACGCGTCCATTTCCCACTTTTTATTCTGAATCTCCATCTATCTGATCTTCCTTTTCATGATCTGAAGTGCCGCCTCGGGGTAGTGCGTGGACAGCAGTCCCATCGCGGCTAGAATATAGCTTTCATCCACGAGCACCGCTGCGTCCTTCGGCCGCAGCGACCCCGGGTCTGCCGGGTCGTAGGCTGCGAAGGCAGCGATCTGGCGCACGTGTGCCGAGTGGATCAGGCTTCCGCCGGTCGCCACGATCCTGCGCACCGCGGAAAGGTCTTTTCCGCTCTGCACGAAGGTCGGGCCCAGCATGGTATAGGTCTCCTCGATCGTTCCGGCATGGCGGCGCGTCGCCGTCTGAACGGCCATGGCTGCCAGCGCGAAATCCAGCGCCGCAAGCTCGTCGTCGGCGCTTTGCGGCACGAGATCGGTGTGCTGGCTGAGCATGCGGCAAAGCTCCTCCACGCGCTCTGGCGTAAGGCCGCTGAGCTGCGCCAGCTTCCGTGCGCCCGCCGCCTCGAGGATCCCGAGCACCGAATAGCGCATACCGATGTCGCCCTCGACCGTGCGCTTGGCATACGGCTCCGGCAGGCCCTTGTAGACAAGGTTCATCTGCTTCGGCATGCCCTCGCAGATCGAGTATACGTCCGTTGTGGCTCCGCCGACGTCAACGCAGCAGAGCTCGCCGATGCCGCTTTCGCTCTCGCATCCGCCGGAAAGCAGCTCCAGCGCCGAAAGCACCGCCGCGGGCGTGGGCATCAGGATGTCGTTCATCATCCGCGCCGCCTTGTCAAGGCCCTTGGCCTGAATGATGCGGCCGAGGAAAATATCCCGGATCGCCGCCTGCGTCTGCTCCGTCTTGAGCACGCCGAAGCGCGGCATGACGTTTTCGCAGAGCCGCGCGTGACAGTCTGACAGGATCCGCATGCACTCGCGCGCCGCTGTCCGGTTGCCTGCCACGATGATCGGGAAGTCCGGCTTGAGGGACGCGAGCATCCGCGCATTGTGCAGGATGCAGGACGTGTTTCCGCCGTCCGTTCCGCCTGCCAGCAGGAAAATATCGGGTTTCTGAGCCCGGATGGCGTCCAGATCGTCCTCGGTCAGTTCGAAAGAGAACTGGCCGATGAGCTTTGCACCCGCGCCGAGGCTCGCCATACGCGCCGCCTCGAGCGTCAGCTCCGGCACGAGGCCGGAGGCCATCATCCGCAGGCCGCCCGCTGCCGAGGAGCAGGCATAGCTCTCGGCATAGTCGAGCTTCCCCGTCTTTTCCTCCAGCGCGCACAGCGCCTTGGCAAAGCCTTCGTTGATGTCGGTCTGTACCGTCGTGTAAGCCGCCGCCGTACCCAGCAGCTCCGCGGTATCGACGTCCACCGCCGTCAGCTTTGTATAGGTGCTGCCGAAATCCGTCAGGAGCACTGGTTTCATGCCGGCTGTTCCTCATCGTCCATGTGCAGCAGCTCGCGCAGCGCCTCAATGGTCGTTTCGGGCGGCGTTCCCGGCGGGAAGGCTCTGTCAAAGCCCATCGCGCGGAAGCGCTGTTCTACATCTTCAAATTTCTGCTTGCCGACGACAATGTTGCCGCCAACGAGCAGCGGAATTCCGGGAAGGCCAGCCTCGTCGCACTTTTCGCGCATTCCGCGGCAGTCCAGCTCGCCCTGTCCGTACAGGCTCGAGACGACGATCGCGTCTGCATCGGCCTCGATGGCGGCGGAGATATACTCCTCCTGCGAGACCATAACGCCCAGATTGACGACCTCAAAGCCTGCCTCGGTAAAGGCATGATAGAGGATCTTGTTGCCGACGGCATGGACATCAGAGCCGATGACGCCGATGACCAATACCTTTTTTCGTTTCTCTTCCATGATTACACCTCAGATATTTTTTGGCAGAAAACTTGCATTTTCAGGCCAAATTCTACGTATATGGTAGTCCTCGCACGCTGTAAAGTCAATTCGCAAATTCACTTTTCACCGAAATTGCAAGAATAGTTGCACGTCTTGCACGGCGTGCAGGATGCGAAAAAAAATATGCATTTTATGCCCACGCTGCCCGCTCCGCCGTCAGGCCGGAACGCAGGCGCTCCAGGCGCTCGGTCAGATAGATGCGGGAGCCTTCGTCGATCCGGTACGCACACGGAACGACGCTTCCGCGCCGCGCAAACCGGCGCAGGGCGCCGAGCACCTCCGGCGCGCAGTCGTTTTCGTAACCTTCCGGCACGAGAATCACCGACTTTCCGCGCAGATACGCCTCAAACGCGGCACCCGGCTGCAAAAGCGCCGGCTCGTCCAGAACCGCGCCCAGCGCATAGCTGCGGCAGTGCTCCTGAAGGAGCGCGCCGAAGCGCAGGCTGTGCGTCAGAATGCCGACATGCGCGCCGGGCGTCAGCTTGACGATGGCGGCGATGCTCTGCGGCGTCAGACGCAGGGCGATTTTTGCAACTTTGTCTGCGCGTCTGGTCATTTTCGTGAGCTCGGATGCATGTTCCGCCGTTGTGATGATCACATCGCAGCGCGAAGCGAGCCGTTCCGGGTGCTGGCGCGCCCGGTCGAGCAGGACCGGATGCAGCCCGATGCCCTCGAGTGCGCCGAGCTGCTGGCGAAGCTGCGCCAGGATCTCGGGATTGCACTCGACCAGCGCCGCGCGGAGCTGCGGCCGCTGCTGACGCCGCAGGCGAAGGCGCTCTGTGAGGAGCGCTTCCATCTGCGTGTCGGAAAGACCGAGCGTGTGCAGCCGCTCCAGAAGCTGGTCGGCGGCGAGCGCCGCCGCCTCCTGCGCGCTCTGCGCCTGCGGCGGGCGGTATGCCACAAAGCTGCCGCGGCCGGCGGCCTTGGTCAGGATGCCCTGCCGCTCCAGCTCGTCATACGCCCGCTTGACCGTCCCCTGCGCCACGCCGAGCTGCTCGGCAAGTGCGCGGACGGTCGGAAGCTGCGCGCCCTCGCGCAGCGTTCCGTCCTGAATATAGCCTGTGAGCAGCTGCACGATCCGGCGATAGACCGGCTCGCCCTCGCGCTCCGGCAGAGCCGACCGATCCAGCTCAAGCTCCGTCATTCGTCCGCTCCGAAGCCGCAAGATACTCCTTCCGGCCCGTCTCGTACAGGTTGGTGCCCTGGCTGTCAATGATGACAGTGACGGGGAAGTTCTCGACCTCCAGCCGCCGCAGCGCCTCCGCGCCGAGGTCCTCGTAGGCGATGACCTCCGCCTTTTTGACGCACTGGCTCAAAAGTGCGCCGCAGCCGCCGATGGCGCCGAAATAGACTGCGCCGTACCGCTTCATGGCCTCGACGACCTCGGGGCCGCGCTTTCCCTTGCCGATCATGCCGCGCTGACCCAGCGCGATGAGCGTGGGGCTGTATGCGTCCATCCGGTAGGAGGTCGTCGGCCCTGCCGAGCCGATCACCTGACCGGGTGCGGCGGGCGTCGGCCCGACGTAGTAGATCACGGCGTCCGTCGGGTCAAACGGCAGGGGCTTGCCCGCTGCCGCCAGCTCGCACAGGCGCTTGTGTGCCGCATCGCGCGCCGTGTAGATCACGCCCGTGAGCAGGCAGCTGTCGCCTGCGCGCAGACGCAGCGCGTCTTCCTTCTTCAGCGGCGTCGTCAGTTGGATCGCCATCTCAAAGCACCTCCGTCAGATGTCTTGCCACGTGGCAGTTGATGTTGACCGCGACCGGCAGCCCCGCGATGTGCGTCGGCATGGACTCGATGTGCACGGCAAGCGCCGTCGTCCGTCCGCCGAAGCCCTGCGGGCCGATGCCGAGGGCGTTGATCTTTTCCAGAAGCTCGTCCTCAAGCGCGGCATACATTTCGTTTTCGTTGTGCGTGCCGGTCTCGCGCAGCAGCGCCTTCTTTGCAAGCAGCGCCGCCTTGTCGAACGTGCCGCCCACGCCCACGCCGACCACGATCGGCGGGCAGGGGTTGGCGCCGGCCTGCTCCACGGCGTCCAGAACGAATTTCTTGACGCCCTCCACGCCGTCGGACGGGCGGAGCATCTGGATGCGGCTCATGTTCTCGCTGCCGAAGCCCTTCGGCGCGATCGTGATCTTGAGCCGGTCGCCCGGAACGATCTCATAATAGATCATGGCGGGCGTGTTGTCGCCGGTATTCACACGGTCGAGCGGATCGCGCACGACCGATTTTCTCAGATAGCCGTCGGTGTAGCCGCGGCGGACGCCCTCGTGGATCGCCTCAGCGAGGTCGCCGTCCACATGCACGTCCTGACCCAGCTCGACAAAGACGCAGGCCATGCCCGTGTCCTGGCAGATGGGCTGCGGTCTTGCCGCCGCCATCTCCGCGTTCTGGAGGATGTGCGTCAGGATCTCCTGCGCGATGGGCCACGGCTCGTCCCGGAGCGAGCCCTCGAGCCGCGCGCGGACGTCCTCGGGAAGGTAGCAGTTTGCCTCGATGCACATGCGTGCAACGCTCTTGGTGATCAGAGCAGCGGAAATCTCACGCATTACGCTTCCTCCTTCCGAAGACCGATGGTGTCGAGAATGCCGCCGTCACGGCGCATGACCTTCGCGATCGTCCGGCCGGCGGGAGGCAGCGGTGCGGGCGTGCCGGTGATCTTCTCCGCAAGCTCCTTGAGCTCGTGGATGTCCACCACATGGATGCCCGCATCCTTGAGCCGCAGGCGCAGCTCCTCATTCTTCGGGTTGACCGCCACGCCTGCCTGCGTGACCAGCACGTCGATGTCGCAGCCGGGCGTGGAGATGCAGTTCACATGGTCGAGCACGATCGGCAGCCGTCCGCGGAACAGCGGCGCGGTGATGATCGAGAGCTTCGAGCCGGCAGAGGCGTCGCTGTGGCCGCCGGAGCCGCCCATGATGCGCCCGTAGGAGTCGGTGTGGACGTTGACGTTGAAATCCGTGTCGATCTCGGTCGCACCGAGCACCGCCACGTCGAGCGAGTCCATGATGCTGCTCTTGGCGCCGGCACTGGCATACTGCGCCGCGCCGACCTCGCAGTGACGGGGATTGTCGCGGATGGAGGCGGCCGCCTTGAGGTCAAAGCACTGCACGTCCATCAGCGCACGGAAGCAGCCCTCGTTCAGCATATCGACAAGATAGCCCGTGATGCCGCCCTGTGCGTAGCTGCCCTCGATGTGCTCGCGGAGCATGATCTCCTTGAGATACATCGCGGTGGCAAGCGTTGCGCCGCCTGCGCCGGTCTGGAACGAGAAGCCGTCCTTGAGCAGGCCGGAGTGGCGGATGACCTGCGCCGCCGTCTGCGCCATGACCAGCGCGACGGGGTTGCGCGTCATGCGCGTCGTGCCGGAGACGATGCCCGCCGGGTCACCGATGGCATCGACCTTGACGACGCTGTCCACATAAATTTCGGGGATCGACCAGCCGGTCAGCGGATAGGGAACCAGCTCGTCGGTGATGACAATGACTTTTTTGGCATACATGGCGTCCGGATAGGCGTAGCCGATGCTGCCGCAGGCGGACTTGCCGAGCTTGCCGGTGCAGTTGCCCATCTCGTCGGAGCACGGCGCGGCCACGAACGCCACGTCGATCGGCGTGATGCCGAGCGCGATGTCGCGCGGACGGCCGCCGTGGGTGCGGAACTCCACCGGCTCGTCCATCAGGCCCGCGGAGATGCTTCTGCCGATGCCGGCAGACATGTAGTTCGTCAGGATCTTGCGGACGACATGATTTTTCACATGCTCCAGGATCGGCGCATGCGTATCGAACAGCGCGCTGGCGTTGACCGTCAGCTCACGGATGCCCATGGCTGCGATCTCGTCCATGACCATGTTCAGGACATAGTCGCCGTTGCGCAGATGATGGTGGAACGACACGGTCATTCCGCTCTTCAATCCGGAAAGCTCGATGGCCTCCCGCAGACTTTTGACCAGCTTTGTGCTCATGCCAGCGTACCTCCTCTGCGAATGATCTCCTCTGCGGCCTCCAGCGTCTGCCGCGCTCTTGCGACGACCGGCGCATCGATCATTTTGCCGCGCAGCGCGACCGCGCCCTTGCCCTGCCGCACGCCTTCCTCGATGGCCTCAAGGACCTCGCGTGCGTAATCCGCCTCGGCCTGCGTGGGGCTGAAGCAGGCGTTGATGCCCTCAAGATGCCGCGGCGAGATGGATGCCTTGCCCGTAAAGCCGAGGCTCTTTGCAAACTCCGCGTCGGCGCGCAGGCCCTCGTCGTCGTCCACGTCGGTAAACGGCGTGTCATAGACATCGACACCGGCGGCACGCGCCGCCATGACCAGCCGCGTGCGTGCGTAGAAGATCTCGCGGCTTTCCTTCGTGCGCTTGCAGCGCAGATCCGCGCTCAGATCCTCGCCGCCGAGGAACAGCGCCCGCACGCGCGGGCTTGCCGTGGCGATGGCGTATGCGTTTTCCACGCCCAGCGCCGTTTCGATCAGTGCGATCACGCCGATGGAGCCCGGCTCCATGCCGTGCTCGCACTCGAGCCGGTCAAGCTCCCGCGCCAGCGTCAGAACATCCTCCGCGCAGGAAGTCTTGGGCAGCATGATCATGCTCGGCTTCTGCGGCACGATCTGCTCCAGATCCGGGCGGAACATCGCCGTATCGGTCGAATTGACGCGGACGATGGACTCCGTCGCGCCGAGCACGAGATTCGTCAGCGCATAATGCACCAGCCGCCGCGCGGCGTCCTTTTCCTGCGGAGAAACGGCGTCCTCCAGGTCGAAGATGACGGCGTCCGCGCCGAAGAAGCCGCAGCTCGTCATCATTTTCGGGTTGTTGCCGGGAACAAACAGCATCGATCTTCTCATTGTGCGTCCTCCCTTGCGCGCAGGAGCGCGGTTTCCAGTCTTGCACGCAGGATCCAGTCCAGCGCGCCCTTGTCCTCCACGAGCACGTCTGCGCCCGTGATCTCCTGCTCCGCCAGAACCTGACGGACCGTCTGCTCGATCGCCGCGCCGAATTGCGCGTGCAATGTGGAATGCAGGGTGAGCCGCAGCGTCTCAGCCGGAGCGACCGTGACGCGCAGGTCTCCCGATTCCTCCGTTCCCGCCGCAGCGGTGCGGATAATCTTTGCCATTGCGTTTCCTCCTTCGTGGGAGCGGAAAGCCGCTCCGCAAATTGTATTATATCAATTCGGTGTAATTATATAATACAATTTAACTCTTTGCAAGGACGAAAGAATGTTGTATACTGGATTTATCCAAAAGTCACAAAAAATCAAGGGAGGCTTTGTCATGGCTGTCAGCGCTATTCAGAAAAACCACATCTACAGCACCTACTTTGCCCCGCGCGGCAGAATGCGTATCTACAACCTCGGCATCCAGATCGCCCAGCTCTACCTCTCCCCCTTCGACAAGCTCATCGGCGTGATCGGCGAATCCGGCTCCGGCAAGAGCGTCCTCATCAAGGGCATGTTCCCCGGTCTGGAGCTGACAAACGACGACGACGGCGTCAACACCCGGCCGCTGCCGCTGCTCGATCAGGACATGGAGCGCGGCTTCTTCACACCCCACACCTATCACATGGACGTGCGCTTTGAGATGGGCTTCCACCAGCTCTCGGAGCTGGCTGATGCGGTGCGCCTCGCCGTCAGCCGCGGAAAGCGCGTCGTGATCGAGCATTTTGACCTCATCTACCCGCTGCTCGGCGCAAACGCGAACCTTCTGATCGGCGTGGGCGAGGAGATCATCATCACCCGCCCCACCCTCTTTGGCCCCGAGCCGCAGGAGGTCTATCAGCGTGCATATGAATCCCTCCCCTACCGCCTGATGGCGCACACGGCGGAGGATCTCTGCGAATGCTTCCTCACGCAGGAGGAGCTGGACAGCTGCAATCACGGCGATGTCCACCACGGCTTTTTGCTGTCCTTCCCGGAGAAGGAGCCCGATCTCAACCTCGAGGAGATCGAGCAGAAGGTTCAGGAAATGATCGCGCAGGACATCCCGATCGACTATGTGGACGAGAGCCACATCCTCATCGGCGGAAAAATGCACGACTGCACCGGCCCGCGCACGCATGTGCGCAGCACCGGCAAAATTCAGGGCTTCCGGCTGCTGCACCACCTCGTGCACGACCCGTATGCGCAGCGCTGGCTGATGGTCGGCTGCGTCGGCGAGGATTCCGAGGAGCACCTCAAGCAGCTCAACCGCCTGTAAGACCGCGCCTTCGGCACATGCGAAAAACGCCTCCCGGAGCATTCGCTCCGGGAGGCATTTTATCTGATTGACTGTTTGTTTACTGTGCCTGATAGACGATCTTGCCGTCTACGATCGTCATGTACGCCGCGCCGCCGATGGTGGTCAGCGGATCGGCATTCCACAGGACAACGTCCGCGTCCTTGCCCGGCTCGAGCGAGCCGACACGGTCGTCCACGCCGAGGCTGCGCGCCGGATTGATGGTGATCGCATGCCATGCTTCTTCCATGGGCAGGCCGTTCACCGCCGCAAGACCTGCCGCCATCGGCAGATTCTCCAGCGGAATGACGGGCGCGTCGGTGATGATGCTGACCGTCAGACCCGCGCGGTAGAGCGCGTTCGGCGTCTCAAAGCTCTTGTTGCGAAGCTCGATCTTCGACTTGCTGCCGAACGTCGGGCCGACAAAGACCGGATAGCCCTCCTCGCCCAGTTCGTCGGCGATCAGCGCGCCGTCGGTGCAGTGGTCGAGCGTCAGCCGCAGGTTAAACTCCCGCGCGATGCGGATGGCGGTGAAAATATCGTCTGCGCGGTGCGCATGGCACTTGATGGGGATCTCGCGGTTGACGACCGGCAGCATGGCCTCCAGCTTCATGTCAAACGCCGGATTCTTGCCCGCCGCGATGTCATCGCGGTAGCGGATCGTGCGCATCAGCAGCTCACGCAGCATCGCCGCCACAGCCATACGGGTCATGGGGCTCTTTTTGTTCTGGCCGTAGCAGCCCTTCGGGTTTTCGCCGAAGGCGCACTTCATTGCCGCAGAGGAGCGGACGACCATCTTGTCCACGCGCTTGCCGACCAGCTTGATGATGGCAAACGTACCGCCGACCACGTTGGCGCTTCCCGGGCCGGTGCAGACCGTCGTTACGCCGCCGCGCAGGGCGTTGCCGAACGCCTCGTCCATCGGGTTGATGGAGTCGATCGCGCGAAGCTGCGGCGTCAGCGGCTCGACGATCTCGTTGTAGTCCATGCCTTCCCAGCGCATCGCCTGGTTGTCAAGGCCGATGTGGCAGTGTGCCTCCACGCAGCCCGGCGTGACCAGACGGCCCTCCGCGTCGATGACGCGGGCGTCCGCAGGTGCGTCGATGACCGGTGCGACGGCGGCGATCTTGCCGTCCTCGATCAGAAGGCAGCCGTTCTCCAGCTCCGGCCCTGCCATCGTCTTGATGTGCGCGTTGCGAATCAGGATCTTTTCCATGCTCCTAGTTCCTCCTTGTTTGTTTATAATGCTCCTATCAGGGTTGCTTCTTTTCACTCTGCACGTGGCGGCAAATGGCCTCAAAGGTCTGCTGGCTGATGTCGTGCTCGATGCGGCACGCATCCCGAAGGGCGACCGTTTCCTCCACGCCGAGCGCCATCAGAAAACCGGAGAGCAGCCGGTGGCGCTCAAGCATACTCTCGGCAATGGCAAGGCCGCTGTCGGTCAGGGTGATGAGCCCGTCCTTGTCCATCGTGATATAGCCGCTTTCGCGCAGGCGCTTGGTGGTGTAGGTGACGCTGGGCTTGGTCACGCCGAGCTGCTCCGCCACGTCAATAGAACGGATGTAGCCATGCTTTTCCTTCATCATCAGCATGGCTTCCAGGTAGTCCTCAGAAGCTCTCAGGATCTTCATGGCATTTTGCACCATCCTCGTCTTGAAATTACCTTTAGATTAGCACACTCTAACCAAAAAAGCAAGGCGCAAAAGAACTTCGGCGAGAGGGCTTGACAGCAGCGGTTAGATGTGTTAAACTACATCCGGTTAAAGGAGCTTAACCCATTTTGCGGTGAACGCTCCGGAACCGTTTTATTTTCAGCATCGGTTAGTCTTGTCTAACCGGCACAGGGAGGATGCGTCATGATGCCGCTTGCACTGGCAAACATCGGTGAAGAAAGCATGATCCGCAGAGTCGGCGGGTCGCCCGCGCTGCGGAAGCACCTGGAGGATCTGGGCTTTACAGCCGGAACCACGGTGCGCGTGGTCGCTGCACTCGGCGGCAACCTCATCGTCAAGGTCAAAGAGTCCCGCGTCGCCATCAGCGAAGAAATGGCGCGCAGGATCCTGATATGAAAAAGGAGAGAGGGCAATGAAAACACTGAAACAGGCCAAAATCGGCCAGACCGTCACCGTCGTGAAGCTCCACGGCGAGGGGCCGGTCAAGCGCCGCATCATGGACATGGGCATCACCCGCGGCACCGCCGTCTTTGTGCGCAAGGTCGCGCCGCTGGGCGACCCGATGGAGGTCATGGTACGCGGATATGAGCTGAGCCTGCGCAAGGCGGACACGGAAATGATCGAGATCGCCGAATGAGGGCGGTCCTTCTTTCCCTTTTGAGTTAAGCATCTCTAATTTCAGTAAGAGTTCCTGAACAGGAAGGAGCAGAATGATGGAAAAGCAAATCAAGATCGCCCTTGCGGGCAACCCGAACAGCGGCAAGACGACGCTCTTTAACGCCCTGACCGGCTCGAACCAGTTCGTCGGCAACTGGCCGGGCGTCACGGTCGAAAAAAAGGAGGGCCGGCTCAAAAAGCATGATGATGTCATCATCATGGACCTGCCCGGCATCTATTCTCTGTCGCCGTACACGCTCGAGGAGGTCGTGGCGCGAAATTATCTGATCGGCGAGCGCCCGGACGCCATCCTCAACATCGTCGACGGCACGAATCTGGAGCGAAATCTCTACCTCACCACACAGCTCACCGAGCTTGGCATTCCGGTCGTCGTGGCCGTCAACATGATGGACATCGTCCGGAAAAACGGCGACCATCTCCAGACCGCGGAGCTCTCGCGGCAGCTCGGCTGCAAGGTCGTGGAGATCTCGGCACTGAAGGGGACCAGCATTCTGGAGGCCGCCGAGGCCGCCGTCAAGGCCGCAAAGGGCAGCCACACCGAGCCGCAGCACACCTTCTCCGGCCCCGTGGAGCACGCCATCGCCCATATTGAGGAGGCGGCCGTCCACGATCTGCCCGCCGCGCAGCAGCGCTGGTATGCCATCAAGATCTTTGAGCGCGATGACAAGGTGCTCGCGCAGCTTCAGATCCCCGCGCAGACCATGTCCCACATCGAGCAGGACATCAAGGCCGCCGAGGCGGAGCTGGACGACGACGCCGAATCCATCATCACCAACGAGCGCTATCTCTACATCGCGCAGGTCATAAAGAGCTGCTACCGGAAAAAGAACCACTCGAAGCTCTCCCCCTCCGACAAGATCGACCGGATCGTCACCAACCGCTGGCTGGGGCTTCCCATCTTTGCGGCGGTCATGTTCCTTGTCTACTACATCGCGATGGTCGCGGTCGGCGCACCGGCGACCGACTGGGCAAACGACGGCGTGTTCGGCGACGGCTGGCACCTGCTCGGCATCGGCTCCGCCGCCTACGCGGACGCCTCCGACGAATACACCGCCGCGAGCGAGGCCGCAGAGGCCTTCCTCGGCCTCGACACGGAGGATGAAAACTTCGATGCCGCCGCGGCGCTCGAAGCACTCAAGTCCTTCCAGCCCACCGCAGCCACCGCGGCGCTCGAGGCAGAGGACGAGGAGACGCTCGCTGTTTATGACAAGACCGCCTACTATGACGCGCTGCCCGAAGGCGCCGACAAGCTGGACAATGTCGTGCAGATGACCTATGTGGACGCCGTGCGCTACTTTGAAGAAAACGGCTTCGACGAGCCCGACCCCGCCGGTTACGGCGTCTGGGTACCCGGCATTCCCGTGCTGGTCGAACGGCTCCTGGATGTATGCAGCGTCCCGGAGGACGGCTGGCTGCACGGCCTGATCCTCGACGGCATTGTTGCCGGTGTCGGCGCGGTGCTCGGCTTCGTGCCGCAGATGCTCGTCCTGTTTTTGATGCTCGCTTTTCTGGAGGCGTGCGGCTATATGGCGCGCATCGCGTTCGTGCTTGACCGCGTGTTCCGCAAGTTCGGCCTCTCCGGAAAATCCTTCATTCCGATGCTCATCGGCGTCGGCTGCGGCGTCCCGGGCATCATGGCCTCGCGCACCATTGAAAACGAGCGCGACCGCCGCATGACCATCATGACCACCACCTTCATCCCCTGCGGCGCAAAGGTCCCCTTCATCGGCATGATCGCGGGCGCGCTCTTTGGCGGCAGCCCGTGGGTCTCCACCTCCGCGTATTTCATCGGCATGGCGGCCATCATCGTCTCCGGCGTCATGCTCAAAAAGACGCGCATGTTCTCCGGCGAGCCCGCGCCGTTCGTCATGGAGCTGCCCGCCTACCACTGGCCGACGCTCGGAAACGTCCTGCGCAGCATGTGGGAGCGCGGCTGGTCGTTCATCAGAAAGGCCGGCACCATCATTCTGCTGTCCACCATCGTTGTCTGGTTCACCACCTACTTCGGCGTCGTAGACGGCGCGTTCCGGATGCTGGATGAGAGCGAGATCGACCACTCTCTCCTCGCGGCCATCGGCGGCGTGATCGCATGGATCTTCCGTCCGCTCGGCTGGGGCACATGGCAGGCGGCAGTCGCCTCCATCACCGGCCTCGTTGCCAAGGAGAACATCGTCGGCACGCTCGGCATTCTCTACGGCGGCGGCGACGGCACCGTGTACCAGAGCCTTGCGGCAGCCTTTACCGGCATCACCGGCTATTCCTTCCTCGTCTTTAACCTTCTCTGCGCGCCGTGCTTCGCCGCCATCGGTGCGATCAAGCGCGAGATGAACAACGCCAAGTGGACGTGGTTCGCCGTCGGCTATCAGTGCGGCTTTGCCTATGCCATCGCCCTGATGATCAACCAGTTCGGCGGCCTGTTCACCGGCCGCGTCAGCATCCCCGGCGTGATCGCCGCAGCCGCGCTGCTGGCATGCATCATCTACATGCTCGTCAAGCCCTATCGGGAGGCCACGAAGCTGACCACCAAGCTGTCCTGATTTCCCTACTTATTTCTTTAAAAAGGAGTGATCGTTATGCTGCAATGGATCGAGCAGAATCTCGGGACCATCGCCATTACCGCTGTTTTGATCGTGATCGTTACCTCCATTCTTGTACACGAGATTCGCCGGAAAAAGCGCGGCAAGTCCTCCTGCGGCTGCGGCTGCGAGCACTGTGCGATGCACGGCGAATGCCACAAGCAGCCATAAACCAAAACGCGCCGCCCATCCGGGCGGCGCGTTTCAGACTGTCAAAAAACCTCGTAGAGTTCGCGCCCGCAGGCGCGAATAAAATGTGAATCGGTTTTGTCCGGGGGCGTGTACCT
>URLO01000001.1 GCA_900548625.1 uncultured Eubacteriales bacterium | reverse complement strand
CCTCAATCTCGGCGGTCAGTTCTTCAAAGGTTTTTGTTCTCGGTTTCGTCATGGGTGGTCGCTCCTTTCTGCCTGTCGGCATAGAAAAAGGACAGTCGATTTTCTCGGCTGCCCTTGTGGGTGGCTATTCAATTTTAGTCTGCTGTTTTCAAATATATAAAATAGCTTGCTGTTCCGCCATAGCCATTTTCAGTATTCCATTCAGCTGTTACTTCATAAATATATCCGCCCAGTTTAAGAGTGAGTACGTTTCCAACAATAGTTACATCTTCGCTGTTTGTAGCAGGCTCTCCCCAATGTTCGTCACTCCAGCACTGCACACTTAAAATTGTATCTGGGTCTTCTGTAAATCTTAATGTAGCTGTTGTTTCTGTTGTTTCAAATGGCGGGGACAACAGATCCTTGCACTCTAACGGGTGTGGGCTATCAGCTATTGTGCTTTCAGCAGTTCCGTCAATATTTGTTTTTTGCCACGAATAAGTTCCTAATACTGCACCGATAGCGGTTTCGTCACTCACAACGCTTAATGTGGGCGGTTCTTCCAAAATTATATTGGCAGTCCCAGAGTTTAGTAATTCATTTGCATAGCTGTTGAGTGCTTCACATGGCTCATATTTTGTCTTATAACCGATACCGTCAATGACAATAAATGGGTTATACGCCATAATATCTGTTTGTGTACCGTCTACCATAGTCAAGGTAAAAACAACGCCTTGTCCATCATACTCTGTGTAAGAATTATCCTCATTATAGACAACAACATCATTCAAATATTCAACTAATTCTTGGATATTTTCAATCTCAATCGTTTTGTCTGGCGGTGTTAATAACACTTTAGCGGAAACAATCTGCGCTGCGTCCAAATCCTTATACGGTTTTTTCCCCTGTTGTGAAAAAAATACGATTACCGCGATACCTACTAAAATGATACAAGCTATTGCAATCATCAATCTCTTTTTTCTCATGGAACAAGCCTCCTGTTCTTCTCTGTTACTTGTATAGACGAAAAAATTGAAAGGAAGTTTCACTATCTATAAATATCATAGCACATGGTTATGAATAAATCCACCTCATTTCAGCCTGTCAGTGGCCTTGTTTTCTCTGGCAGACCGCCGCGCAGCTTCCCGCCGTTCCTCGTTGTATGGGGCGGTCAGACGGAAAGAGAAACGCCCCTTTGCAATATCAAACTCCATGCAGCCCGTTTCGGGGTCTGCGTCGGTCTGGCGGCACCGCTGATCCTTGCAGGCTATATGTACGCGGTCTGTGCGTTGTCCCGCCTGACGTAAGGAGCGGAAGAAGCGCCTTTTTCATAGATTGGATAAGTTCCGCAGCGCAAAAACAGGAGAACAAGACATTGCTGCATGCCAATCAAAGATAAAACGCGGCGGGCAGAGCATTGCAGGCCTCGTTCAAATCGGGTAATGACGATACGCTCCCCCGCCGTTCAGCATCCCGTTTCGCTCTTGCCGCCCGGCTTTTCAACGCGCATCGTTTGAATTTCCGCCTGCTTGAAGAGGATGCAGCCGCAATGTCCCTTGAAGGTGGGGAAGCAGATGATCTTCAGATCCGTGTCGATCTCCGGGCTGTGATCTATGATCTCCAGCGTTTCGCCGAACAGCGCTGTGCGCTCGTAGACCCGCAGCCACTTGTCGTCCATATTGGGAAAAATGCTGCCGAAGGAGCGGTCAATGAGCTGCTCCAGCGGCTTTTTTTCCAGCCTCGCCAGCGCCTCGTTGGCGTAGCGGAAGATCCAGTCCACGGCGGCACGCTTCCCGTTGAAGACCATCTCGATGTCGGTAAATGCGAAGGGTGCGCTGTCATAGCTGACATAATGCCGCTGATAGTCCTCCCGCGTGGCAGGCGCGTCGCTGTCGGACAGGCTCTGCGCGATCTGCCGCCAATCGGCGCGCAGCTGTTCCTTGAGCTGCCGCTTTCTCCGGCGGGCGTAGTCCAGCGTTTCACCGCTGATAAGCTCGATCTGCCTGCCAATGGCATGGATGCCCTTGGCGGCCACCAGCGTGGCGCGGTCGGTGCGGATAAAGCCGCTGCCCAGCATCTGCTCCAGCTCTTCTATGGTGGTGTAGGTTTCGTAGGTCCTGCCGCCGGAGGCATGGATGACCGCCCGACGCCCCGCCAGCTGAATATAGAGAATGTCCTCCACCGGCAGGCTGATGTGCCTGCGGTTGGAAATGACGGAAATACCGTTGGATCTCATAGTGCTCCCTCACGATCTGCTTTTTTCACAGAATACCACGGTCTTTGATGCAAAGCAAGCAAAATGCGCTATTCGCGCAATGTTTTGCGCTGTTCGCGCAAGGTCTATTGCAATTCGCGCGATGTTACGCTAAACTGCGCAGTATAGAACGGGAAGGGCTGCGATGGGTCGCCACCCATCCCTCGCGGGAAAATCCTGCGGGAAAGCCTTTCCGGACGAGGAAGGAACGCCTATGAAGAAAAAACAAATGCGTATGCTCCTTGTGACGGGCATACTGGCTGCCGCGCTGACTGCCTGCGGCAGTCCCGAGAAAAGCAGCGCTCCTGCGGTGAGTGCAGGCACGGACGCGGCACTGAATGCCGAGAGCAAGCCGGCGACCCAGTACACGATCGACGCCAACCAGCAGGTATACGCGCTTTTGGACTTTGCGGATACCACAGAGCTTGAAAATGCGAACCGGGGCTTTCTCGCCGCGCCGGACACGCTGGATCTCCGCGACGAGGAAGGGAGAGCCGTGTGGACGCAGGACGCCTACGCCTTTCTCAACAAGGACGCACCGGACACCGCAAACCCCAGCCTTTGGCGGAACACGCAGCTAAACCACATTTACGGCCTTTTTGAGGTCACCGACGGCATCTATCAGGTGCGCGGCTACGACATTGCCAATATCACCTTCGTCCGCAGCGAGCACGGCTGGATCGTCATGGACTGCGGCAGCAGCCGGTATACCGCGGAGGAAGCGCTGAAGCTCTTCCGCTCCGAGATGGGCGATGGGCGGATCGTCGCCGTTGTGGTCAGCCATGCGCATGTGGACCACTATGGCGGTATCGAGGGACTGATCGCGCCCGAGGAGGTCGCGGACCGCAGCCTGCCGCTTGACGAGCAGCTCGCCTCCGGAAAGACCGCGATCATCGTGCCGAAGGGCTATGCGGACGCAGTGATGAAGGAAAACGTCTTTGTCGGCACGGCAATGAAGCGGCGGGCGTTTTTGCAGTATGGCTCCATGCTTCCCTATGGCGAGCAGGGCCGCCTTTCGGTTGGCATCGGACTGACTGCGGTGCAGAACGGCGTCGGCTATATTGCGCCGAGCTACGAGGTCGCAGAGCCGGTTTTTGAAACGACCATTGACGGCGTGCGGGTGATCTTCCAGCAGACGCCGGGGACGGAATCCCCTGCCGAGATGAACACCTATTTCCCCGACAGCAAGGCCCTCTGGATGGCGGAGAATTGCAGCGGGACGATGCACAATCTCTATACGCTGCGCGGCGCGGAGGTGCGGGACGCGAACGGCTGGGCGCGTTATATCACCGAGGCGCAGTCGCTCTTCCCCGACGCCGAGGTCGTCTTTCAGGCGCACAACTGGCCCCATTGGGGTAAAGAGAACGTCAGCGAATATCTGACCAACACAGCCGCCGTCTATAAGTTCATCCACGACCAGACCCTTTTGTACATCAACGAGGGCTACACCTCCACGGAGATCGCCGCCATGATCCGGCTGCCGGAGGACTTGGAAAAGGTATGGTATACCCGGCAGTATTACGGCACGCTGAAGCACAATGTCAAGGCGGTCTATCAGAAATACATGGGCTGGTACGACGCAAACCCGATCCATCTGGACGAGCTGGAGCCGAGCGAATATGCCAAAAAGCTCGTGGCGTACCTCGGCGACACCGGCAAGGTGCTTGAGATGGCGCGCGCCGATTATGAAAAGGGCGAGTATCAGTGGGTCGCGCAGATCACGAACACGCTGGTATTTGCCGATCCGGAAAACCGGGATGCCCGCTGCCTGTGCGCGGACGCGCTGGAGCAGCTTGGGTATCAGGCGGAGTCCGGCGCATGGAGAAACGCTTACCTCGTGGCGGCCTTTGAGCTGCGAAACGGCACCGGGCAGTACCCGAAGGCGGCACGGCTTGGCGTCGGCACCACCGCGCAGGGCATGGACGCACAGACCATGCTGGATTACATGGGTATCGTTATGGATACGGAAAAGCTCCAAGACCGCTCCTTCACCATAAACCTCAAGCTGACGGACGGCGACGATTATCTGCTCAAGATCCACCACGGCGTGCTCCTGTACTATAAGGATGCACTTTCGGACGACGCCGACCTGACGCTCTCTACCCCCCGACTCGGGATCCTTGCCATAACGAGCGGAAACCAGGAGAATATCGAAAAACTCATCACCGTTGAAAAGGGTGATGCGGCGTTGTTCCAGACGCTTTGCGACAGCATGGCGGCATTCGACCTGTATTTCAACATCATCGAGCCGTAATGCAGCCGGACAAGAACCCCGACCGTCGATCGATCTGTTCTGTATAAGGAGGATATTATGAAGAAAATCGCAGCACTGCTGCTCTGCATGGTCATACTGCTGTCCGGCTGCGCGGGGACTGCCAAGCCGGAGGATGCTTTGCCTGCCGGAGATGTGTGGGAAACCATCGAGGAGGCGTACATTTATGCATTCCCGCTGGTGTTGATGGACGCAACGATGACCTCCGCAACGAATACGGAGGAGCCCGTCCCCGGCAAGGCGCCTGTCAATCAGTTCATGCACGGCGTGGCGCTTGCCAACGCGCAGTTCAAAAACGTGGTAAGCCCGAATGTGGACACCATCTACTCACAGGTGTGGTACGACCTGAGCGAGGAGCCGATGGTCTATGTGCTGCCGGAAACGGATCGCTTCTGCAAGGTGCAGGTGCTTGACGCATGGACAAACACCGCCGCTGTCCTCGACCGTGCCGGAGCCTATGCGATCACGCGCGCAAATTGGAGCGGCGACCTGCCGGAGGACGTGACCCGCATCGATGTTCCTACCGCTATGGCGTGGTCCATCACCAGGACTGTGCTCTCCGGCGAGGCGGATCTTCCGAATGTCTATGCCATTCAGGCGGGCATGAAGCTCCTGCCGCTGTCCGCCTACCTGAGCGGAGAGGCGTATCAGCCCCCGAAGGGAAGCTATCAGGAAGAAAACAACTATGTTCCCGTCAATAAGATCCTCTCGCTGGACCCGGTCACATTCTTCAGCAAGGCAAACGCGCTGATGGAGAGCAACCCGCCGTCCGCTGCCGACGCAGAGCTGCTGGAAAAGCTCGCGGCAGTCGGCGTTGGCCCCGGTATGAAATTTGACGCAGCCGTTCTGACCGGGGATGTGCAGGCAAGCTGGCAGGAGATGCTTCAGGGTCTTCGGCCGAAGCTTGCGGCAGAGGGCATGAAGTATTCCAACAAGCTGGGTCAGTGGAGCTATTTCGGCGCGCCGATCGGGGATTTCGGTACGGAATATGCCTACCGTGCGCTCGTGGCGATCGCCGGGCTTGGGGCAAATACCGTGGAGATCGCCCTGTATCCCAAGACGGATAAGGACGCTGACGGGAATCCCCTGACGGGCGAGAAGTCCTATCTGCTCCACTTTGAGAGCGATCCGCAGGTTCTTGATGGCGGCTTCTGGTCGGTTACCGCATACGGCGATGACGATTTCCTTATCGACAACCCCATCGACCGCTACTGCATCAACGACCGCTCGGGGCTGAAGCGGAATGACGACGGCTCTGTGGATGTGATCTTGTCAAAGGACGCGCCGGCAGACACGACGAACTGGCTTCCGGTCGCGGACGGCGGCTTCCACCTCTTTATGCGTATCTATACGCCGGATATGGAGGCGCTCAAGACCTGGACAGCGCCGACCATCACGGCGATCGGCTAAAGGGAACCTCGTTTGGAAGCCACCCTTTCATAGATACAAAAGCTGCCGGGGAGCGCAACTCCCCGGCAGCTTTTTCTCGCTTTCCGCTTTTGAAGCATCGTCTTGTGTCGCATCAGAGTGACGCTCTATCCCCCTGCGCAGCGGTGTCGTCCAGGGTGTATCCGGAGAGAATCAGAGGCCGCTTTCCATGGCGTGCGGCCTCAATAAAATGTTAATGACAGAAAAAGCCCGTTGTGCTGTTATTGTATATTTTATATTATTATATTATAATGATATTGAGAGCCTTTTGAAGCTGTTTCGGTGGAAAGGCTTCTACTGACTGGGGGACCGGAGCGTTATGTGTGCATTAAAGATCAGCTTCAATCAAGTTGAACAAGCGATCTCTGTGATGCGTGAGGTTTCGGCTTGGGGGGCGGGAGCAGGGACACCGTGTCTGGCCCGATGAATGGCTGACGGAGGGGGAATTGATCACCCCCGATGCGCAGCCGGAAAATTTTTGCATAGGGACGATTGACGGCGAAGTTGCCTGCGCTTTCATTCTTCAATGGGCCGATTCTGACTATTGGCCCGATGCGCCCAAGTATGAAGCTGCCTGTCTTCATAAATTCTGCGTGCGGCGCAAATTCTCCGGGATGGGTATGACAAAGCTGGTCACAGAGGCAATCCGGGCAGAGTGCCGCAAGCGTGGTGTTCGGTATATCCGGCTGGACACGGGACTGGAGGAGAAGGCCGTCAGGAAGATCTATCTGTCCGCAGGCTATAAAATCGTGGATATTCTGGATTATCCCAATGGCCGGTCCATGGCTTTATATGAGTTGGAGGTGTAGTGCATGGAGGTAACCTTTGTAAACCCCGGCGTTGACCATATGGTTCAGCGCATTATGGCGTTTCAGTCCGAGGATACGTCGCCCTTTTGGTCAGAGCCTTTATATCATTTCTATCCCCAGCTTGATAAAGCTTATGCTGTAAGCCTGACCTTCCCGGAGCGAAGGAACTACATTGAACGAACGATGCGGACTGTTTATGTGGAGCAGGGAAATACGATCAACGAAAGGGTGACATTGTATTCCCATCATTGGGCTATATGCAAGGAACAGATCACGGCAGCATTGTCAGATGCTTTTGACGTGGACTGTGCAAGCCTATTCAATGATATACAGTGCAATGTCAGTCTGAATCCTGTTGAGCCTCGCTTTTTGAAAGAACGATGCTACGACACTTTCTATCTGAACAGCGAAAGAGGCGCTATCGGCGGTGGAATACACGAAATCATACACTTTGTTTGGTTTTATGTGTGGAATCGGCTGTTTGGGGATAGCTATGACGAATATGAGCGGCCATCGCTCAAGTGGATACTGAGCGAGATGGTGGTCGAATCTGTGATGAAGGATGAGCGGCTCAGCTCCATCAATCCGTACTTTCCAAGAGAAAACGGCGGCTGCATCTATCCCTATTTCTTCGATTTGGTCGTTGCGGGGAAGCCACTCCTCGACACATTGGAGACCATGTATAGAAGTCAGAGCATCGAGGACTTTATGAAAAACAGCTACGCTTATTGCTGGAAGCATGAAGCGGAGATTCGAGAGCATATTCGCAGATCGGAAGGATAGCCGGCGGATATGGGGGCAGGCGTTCTGCCAAAAAAGCCCCTGTTTTTCCATTGTGTTTCTTGGATTGACAAAAGGCGGTTCTGTGCTATAATGTGCTCGTCTGAAAAAATATAGAATTGTAGCGTCAAGGTGCCTGCCTTAAACCGGCGGGCGAAGAGGGAATCCGGTGTGAATCCGGAGCGATACAGTCACTGTGTATGGGAGCCGTCCTGCATAACCACTGGGAAACCGGGAAGGGCAGAACGGCGATGATCAAAGTCAGGAGACCTGCCTTGGCGTGGAATCTCAAATCCGCTGTCTACGGGTTGACCTTCCTGCAAGCTTGTGCTGCGCTCCGGGGCTTTGCGGCTCTGGCGCACAACAGATGATACAGCTAGGGAGAACGGCTACGGAAATGCAGCCGTTTTTTATATTCTTTCAGAACAATTTTGAAAAGAGGTAGAACCCCAATGAAAAAGATCCTTGCACTTGTGCTGGCAGCTCTGATGCTGCTGAGCACGCTCTCCGCCTGTAAGAGCGTGGAGGCCCCGTCCGACACGAAGCCGGCTGAGACCAACGAGCCCCCCGCAGCCCCCGAGACCACGGAGCCCGCCGAAGAAGAAACGAAGGAGCCCGCCGAAGAGGAGCCCACGCAGGAGGAGCTCGATCAGCAGGCGGCCGACGAGGTTGCAGCCATGATCGACGCCATCTATGTCCAGACCCGCACCGAGGAGACCGACGCCCAGTGTGAAGCCGCCAAGGCTGCATGGGACGCTCTGACCGATGCGCAGAAGGAACTCGTCGAGGGCGAGGAAGCCAGCCCCGACTACTTCGGCCTTGACACCGGCGACGCTTCGCTGGACGATCCCAGAAACCAGGACGACATCGGCGAAAACGAGCTGCTGGTCGTCTCCTTCGGCACGTCCTTCAACGCCAGCCGCGTGGCCGACATCAAGGCCATCGAGGACGCCCTGCAGGAAGCCAACCCCGACTGGTCCGTCCGTCGTGCCTTCACCGCGCAGATCATCATCAACCACATTCAGGCGCGTGACGGCGAGAAGATCGACAACATGGAGCAGGCCCTTGAGCGCGCAGTCGCAAACGGCGTCAAGAACCTCGTTGTCCAGCCCACGCATCTGATGCACGGCGCGGAATACGACGAGATGTGCGAAGCCATCGACAACTACCGCGAGCATTTCGAGTCCGTCTCCATCGCTGAGCCGCTGCTCGGCGAGGTCGGCAGCGACGCCACCGTCATCAACGACGACAAGGAAGCCGTTGCCAAGGCTGTCGTTGCAGCTGCCGTTGCAGACTCCGACTTTGAGAGCCTCGACGCCGCCAAGGAAGCCGGCACCGCATTCGTCTTTATGGGCCACGGCACCGCGCACGTTGCCAAGGTCAGCTACAGCCAGATGCAGACCCAGATGCAGCTTCTCGGCTACGAGAACGTGTTCATCGGCACCGTCGAAGGCGAGCCCGAGGAGACCTCCTGTGAGGCCGTCATCGAGGCTGTCAAGGCTGCCGGCTACACCAACGTCATCATGCGCCCGCTGATGGTCGTTGCAGGCGACCATGCCAACAACGACATGGCCGGTGAGGAAGAAGATTCCTGGAAGAGCATGTTTGAGGCCGCCGGTCTCACCGTTGACTGCCAGATCGCCGGTCTCGGCGGGATCGCCGACGTGCAGGCGCTCTACATCTCCCACACGAAGGCCGCCATCGACGCGCTGACCGCGTAAATTTCACACAAATCATCGCTCCGGAGAGGTCTCGCGCCTCTCCGGAGCAATGCACTCGCAGGAGGAGATTATCATGAAACAGCTTTGTGCATTGCTTCTGGCCGTTCTGATGCTTGCCGCCGTCTTTACCGGCTGCGCGCAGAAGGCTCCGCAGGCCGAGCAGCCCGCTCAGAACACCGAAACCGCCCAGACGCCCGATGAATCCGCAGATGCCCCCGCCGAGCCCGCCGAGGAGCCTGCCGAGGAGCCTGTCGAGGAGACCCCCGCCGAGCCCGCGCTCGCCGACGGCGTCTACACCGCAGAATTCCACACCGACAGCTCCATGTTCCACACGAACGAGGCCTGCGACGGCAAGGGCACGCTCTATGTCGTGGACGGCAAAATGACCATCCATGTGAGTCTGGTCTCCAAGACCATTCAGAACCTCTATCCGGGTCTTGCCGAGGACGCTCAGAAGGAGGGCGCAGAGCTTTTGCAGCCGACGACCGACACGGTCACATATTCCGACGGTCTGACCGACGAGGTCTACGGCTTTGACGTTCCGGTGCCCGCACTGGACACGGAGTTCGATCTGGCGCTGATCGGCAAGAAGGGCGTCTGGTATGACCACAAGGTCTCCGTCAGCAATCCGGAGCCTCTGAAGGACGAGGGTAAGACCGTGCAGGAGCTCGGTCTGGCGGACGGCACGTACACCGTGGAGCTCGCCTTTGCAGGCGGCTCCGGCAAGGCCTATGTCCTGACGCCCTGCACGCTGCGCGTTGCAGACGGCAAGGCCATGGCAACCATCGTCTGGAGCAGCAGCAAGTATGACTACATGCTCGTAGACGGCGTGAAGTATGAGGTCCTCTCGACCGAGAACGGCTCGACGTTCGAGATCCCCGTGGCAGCGTTTGACACGGAGCTGACCGTCATCGGCGACACCACCGCCATGAGCACGCCGCACGAGATCGAGTACACGCTGAACTTTGACTCCGCCTCCCTGACGGCCGCGGAATGAGAAAATGGATGCTGGCGCTGCTTGCAGCGCTTCTGACGGTCTGCGCCGCCTGTGTGGCGCAGACGCCTGCACCGCAGCCGCCGCAGGCGCCTGCACCGCAGCCGCCGCAGGCGCCCTCCGCAGCGCAGGCTCCAAGCGAGCCTGCAAAGACGGCGCCTTCGTGGCAGGAGCTGACGTTTGACGAGCCTGCCGCGCTTTCCTACGCAACGCAGTTTACCATCTGCCGCGACAAACGCGGCTATACGCGGCTGACGATCGGCGACGACCAGACGTTTCTGCTCGTGCCGGAGGACGCAGCCGTGCCGGAGGACGTTCCGGCGGATGTGACGGTGCTCCAGCAGCCGCTCGAGCACATCTACCTCGTCGCAACGGCGGCCATGGACTATTTCCGCGAGCTCGGCGAGGTCGGCAGGATCACGCTCAGCAGCCAGAAGGAAAAGGACTGGTATATCGACGAGGCAAAGGCCGCGATGCAGGCCGGGGCCATGGTCTACGCCGGAAAATATTCCGCGCCCGACTATGAGACCATTCTGGCAAACGGCTGTGATCTTGCCATTGAGAACACGATGATCTATCACACGCCGGCGGTCATCGAGCAGCTCCAGACGCTTGGCATTCCCGTGCTGGTGGAGCGTTCGAGCTATGAGCCGGAGCCGCTCGGCCGCATGGAGTGGCTGAAGCTGTATGCCGCGCTCGCAGGCAAGGACGCCGAGGCCGAGGCATATTTCGCGCAGCTCATGCAAAGTCTTGACGGCGTGCTTGATCAGACGCCGACCGGCAAGCGCGTGGCGTTTTTCTACATCACGACGAGCGGCGCAGTCAACGTCCGCAAGTCCGGCGATTACATCGCCAAGGCCATTCGGATGGCGGGCGGCGAGTATGTGTCGTTCGACGAGACGGACGAGGAAAATGCGATGTCCACCATGACCGTGCAGATGGAGTCGTTCTATCACACGGCGCTGGACGCCGACATTCTGATCTACAACAGCACCATCGACGGAGAGATCGAAACGATCGAGCAGCTTCTTGCCAAAAGCCCGCTGCTTGCAGATTTCAAGGCCGTTCAGAGCGGCAATGTCTGGTGCATTTCCAAGAACTTTTATCAGCAGTCGCTGGCGCTGGGCAACATGATTCTGGATGTCCACGCGATTTTGACCGACGAGGACAGCAGCGACCTTTATTTTTTGCACAAACTCACATAACGACTGGAGGAGCAGCATGAAACAGAGCCGAACGACAAGGATATGGGGCGGTTTTGTGCTGCTCCTTCTGCTTTTGATCGTTTTTTTGATTTGGAATGTTGCGGCGGGCAGCGTCCGGCTGTCCGCGTCTGAAATAAAAGAGATCTTTCTCGGCGGTGGGGATCTCAGCCAGCGCAGGATCCTGCTCAACATCCGCCTGCCGCGGATCCTGGCGGCGATGCTGCTGGGCGGCGCGCTGTCGGTGTCGGGATATCTGCTGCAAACGTTTTTCCACAATCCCATCGCCGGCCCCTTCGTGCTCGGCATTTCCTCGGGCGCAAAGCTGACGGTCTCGATCGCGATGATCGTGCTGCTCAGCCGCGGGATCGTCTCGTCCTCCGGGGGGCTCATTCTGGCGGCGTTTCTGGGCGCGATGCTCTCGATGGGCTTCGTGCTCGCCATCTCGCAGAAGGTCAAGCGGATGAGCCTGCTCGTCGTCTGCGGCGTGATGATCGGGTATATCTGCTCGGCGCTGACGGATCTTCTCGTCACGTTTGCGGACGATTCCAACATCGTGAACCTGCACAACTGGTCCATGGGCTCGTTTTCCGGCATGAGCTGGGAAAACGTGCGGACGATGGGCCATGTGTGTACCGTGACGCTGATCCTTGTCTTTTTCCTCTCCAAGCCGATCCGTGCCTATCAGCTCGGCGAGACGTATGCGCAGAATCTCGGCGTGCCGATCAAGCACTTCCGCGCGGCGCTGATCCTGCTTTCGAGCGTCCTCTCGGCATGTGTGACCGCGTTTGCAGGGCCGATCTCCTTTGTCGGCATTGCGGTGCCGCACCTGATGAAGTCGCTGTTCCGGACGGCGGAGCCGCTCTTTATGATCCCCGCCTGCTGGCTCGGCGGCGGCGTATTCTGCCTGTTCTGCGACCTGATCGCACGCACGGCGTTTGCGCCGACCGAGGTCAGCATCAGCTCCGTGACCGCCGTGTTCGGCGCACCGGTCGTGATCTACATGATGATCCACAGAAAGGCAGGCTGACATGAACGCCTATCTGGAAACAACTGATTTATCGGTCGGCTACAGCGGCCGCGCCCTCATTGAGCATGTGGCGCTGTGCGTGCAGCGCGGAAAGATCGTGACGCTCATCGGGCCGAACGGCTCCGGCAAATCGACCATTCTCAAAACCATCGTCGGGCAGCTTCCGCGTGTGTCGGGAAGCGTTGTGCTCGACAAACAGGACATGTGCGCCCGCAGCCGCAGTGACATCGCCCGCCGCATGGCCATTTTGATGACGGCCCGGATGGAGCCGGAGCTGATGACCTGCCGGGACGTGGTCAGCACGGGACGCTACCCCTATACCGGACGGCTCGGCATCCTGCAGGCCTCGGACAAGCAGATCGTGCAAGACGCCATCTGTCAGGTGAACGCCGAGTCGTTTGCCGACCGGCCGTTCTCCGACATCAGCGACGGCCAGCGCCAGCGCATTTTGCTGGCGCGCGCGCTCTGCCAGCAGCCGGAGCTGATCGTGCTCGACGAGCCGACGAGCTATCTCGACATCCGCTACAAGCTGGAGCTTCTGAGCATCCTCAAGCGGATGGTGCGGGAGAAAAATCTGGCGATCCTGATGTCGCTGCATGAGCTGGAGCTGGCTGCCCGCATTTCCGACACCGTGGTCTGCGTGGCAGACGGGAAGATCGACCGCGTCGGCACGCCGGACGAGGTCTTTACGCAGGAGTACATCGCGCGGCTCTATCACATGGAGCCGGGAAAGTATGACCCCTGCTTTGATACGCTGAAATTTGTACCGTGAGGTTGTTATGAACGAAAAATACGGAACCTTTTATGCACTCAGCGTCGGCCCCGGCGACCCGGAGCTGATGACCGTCAAGGCATGCAGATGCCTTGAACGCTGCCCGGTAATCGCCGCACCGCAGACAAAAAGCGGCCAGATGCTGGCGCTGGACATCGCGCGCGGCGCGGTTTCGCTGGACGGCAAGGAAATTTTGCCGCTCCGGTTCACCATGTCCCGCGATGCGTCCGTGCGGCAGGAAAGCTACCGCGCCGCCGCGCGGCAGATCGAGGAAAAGCTGGCGGCCGGGCTGGACGTGGCGATGGTGAATCTCGGCGATGTGAGCGTCTATGCAACGGCATTTTACATGTTTGACCAGATCCAAAAGGACGGCTTTGCCGCCTGTATGCTGCCCGGCGTCACGAGCTTCTGCGCGGTCGCCGCGCAGCTCGGCCGGAGCCTGACGGAGATGGATCTGCCGCTGCACATCATCCCGGCAAGCGGCATGGATCTGGACACCGCGCTGGCGCTTCCGGGGACGAAGGTGCTGATGAAATCCGGCAGCGCGATCGAACAGAGCGTGCAGGCGCTGAAGCGGCATGGGCTTGCAGATAAGGCCGCGCTGGTGGCGGACTGCGGTCTTCCGACGCAGAAGATCGTCGAGGACCTTGAAAAGCTCCCTGCGGACATCGGATATTTCGCGACCATCGTCGTGTCAGAATAGGAGGCCGCCATGCAGTATGCCATTTCCCGGCTCGTTCTGGCCGGGACAAACAGCGGCTGCGGCAAGACAACCGTGACGTGCGCCGTTTTGCAGGCGCTCGTGAACCGCGGCCTGCGCGTCGGCGCGGCCAAATGCGGGCCGGACTACATCGACCCCATGTTCCACAGCCGCATCATCGGCGCCAAAAGCTCCAACCTCGACGCCTTCTTTTTTGAGGAGGATATGCTGCGCCAGCTCCTGCATCAGAATGCCGCGGGCTGCGATGTGACGGTCATCGAGGGCGTGATGGGCTATTATGACGGTCTTGGCATGACCTCCTCGCGCGCAAGCACGTTCGAGGTCGCGCAAATGACAAAAAGCCCCGTTGTTCTGGTCGCTCCGGCGCGCGGCGCGGCGCTGTCCGTGCTGGCGCTCATACAGGGCTTTTTGCAGTTCATGCCGGAAAGCCGCATCTGCGGCGTCATCCTCAACAGCTGCACCGCCATGACCTACGCGCCGCTGGCGCGTGCGATCGAGGAGCGCTTCGGCATCCGGGCGCTCGGCTTCCTGCCGCAGATCCCGGACTGCGCGCTGGAAAGCCGCCATCTCGGCCTCGTGACCGCCGCAGAGGTGGCGCATCTGCGCGAAAAAATGCAGCGTCTTGCGCAGGAGGCTGAAAAGAGCATCGATCTGGACGGGCTTTTGAAGCTGGCGCGCGCGGCGGAGCCGGTCTCCTATGCGCCGTATGTGCCGCCGCGCTTTGCCCGGCCCGTGCGCATCGGCGTTGCCAGAGACAAGGCGTTCTGCTTTTATTATGAGGACAGTCTGGAGCTTCTGACAAGGCTCGGCGCGGAGCTTGTGCCGCTGAGCCCGCTCGAGGACACGGCGCTTCCGGCGGGGCTGCACGGGCTCTGCCTCGGTGGCGGATACCCGGAGCTTTACGCGCGGCAGCTCAGTGAAAACAAGGCCATGCGCGAAAGCATCCGCCGCGCCGTCACAGGCGGGCTTCCCTGCATCGCAGAGTGCGGCGGATTTATGTATCTGACGGAAAAAATCGCGGACTTCCCCATGGCGGGCGTGCTCCGCGGCGGATGCCGCGACATGGGACGGCTGACGCGCTTTGGCTATGTGCGCCTGACGGCGCGGCAGGACACGCTTCTGTGCCGCGCGGGACAGAGCATCCCGGCGCACGAATTTCACCATTGGGACGCGGACGACACCGGAAATGCCTTCACGGCGGAAAAGCCGTCTGGCAGGAGCTGGCCCTGCGTCCACGCGACCGAAACGCTCTACGCGGGCTTCCCGCATTTTCATTTTTATGCAAATCCGGACTTTGCCGTCCGGTTTTATGAGGCGTGCCAGAAGGAGGAGAGCCATGCTGGAAAAAATCAAACCGATGGAGATCGAGGCGCGCAGCTTTGAGATCATCACGCAAATTCTCGGAGACAGAGTGCTGGACCCGGAGAACGAGCTTGTCATCAAGCGCGCCATCCACACGACGGCGGATTTTGATTACGCGGACAATCTCGTGTTTTCGGAGCACGCCGTCAAAACCGGCATCGAGGCGCTGCGCGCGGGCTGCGACATCGTGACCGACACGCAGATGGCAAAGGCCGGTATCAACAAGACCATTCTGGCCTCGCTCGGCGGCGAGGTGCACTGCTTTATGTCGGACGCGGACGTTGCAGCCGAGGCAAAGGCGCGCGGCGTGACGCGTGCCTTCGTCTCGATGGAAAAGGCGGCCCGCCTGCAAAAGCCCTGCATCTTCGCCATCGGCAACGCGCCGACGGCGCTGGCGGCGCTGGAGGAGCTGATGGAGGCAGACGCCCTCCACCCTGCCCTCATCATCGGCGTCCCGGTCGGCTTTGTCAACGTGGTCGAGAGCAAGGAACTGATCCTCGCGCAGCACCGCGCGCCCTACATCATCGCGCGCGGCCGCAAGGGCGGCAGCAATGTCGCTGCCGCGATCTGCAACGCACTGCTCTACCAGATCCGGCGCTGAGATGGAAGAATACATCGTCAAGGACGGAAAAAAGCTCCGTCTCGGCTACACGACCGGCTCCTGCGCGGCGGCTGCCGCAAAGGCGGCGACGTGGATGCTCCTGAGCGGCAGACGCAAGGAGCGCATCTCGCTTCTGACGCCGAAGGGCATCCGGCTGGAGCTTTCGGTTGAGGAGATCCAAATGGAGGCGGACGCCGTCTCCTGCGCCATCCGCAAGGACAGCGGCGACGACCCCGACGCAACGCGCGGCACGCTGGTCTTTGCCCGTGCGCGGCGGACAGACGCCCCCGGCGTCACCATTGACGGCGGGCAGGGCGTCGGCCGCGTGACGAAGCGCGGTCTCGACCAGCCGGTCGGCGCGGCGGCCATCAACTCCGTGCCGCGGCGCATGATCCGGGAAAATGTCGAGGAGGTCTGCCGCGCGTTGGACTACCCCGGCGGGATCGAAATTCTCGTTTCGGTGCCGGAGGGCGAGGCGCTTGCCAGAAAAACGTTCAATCCGCGGCTTGGCATTGTGGGCGGCATCTCCATTCTCGGCACCACCGGCATTGTTGAGCCCATGAGTGAGCAGGCACTTGTGGACACCATCCGCGTGGAGCTGCGCCAGCGGCGCGAGAGCGGTGTGGACTATGTCCTGCTCACGCCCGGAAACTACGGCGCGGATTATATCCGTGACGCCATCGGCATAAACCCCGAGACGGCGGTGCTGACCTCGAATTTTATCGGCGAGGCGCTGGATATCTGCCGCGAGCTGGGCTTTCGCGGGGCGCTTCTGGTGGGGCACATCGGAAAGCTCGTCAAGCTCGCCGGCGGCATGTGGAACACGCACTCCAAATTCGGCGACTGCCGGATGGAGATCCTGACGGCGCACGCCGCCGCGCTGGGGCTTTCTGCGGCGCGGGCGCAGACGCTGCTCGACTGCGCGACGTGCGATGACGCACTGCGCATCTTAAAGGAGGACGGCCTCTGCGAGGCGGTGCTCACGCGCCTTTCCGCGCGCATCGCGTGGATGCTGGAGCATCGCTGCGGCGAGGAGTTCGCAATCGGTGCGATCGTCTTTTCAAAGGAATACGGTCTGCTCTGCCAAACGCCGCAGGCGCAGACGCTGCTGCATACAATCAGGGAGGACTGAATATGGTACATTTTGTCGGCGCCGGAAGCGGCGCGGTCGATCTGATCACGGTGCGCGGAGCAAAGCTGCTCGGCACGGCGGACGTGATCATCTATGCAGGTTCACTGGTCAATCCGGAGCTTTTGTCCTACGCAAAGCCGGACTGCGCGATCCACAACAGCGCCGAAATGACGCTGGAGCAGGTGATCGACGTGATCCGCGACGCCGAGGCCGCCGGGAAGACGACCGTTCGCCTGCACACCGGAGACTCCAGCATCTACGGCGCGGTGCGCGAGCAGTTTGACGCGCTGGAGGCCCTTGGCATCGCATACGACGTCTGCCCGGGCGTGAGCGCCTTCTGCGGCGCGGCGGCCGCGCTGCGCGCGGAGTACACGCTGCCGGATGTGAGCCAGACTGTCATCATCACACGCGCCGCCGGGCGCACGCCCGTCCCGGAGCGCGAGAGCATCCGCGCGCTCGCCCGGCATCAGGCGACGATGGTGCTCTTTCTCAGCACGTCTCTGACGAAGACGCTGCAAGAGGAGCTTCTCGCGGGCGGATACACGCAGCAGACGCCCGCGGCGATCGTCTATAAGGCCACATGGCCGGACGAGCGCATCTTCCGCTGCACCGTCGGCACGCTCCATGAGACAGCCACGCGGAACGAGCTGAAAAAGACGGCGCTGATCGTGGTCGGCGGGTGCCTCGGCGACGAGTATATGCGCTCTCTTTTGTACCATCCCGGCTTTACGACGGAGTTCCGCGAGGCCACGCAATGAGGCTGACGCTCTTTGCCTACAGCCGCACCGGCTGTCAGACCGTGCGCAAAATCCTTGCCGCCCGGCGGGAGGACAGCGCGGTCTGCTACGCGGCGGCACGGCTGGCGGAGGACGGCTTTCTGCCGCTTGAGAAGGCGGTCTACAGGCAGGCCTTTTCCTCCTCCGACGCGCTGATCTTTGTCGGTGCGTGCGGCATTGCCGTGCGCGAGATCGCGCCCTACGTGCGCGACAAGCGCACCGACCCGGCGGTCGTCTGCATCGACGAGCGGGCGAGGTTCGCCATTTCGCTCCTTTCCGGGCACATCGGCGGCGCAAACGCCCTGACCGCGGAGCTGGCGGAGGCGCTCGGCGCGACGCCGGTCATCACAACGGCGACCGATGTAAACGGCCGCTTTTCGGTGGATGCGTGGGCGGCTCAGAACGGCTTCCGGCTGGACGATATGCGGCTTGCAAAGGCCGTCTCCGCTGCGATTCTGGAGCGGGACGTCCCCTTCTGCTGCGAGGCGGCGGTAACGGGGCCGCTTCCGTCCGGCCTGTTCCGGTCGGATGCGGGACGCCTTGGCATCTACATCGGCTGCCGCAGAGAAAACCCGTTTGAAGACACGCTCCACCTCGTCCCGCAGGTGCTGCGCGTCGGCATCGGCTGCCGCCGCGGCACGCCGAAGGAGGCCGTCGAGACGGCGATCCAGACGGTTTTTGCGGAAAACGGCCTGTTTCCGGAGGCGATCTCCGGCGTGTATTCCATCGACCTGAAAAAGGACGAGCCGGGACTGCTGGCAGCATGCCGGGAGCACGGCTGGCCCGTCCGGTTTTACTCCGCCTCGGAGCTGCTTGCCGTTCCGGGGGAGTTTTCCGCGTCGCAGTTCGTCCGGTCTGTGACGGGTGTTGAGAATGTCTGCGAGCGCGCGGCGCTGCTTGGCGCGGAGCGCTTGCTTGTGAAAAAAACCGCGCTGAACGGCGTGACCGTCGCGGCGGCGCAGGAGCATTGGGAGGTAGACTTTGGGAAACGTGACCGTAGTGGGCATCGGCCCGGGCAACTATGAAAATATGACGATCGCCGCCGATCGGGCGCTGGCGGCGTGCGATGTGATCGTCGGCTATCCGGTGTATGTGGAGCTGGTTCGCGGCCGCTATCCGGAAAAGGCGTGTGTTTCCACGCCGATGACGCAGGAGGCAAAGCGCTGCCGGATGGCGCTGGAGCTGGCGCAGGAGGGAAAGCGGGTGGCGCTGGTCTGCTCCGGAGACAGCGGCATCTACGGCATGGCCGCGCTCGTCTATGAGCTGCGCGGAGAAAGCACACAGCCGGAGATCACCGTCGTGCCCGGCCTGACGGCGGCATGCAGCGGAGCGGCGGTGCTCGGCGCCCCGCTGACGCACGATTTTGCCGTCATCAGCCTCTCCGACCGGCTGACGCCGTGGGAAAAAATCGAAAAGCGGCTGCTGTGCGCGGCGGAGGCCGACCTTTCCATCGCGATCTACAACCCCGCCAGCCACGGCCGGCCCGACCATCTCAAGCGGGCGTGCGAGATCCTTCTGCGCGTGCTGCCGGAGGACCGGCTGTGCGGCGTGGTCCGCAACATCGGCCGCGAGGGCCAGAGCCGCCGCGTTTTGACGCTGGGCGCGCTCAAAACGGCGCAGATCGACATGTTCTGCACCGTTTTCATCGGCAACGCCGCCACGAAGCTCGTCGCAGACGAGCTCGTCACGCCGCGAGGATACCGCGATGTATAAATTCTGTGTGTTCGGCGGCACGACCGAGGGCAGAAAGCTCACCGAGCTTTTGAGCACGCTGCCGTGCGAAGCGACGGTCTGCGTCGCGACGGACTACGGCCAGACGCTCCTTCCGGAGTCGGAGCATCTGACGGTCTCGGCAAAAAAGCTCCCGGTCGATGAGATCGTTGCCATGCTGTCGCGCGAGCGCTTTGACCTCGTGATCGACGCAACGCATCCGTATGCAGCGTCCATCACAAGGAGCATCGCGCGCGCCTGTGAGCAGACCGGGACGGCGCACTGGCGGCTGCTGCGCGGCGCGTCCGCCGTTTCCGGGGACGCGGTGTTTGTCGAAAGCACGCAGGACGCCGTCCGCTTTTTGCAGCAGACGGATGGGAATATCCTGCTGACGACCGGCAGCAAGGAGCTCGCGCTCTATCAGCCGCTGAGCGGCTTTTCCGAGCGCGTCTGGGCGCGTGTTCTGCCGATCGCCTCGTCGCTGGAGGCGTGCACGCAGGCAGGACTCCCCTCCTCGCATGTTTTCGCGATGCAGGGGCCGTTTTCAGAGGATATGAACGCCGCCATGCTCCGCAGCATCCAGGCGCGCTGGCTCGTCACGAAGGACGGCGGCGCGCCCGGCGGCTTTGAAGAAAAGGCGTCCGCCGCGAAAAAAGCGGGCGCGCGCCTTGTCGTGATCGGCCGTCCGCCGGAGCAGGAAGCAGGCGCTGATCTGACGCAGACCGTCACCATGCTCTGCGAGCGCTTCGGTCTGTGTCCGGCGCCGGAAATCTATCTTGCCGGCATCGGCCCGGGAAGCGAGGACGCCCAGACACACAGCGTCCGCGACGCCATCCGGCGGGCAGAGTGCCTGATCGGCGCGCGCCGGATGCTGGACGCCGTGGCGCGTCCCGGCCAGCAGACCTGCGCCGCCATCGCGCCGGATGACATCGCCGCCGCCATACATGCCCGGCCGGACTGCCGGGTCTTTACCGTTGTGCTCTCGGGCGACACCGGCTTTTTCAGCGGCGCGAAGAAGCTCCTTCCGCTGCTGAGCGGCTGCAAGGTCACAACGCTCCCGGGTCTCAGCTCCATGAGCTATCTCTGCGCGCGCCTCGGCGTCAGCTATGACGACGCCGCAGTCGTCAGCCTGCACGGCAGAGCGCACGACATCGCCCGCGCAGTGCGCGCCAATCACAAGGTGTTCGCGCTGGTCGGCGGCGACGGCGGTATGCAGGCCCTTTGCAGCCGTCTTGCGGAGGCAGGGCTTTCCGAGGTGCGCGTCCATGTGGGTGAGCGCCTGAGCTATCCGGACGAACGGATCACCTCCGGCACCGCCGCAGAGCTGGCTGCGAGGAGCTTCGACAAGCTCAGCGTGGCGCTCATTGAAAATGCACACCCCGACGCAGTCGTGACGCACGGGCTGCCGGACGAGGCGTTTTTGCGCCGGCAGGAGCAGGGCAGACTCGTCCCGATGACCAAGAGCGAGGTGCGAAGCATCTGCCTGTCCAAATTGCAGCTCACGCGCGACGCCGTCTGCTGGGACGTCGGCGCGGGCACGGGCTCCGTCTCCATTGAGATGGCGCTGCAAGCCGACCGCGGCATGGTCTACGCCATTGAAAAAAACGAGCAGGCGCTGAGCCTGCTTCAGGAAAACAAGGCGCATTTCGGCACAGAAAATCTCACCATCGTCGCCGGGACCGCGCCGCAGGCGTGCGAGGAGCTTCCTGCGCCGACGCATGTGTTCCTCGGCGGCACGGCAGGCGGCCTGCGGGAGATCCTGCGGCTTGCGCTTCGGAAAAACCCGCGCGTCCGCATCGTCGCAACGGCGGTCACGCTGGAGTCCGCCGGCGCGCTGAGCGCCTGCATGGCGGAATTTGAGACGGCGTCCTGCACTCTGGTGCAGATCTCCAGATCCTCCGCCGCAGGGCCGTATCAGCTCATGAAGGCGCAGAATCCCGTCTTTGTCTTTACCCTGCAAAACGCAAATGCCCCGCTGACGTGAGGCTGCGCCTGCCTGCGGGCGCGAACTCTACGAGGTTTCTTGACAGTCTGAGCCGCGCAGCCGAACACATCGGCTGCGCGGCTTTCGCTTGTCAAAAAAGTTTTTGGAAAGCGCTCAAGTGCGAAACGCGCCCCATGTTTTTTCGTCATATATTTATGAAGGGATCTGCGCAAAGCAGGTACAGAAAAAACAAAAAGGAGGTCTGTGCCCCATGAAAAAGGAACACATCCGCGATCCTATGCCTGAAAAGCCCGCCGGAGCAGCCGCAAAGCGCCGGTGGGTGCGCCTGACCGCTGCCGCGGCCTGTCTCGTTCTGGCCGCCGCCGGCATCCTCCTGCTTCTCCCGGCGCAAAGCGGCATACGGCTCGTCAGCCGCTATCCGTCCGCATCCGACGGCGCTTATCGCGTTCCCAATGCCGGAGAAACCCTTTTTGAAAGCGCTGTAAGAGAGGCGCGCACGCACTACTCCGGCAAAAGGGCCGCGTTTCTCCTGGCGTTCACCGTCTATGAGGACGGAAAGCCCCTGTCCGGCGAACAGAAAACGGAGGAATATCAGCGCCTCCTTGCCGAAGGCTACGCGCTTTCTTCGGCAGAGTGCTGGACCTATCAGGGAAAGGGCGAAAAGCGGTATTTCACAGTCGTTGTCGGCACGTTCACAGAGGCGGAGCTGTCGCTTTTCAAGGCAGACCCGAGATACGGATATTTCTTCTATTTTGCAAAAAACGGCGACGGCTCCGGCCTCTCCGTGCCCCGGAAAAATCGCATCACCGCGTTCCCGACGAACCGCTCCTGACCGGCGTCCGCGCTTGCCATACGCAAACCGCATCTTACCCGCCCAAATTGACCACTTACCGACGAATCCAAGACAAAACCGGACACTTCCGTTATAATATGCTTGCAAGGGCAAGAGAAACGAGGTGATACTCATGAAAGTCGAAATCAAGGTGCTGCCCGAAGCCAAAGAGCCGTATGCCGTGATCTATGCGAGTGAGATAACCCCGGAAATCCGCCGCACAGCGGCACTGCTCGAAAAGGAGATCCCTGATGTAATCCCCGTAAAGGAAAACGACAGTATCATCGTGCTTCGACCCGATGAAATTTACATGGTTCGGGTGGAAAACGAAAAGACGGTCGTATATACCAAGACGAAGCGGTATGACGGCGGCAGGCGGCTGTACGAGTTTGAAGAAATCCTTGGAAAAGGATTTTTAAGGATTTCAAGAGGAACCCTTGTTAATTTGCATTATCTTGAGCGTGTGGAACCTGCATTCGGAGATATGATGCTTCTGGTTATGAAGAACGGCTGCAAGGATTACATTTCGCGGAAGTATTTGCCCGCTTTCAAAAACTATCTGGGATTATAAGGAGGTATAGGCAAAATGAAAAAGATTGCTCAAACAGCGATGGCAGGCGTGCGTATAGCAGCGGTAGTGTTCTTAATATACTGTATCGTTTTTGGACTGATTGGCGGAGAGGAAAAGTTTGCAAGTGGATACGGTATCGCAAGAGCAGGACTTAATGCTGTCATCATCGGCATAGGCTTCGGGATTCCGGCTGTGGTATACGAAACGAAACTGAAAATGTGGCTCAAGGTGCTGATCCACATGGGCATCGGCTGCACGGTCATGATCGGAGCTTCTTTTCTGTGCGTTGGGCTGCCGACGCAGAAAGGCATGCTTGCAACTCTGGCAGTTGTTGCGATTCAGGTCATCTCTGCATTTGTCATCTGGGCCATACGTTTTATCCCGATGATGATTCAGGCAAAGAAGATGAATCAAAAGATCAAAGAAAAGCAGCAGGACGAATAACCGCCATTAGAAAACAATATCCCCTAAAACGCGGAATGTGCCGAATTTGCGCCGTGAACCCCTTGACATTCTGCATGCCGTCCGATATAATGCTCCAAGCACAAAAAAGGAGGACATGGCAATGCGCTACCACTTGACGAACGCACAGGTTTTGACGCATGGCGTGTTTCATTCGGCGGAAGTATTGGTTGCAGATGGCAGAATTGTTTCCATTGGGGATCGTATTTCCTGCCCCGCTGATACTGTTTCTGTTGATCTTCATCATTCTGTTTTATTTCCCGGTTTCGTAGATGTTCATGTACATCTTCGTGAGCCGGGATTTTCTTATAAAGAGACGATCCGCTCCGGGACGCTGGCGGCGGCGCACGGCGGCTTTGCGCACGTCGCGGCGATGCCGAACCTTGACCCCGTCCCCGACTGCCGCGCGGCGCTGGATGTGCAGCGGCGGCTGATCGGCAAGAGCGCCGCCGTGCATGTACACCCCTACGGCGCGATCACCGTCGGCGAGCGCGGCGAGCGCCTTGCAGACCTCGCGGACATGGCGCCGGATGTGGTCGCATTTTCCGATGACGGCAAGGGCGTCCAGAGCGAGAGCCTGATGCGCGAGGCCATGCTGGAATGCAGGCGTCTCGGCAAAATTCTGGCCGCACACTGCGAGGACAACAGCCTTCTGCGCGGCGGCTACATCCACGACGGCGCGTATGCGCGCGCACATGGTCACCGCGGCATCTGCTCGGAAAGCGAATGGGGCCAGATCGCACGCGACATCCGCCTCGCGGAGGAGACCGGCTGCGCCTATCACGTCTGCCACGTCTCCACCAAGGAGAGTGTGGAGCTCCTCCGCCGCGCAAAGCGGCGCGGTGTGGACGTGACGTGTGAGACGGCGGCGCACTACCTCGCCTTCACGCAGGACGATCTTCAGGAGGACGGGCGCTTCAAAATGAATCCGCCCCTGCGCGACAGGGCTGACCGGGACGCGCTGATCGAGGGCATTCTGGACGGCACGATCGACATGCTCGTGACCGACCACGCGCCGCACAGCCGCGAGGAAAAATCGCGCGGCCTTGAAAAGAGTGCCATGGGCGTTGTGGGACTGGAGACGTCGTTTGCGGCGGCGTATACATATCTGGTAAAGCCGGGCATCGTGCCCGTTTCCAGGCTCCTCGAGCTGATGCACGACGCGCCGATGCGCCGCTTCGGCTGCGGAACGGAGCTTGCGGCCGGTCAGCCCGCCGACCTGACCGCGTTCGCGCTTGACGAGCGCTATATTGTCAACCCGGAGAAGTTCTTCACGCTGGGGCGTGCAACGCCCTTTGCCGGCGTGGAGCTGACGGGCGTCTGCAAAATGACCATGATCGGCGGAAACATCGTCTGGGAGGAGGAAGGACATTGAAAGAGATTTTTTATACCGTTGCGGAAAACGCGCCCATCGCACCGGGCGTCTACCGGCTGCGCCTTCTGGGCGACACCACGGCCATCACCGCGCCGGGACAGTTTCTGGAGCTGAAGCTCCCGGGCTTTTTCCTGCGGCGGCCGCTTTCGGTGTGCGACTGGGACGAGGGCAGCGTGACCATCCTCTATAAGGTGGTCGGCAGCGGCACCGACTGGCTCTCCCGCTGTGCGACAGGCGATGTGCTTTCGGCGCTGAGCGGTCTTGGAAACGGCTTTGACCCCGCCGCCTGCAAGGATGTCACGCTGGTGATCGGCGGCGGCATCGGCGTACCGCCGATGTACGGCCTTGCAAAGCGGCTGCTGGCAGCCGGCAAAACGCCGGTCGCGATCCTGGGCTTCAACACGGCAAGCGAACGCTTTTATGACGATGCGTTCCATGCACTCGGCGTTCAGACGATCGTCGCCACCGCCGACGGAAGCCTCGGCGTGCGCGGCTTTGTCACCGACGCGCTGCCGGAGCGCTACGACGGCTTCTGCGCCTGCGGCCCGCTGCCGATGCTGCGCGCGCTGTGCGCCGCGTCGGACAAGCCCGGATTTTTGAGTCTGGAGGCGCGCATGGGCTGCGGCTTCGGCGCGTGCATGGGATGCACCATTGAGACGGTAAACGGCCCCCGCCGTGTCTGCAAGGAGGGGCCTGTATTCCGGAAGGAGGAGCTGGTATGGTAAATACGGCGGTAACACTCTGCGGCATCGAACTGGAAAACCCGGTCATCCCCGCCAGCGGCACCTTCGGCTACGGATATGAATTCGCGGAGCTGTACGACATCAACTGCCTCGGCACGTTCTCCTTCAAGGGCACAACGCGCCAGATGCGTCTCGGAAACGCCCAGCCGCGCATTGCGGAGATGGCGGGCGGGATGCTCAACGCGGTGGGCCTGCAAAACCCCGGTGTGGACGCCGTGATCGAGACGGAGCTTCCGAAGCTCAAACCGGTCTTTCACAAGCCCGTCATGGCAAACGTCAGCGGCTTTTCCACGGAGGAATATGTGGAGGTCTGCCGCAAGCTCGACGCCTGCGAGCAGGTCGGCTGGCTGGAGGTCAACATCTCCTGCCCCAACGTACACGGCGGCGGCATGAGCTTCGGCACCGACCCGAAGGCGGCATACGCCGTGACGCGGGCGGTGCGGGACGCCGTCAAGAAGCCCGTGATCGTCAAGCTCTCCCCGAACGTCACGAGCATCACCGACATCGCGCGCGCATGTGAGGACGCAGGCGCAGACGCGCTGAGCCTCATCAACACCGTGATGGGTATGCGCATCGACCTGCGCACCAAGCGTCCGCTGCTTGCAAACAAGACCGGCGGCATGTCCGGCCCCGCCATTTTCCCGCTGGCCGTGCGGATGGTCTGGCAGGTGTACGAGGCGGTGAAGCTCCCCATCATCGGCATGGGCGGTGTGCAGTCGGCGCAGGACGTGCTGGAGCTGATGCTGGCAGGCGCCACGGCCGTCGAGGTCGGCGCGGCAAATCTGGTCGATCCCTATGCCTGCCGCGATATCGTCCGCGCGCTGCCGCAGACAATGGAACAATATCACATCACAAATCTGACACAAATCATAGGAGGCGCACATCATGGGTAAGGACGTCATCATCGCACTGGACTTTGACGGACGGGAGAAAACGCTCGCGTTTCTCGACCGCTTCACCGGAGAAAAGCCGTTCGTCAAGATCGGCATGGAGCTTTTTTATGCGGAGGGACCGCAGATCGTCCGGGACATCAAGGCAAGAGGCCACAAGATCTTCCTCGATCTGAAGCTGCACGACATTCCCAACACCGTCAAAAAGGCGATGGCGGTGCTGTCGGCGCTCGACGTGGACATGGTGAACCTGCACGCGGCAGGCACGCGCGCCATGATGACGGCGGCGCTGGAGGGGCTCACCCGCGCGGATGGCACGCGCCCGCTGCTCATCGCCGTGACCCAGCTCACCTCCACCAGCCAGCAGAGCATGGAGGAGGAGATCGGGATCTGCAAGCCGCTTGCCGATGTCGTCATTGACTACGCCAAAAATGCAAAGCTGGCAGGGCTTGACGGCGTGGTCTGCTCGCCGCTGGAGGCCGGCAAGATCCATGAGGCCTGCTCTGATCGCTTCGTCACCGTGACGCCCGGCATCCGCTTTGCCGACAGCAAGGCAGACGATCAGGTGCGCATCACCACGCCCGCAAAGGCCAGAGAGATCGGCTCCGACTACATCGTTGTCGGCCGCCCGATCACGCAGGCAGACGACCCGGTCGCCGCCTACCGCCGCTGCGTGCAGGAATTCGTGGGGTAAGCGATGCGCTGGAACACCGTACTGTTCGATCTGGACGGGACGCTGACCGAGTCCGGCCCCGGCATTATGAAGGCGGCGCAGTACGCGCTGCGCGCCTACGGCATCGAAAAGCCGTGGCAGTCGCTTTCCTTCTTCGTCGGCCCGCCGCTGAACGAGACGTTTGCCTCGTTCGTCCCGGCGGAGGATATCCCCGCCATCGTGGAAAAATTCCGCGAATATTACCGGACGGACGGCTGGCTCGACAACGCGCCCTACCCCGGCGTGCCGGAGATGCTGCAAGGGCTGCGGGACGCGGGCTGCAAGCTCTATGTCGCCACGTCCAAGCCCGAGGCGATGGCCGTCCGGGTGCTGGAGCACTTCGGCCTGTCCGGCTATTTTGAGGCTGTCTGCGGCGCGCCGGAGGGCGACCCGGAGGCAGGAAAAAAGGTGAACGTGGTCAAGGCGGCGCTGCGGAGCGCGCGCTGCACGGAGCCTGGCCGCACCGTGATGGTCGGAGACCGCAGGCACGACGTTCAGGGCGCCGGGCTGGCCGGTCTGGAGACGGTCGGCGTGCTCTACGGCTACGGAAGCCGCGAGGAACTGGAAACAGCCGGCGCAGCGGCGATCGCCGCCACGCCGGAGGAAGTAAAAAAACTGATTTTGTCGTCGATATGAAAGGAGCTGCTATGGAAAATTTGGAACGCCGCATTGCGGAGGGACTTTTGTCCATTCGCGCCGTATTCTTTCGCCCGGACGAGCCGTTCATCTGGGCAAGCGGCATCAAGAGCCCGGTCTATTGTGACAACCGCCTGATTCTGACTGCGCCCGCGGTGCGCACCGCCGTGGAAACGGCGCTGATGCAGGTCGTCCGCGAGGAATATCCGCAGGTTGAGGTGCTGATGGGCACCAGCACGGCGGGCATCGCGCACGCGGCGATCGTCGCGCAGATGATGAACCTGCCGATGGGCTATGTCCGCGCGTCCGGCAAGGACCATGGCCGCAAGAATCAGATCGAGGGCAAGCTGGAGCCGGGGCAGAAGGTCGTCGTCATCGAGGACCTGATCTCCACCGGCGGAAGCGTTCTGGACGTGGTCAACGTCCTGCGCGAGGCCGGTGCAGACGTGCTCGGCGTGTCGAGCATTTTCACCTACGGTATGCAGAAGGGTCTGACCCGTCTGGCAGAGGCCAATGTCAAAAATCGCAGTCTGACGAATTTTGACGTCATCGCCGCCGTTGCGGCAGAACAGAAGTATATCCAGCCGGAGGACGTTGCAAGACTCATCCAGTTCCGCAACAACCCCGCAGACGAATCTTGGATTGGAGGAAACCACTAACATGAACCATCTGATTGACATTTTGCAGCTCAGCACGCAGGAGATCGACGAGCTGGTCGCCACTGCGAACGACATGATCGCAAGACCCGAGGCCTATGCCCACAAGTGTGACGGAAAAATTCTTGCCACACTGTTCTTCGAGCCCTCGACGCGCACGAGACTGAGCTTCGAGTCCGCCATGCTGTCCCTCGGCGGACAGGTGCTGGGCTTCTCGTCCGCCAACAGCTCCTCCGCCGCCAAGGGCGAGAGCGTTGCAGATACCATCCGCACCGTCAGCTGCTACTCCGACATCATTGCCATGCGTCATCCGAAGGAAGGCGCGCCGCTGGTGGCCTCCATGCACTCCGAGGTGCCGGTCATCAACGCCGGTGACGGCGGCCACAACCACCCCACCCAGACGCTGACCGACCTGCTCACCATCCAGCGTGAAAAGGGCCGCTTCAACGACCTGACCGTCGGCTTCTGCGGCGACCTGAAGTTCGGCCGCACTGTCCACTCGCTCATCAGCGCCCTCAGCCGCTACACCGGCATCAAGATCGTCCTGATCTCCCCGGAGGAGCTGAAGCTGCCGAGCTATGTAAAGAACGAGGCGCTCAAGAAGAACAACATCCCCTACGAGCAGACCACCGATCTCGAGGCGGTCATGCCCGAGCTCGACATTCTCTACATGACCCGCGTGCAGCGCGAGCGCTTCTTCAACGAAGAAGACTATCTGCGTCTGAAGGACAGCTACATTCTGACGCCGGAGAAGCTGAGAACGGCAAAGCAGGACCTCTGCATCCTGCATCCGCTGCCCCGTGTCAACGAGATCTCCGTCGCCGTGGACGACGATCCGCGCGCCTGCTATTTCAGACAGGTCCGCAACGGCCGCTACATCCGCATGGCGCTGATTCTGAAGCTGCTTGGCATCGAATAAGGGAGGATTATACAGATGATTATTGATGCAATTTCCAATGGTATCGTCATTGACCACATCACCGCCGGCAAGGCCATGGATCTCTACAACATTCTGGGTCTGGACAAGCTCGACTGCACCGTGGCGCTGCTGAAAAACGTGGTCAGCAACAAGCTCGTCCGCAAGGACATCATCAAGATCGACCGCATTCTGGATCTCGACTGGGACGTGATCGGCTATGTCGATCCCGGCATCACCGTCAACTTCATCAAGGACGGCCAGCGCGTGGAAAAGCGCCAGCTGAAGCTGCCGGAGCGCATCACGAACGTGATCCGCTGCAAGAACCCCCGCTGCATCACCTCGGTCGAGCAGGAGCTTCCGCAGGTCTTTACACTGACCGACCGCGAAAAGCGCACCTACCGCTGCCTGTACTGCGAGACGAAGGCGGAGATCTGAGCGCCTTTTGCACCGCTTCCCTTCACAAAAAAAGCAAGAGCCCAACCCGTTCGGGTTGGGCTCTTAGACTGTCAAAAAACCTCGTAGAGTTCGCGCCCGCAGGCGCGAATAAAATGTCAATTTGTTTTGTCCGGTGGCGTGTACATCGGACAAAACACAAAACGCCCGACAAGTGTGGAATTTGTGCGCACACTGCGCACAAATTATGCGCGCAGGCGGGCGCGGCCCTTTCAAACGCGAACCCAGCCACGCGGTTCGCGTTTGAGAGCGTGTCAAAAAGACTATTTTGACACGCTCAGAGCCCAACCCGTTCGGGTTGGGCTCTTTGTCTTTGCTTTACAGCGTAAATTCGCCGTCGGAGATGACCATCTTGTCGTCGAGATAGAGCGTCGGCTTCAGGATGATGCCGTCCATGTGGCATGCCGCCTTGTTGATGCCGCCGAAGGACGTGTTCGTGCCAAAGGCAATGTGAACCGTGCCGTAGATCTTCTCGTCCTCGAGCGTGACGCCGCACAGCAGCGCCTTCTCGTTCGTGCCGATGCCCAGCTCACAGAGCGTGGCGTTCTCGGGCGTTTCCAGAAGGATGCCGACCTTTTCGCTCTTTTCGCCCTCGATGGCGACGAGCTTGCCCTCACGAACCGTGACGTGCAGCGGGCTGGAAAGTCTGCCAATGCCGACCATCGTGCCGTCGATGATCATTTCGCCCTCGGACTGCGTCTCGAGCGGTGCGATGTACGCCTCACCGGAGGGCAGGTTGCCGGACTCGCCGGGGTTGCGGTAGACGCCGGAGCTGATGACGCCGTTGCGTCCGGAGAGCTGAATGGTCAGCTCACAGTCCTCTTTGACGATGCGCGCCGTCTTTGCCTTTGTCAGCATATCCGAAATGGTCTCGGTCATCCGCTTGACCTGCTCATAGTCAGCCGTGATGGCGCCCTGATAGAACATCTCCTCCGTGATGCCGGGCATGGTCGCCACTCTGGCGCCGTGCTCCACAGCCTTGATGCGGGCGTTGGTATGGGTCAGGGATTTTGCCGTCGGGCAGATCACAATATCTGCCTCCTGCATGGCGCGCGCCACCGCCGCAGGCGGCTCCGCGCCTGCCACCTCGCGGGGCGCCATCTGCATGAGCATCGCCTCACAGCCGAGCTCCTGCGCCGCCGCATAGATTCCCTGACCGATGCTCAGGCGCGTATCATCCGTCACCACGAGCACCTGCTCACCGGCTTTTGCGCCGAGGCAGGTCACCAGCATTCTTTTTGCAATATCCTTCAAGCTTTCCTGTTTCATTTTGATTATCTGCCTTTCTAAGAAATGCCGGCCCTTTGCAGTGTTGCTCGGGGCCGGCACGGTTTGGATTTGATTACTTCTTGTTGATGTTCGTCAGCTTCAGCGTAGAGGCGAAGAAGCTATACAGAGCGGAACCGGCAATGCAGCCAGCGCCGAGGATGTACAGAAGATCCTGTGCCTTCTTCTTGTCCCAGCGGGTCGCGACAATACGGATCAAGAGGGCGACGAGCACGGTCAGACCGTTGCGCGTGTTGCCGATCAGCAGGCCGGTAGCAAACATGATGCCGAGCTGGCGGGGGCCGCCGATGAGCTGGAGCACTGCGCCGGGGATCGCCCAGATGAGCAGCCACTTCGCGACTTCGGCGTTCGCGCCTGCGTCGATGGTGGCGATGAAGGTCTTGGTGGTGGGAACGAACAGACCCTGGTCGAAGTAGGTGTTCGCCAGCAGGAGGACCATCACGAATGCAACGCCACAGCCGAGCAGCTCACAGATGAACTGCTGCTTGCGGCCGGCCTTTTCGAACTCGGGGTTCGCGCCGCGGCCACGAAGGATCCAGCCGCACTTCAGGTCGGTCTGCATGTCGCAGAACGCAGGGCCGGTGGAAGAGGTGTAGGCAACCAGAATTGCAAGCGGCATTGCGGGGAAGCCCATCATGATGCCGACCACGAGGAAGATCAGAGCCGTTGCCATTGCGGGGAACCAACCGGAGTGCATCGAGGACAGGCCGCAGACGAGCTCGGAAGAGATGGCTGCGAAGGCTGCGAAGAGGAGCCATGCCACGAGCTGACCAGTGCTCATTTCGGCGTAGATACCGGTGATGAATGCCAGCAGGAGCGCAATGCCGAGGAACAGCACGAAGCCAATGCCGAGGGACTTGCGCATGCTTTCCATGGTAACGGAGCGCTCGCCGGTTGTATCCTGAGCGGCCTTCTCTGCGCTCTTCTTGCTCTTCTTGCCGAGGACGAGCGCCGCCTGAATCAGGGAGATCAGGCCCGCGCCGACCATCATGCCGTGAGGCAGGTAGGTGATCATGGTCGGCACAGCGTCCGCGCCGATAGCCGCCGTCCACATGGGGATCAGGCTGCCCTTGGCAATGCTGCCGAGAGCGAACGCCATCATCGCCAGCAGGTTGGCGAACCAAGACACGCCGAACAGGTCCATCGGGATGCCGGCGGCCTTACCTGCGATGCCGGCGCCCATGCCGACGAACAGGAGCAGGGAACGCTTGCCGCGGTTTGCAAGTGCCAGAATCGTCTCAGAGGTGGCGATGCCGGACGGGAACGGATTGGTTGCGGCAAACATGGGGGAGTCAAATACCTTGTAGACCAGGAAGCAGTCCACGATGGCGGCGAGCGTCACGCCGAACAGCACGGGGAGCATCAGGTCGGGTCTGCCCATCAGCACGGGAATGCCGATCGGGAGGATCATTGCGTTTGCGGCGGCATAAGCTGCGCCGGAGATGGACGTCTGAACGAGGTTCTGTGCATGAACGTTCCTAAAGCGGCGGAAGAGCTTGCCGGGGATCATGCTGATGACGACGGCGAGCAGCGCGCCGATGATCGAGGTGTTCTGGCTTACGCCAACGCGGGTCATCAGCTCCAGGTCGATGATCGCGCCAAAGCAGGATGCAAGAATGGTGACCAAAAGAATCATCGGGTCAAATACCTTTACATGATCCGATGCCTTCAGCGTGCGGACGTCCACCTGCTTACCGGCCTCAATGGTAACCATGACCGGTTCTTTTGCGGCGGTAACGTCTTTGTTCTCATTTGAACTCATAATTTCCCTCCGTAGTTTTTTCTTCTCAAATTTTTTATATTCCGAGCAATTCGCATGCTACACGGAACAGAAGTGACCTTGGCAGCAGGATGTTTTTATTGATCCGTGCTTGCAGCCGGTCGCGCATCGCGGCGGAGAAGCCGAGGCAGTCCATGATGACCAGATCTGCGTCTTCAACGGCATTGATGCGGCTGACCAGTTCCTCCGTGAAGGGATCTCCCAAATACGGGGAAGCCGGGAAGGTCGTAAATTCAAAGTCCGGCTGCGCTTCCTTCCAGCGCCGCTCGCACTGCTGCACCTGAGTCTCGGACGGAGTCAGCGTCAGAATGCGAGGTTTCTGGGTCAGAAGCGGCGCCATGGCGCGCAGGAGCTGATTCGGCTCCAGCATCGGTACATTCGAATGAAGCCCATGCAGCGCGCCCGTGCAGAAGACAAGGATCAGCTTTACGCCGCGCTCCTCCAGAAGGTGAATGCCGCGCTGCATCTCCTCCATGACCTGTCCTCTTGAAAAATGCACCTCCGTGCCGTCGCGCAGGCGGCTGGTGAGACCATAATCACCGGGGATCGGTTGGAGCTGCTTGGCCTCCTCCAGCGTGTAACGGTCCAGCGCCCCGAATTCCAGGAGCTCGACCCGGTCGCCGAAAAAGCGCCCCGCATCCTCTGTAATATCCGTTCTGGGAGACTGACCGATGGTCACTGCTCCGATCTTGATCTTCTGCATCATCATATCACGCATTTCCCATGGTCTGCAGATGACGCAGGGAACCGTAACGGTGCAGGATCTTCTCATACTCGGCGGCATCGTAGAACTTGACCTTGCCGGCGCCGAAGCCCTTGGCTACCTCGAGCATGAAGCGAGCCGCTTCCTCCACGTCCGTGAAATGGGTCGCGCCAGTGGCACAGCCGGGGACGGCGGATACGGCCGTGATCGCCACGCCAACCATCGGCGCGGAGGTCATGGTGCTGGGCTGCATGATGCCGTTCAGGTGATCGATGCCGTTTCCGTAGGGCGTGATGTCCTGATTCGTGATGGCAAAGACCTTGGGCAGCTCTCCAACCGTATTCTGATAGACATCCAGCAGATCCTTGCTGACCTTCAGGATGTAGCCTTCCTTGACGGTGGGGGAGATCGCAAAGCCGCGGGCGTTGATGATGTGGTTTCCCTTGGTCGTGTCGCAGGACATCAGAGCATCGATCTGCTCTGCGCTTGCGAACGCTTCGCGCTTGACCTGATCGCGGAACGGTTCGGAGTCCATCAGGGGCACCGGATCGTGGGGACGGGTCGGTGCGCAGGGGCAGATGTGCGTTGCCAGATAGACGTCGCCTTCGAGACGGTCGCCCTTGTTCTGCATATCCAGCAGCTTGGCCGCGATCGCCAGCGCCACCAGAGCGCCGTCGCCGTCAGAAACATAGCCGACTGCACCGGGACGGGCCCCAATGCCGCCGAGCCAGCCCATGAGGCCGATCGTGGGAGCGGAACCACCCACGCTGCGTCCGTTTGCACCGGCGACAAGCACGCGGACAACATCGGTCGAGCCCTTGGGGGTGTCGATGTGAACGACCTCGACGTTCGCGTCTGCACGGATGCTCTTCAGATAGTTTGCTACCGCATCACCGTTCGCAGTCGCGCTGTCCAGCAGGTCGTAGACATTCAGAATTTCTTTCAATAACATGTTCTCAATCCCTCCTCAAATATAGCCGTGTTCCGATATGCCTATGCCAACAGTCATATTGCCGAAAGGCTATATGAAAATTATAGCGTCATGTGGCAGTTTTGACTAATATGAAATTCCATATTGTTTCCCATATCCGCGCGTCTCCCGCAGCACTGTTTCGCGCGCCACGCCTGTTCTCATGGTGCGAACACTTCCTTGCTTTTGTCCGTCGTTTTGGTTTTTTATGCATTTTTCATGAATTATGCACAAAAAAAGCCGCAAAAAACAGCGGTTTACTCTGTATATTGCTATCCATATTCTGCGCCTGTTTTTTCGCACCGTACATGCTTTTTTTGTTCAAAAAACAGCTGTTTTCCGCGCAAATTCCATTTTCTGCACTTTTGCGACTGCGCACTTTCACCAAGTCGGCCCGAAAAATCTTGTTGCAAATTCCTCTATAAATTTGACGGTACACTGGTGTATAGTTTTAATTGACCCGGCGACCTTATCTTAATTTGCGGCACTGCCCGGTTAATTTCAAAGAAAGCAGGCAAGCACAAATGTTTGACCATAACCACTTCAGCGCCCTGGTGGAACAGCACAAGGACGAGCTGCTCCAGCTGTGCAGCGATCTCATCAAGATCCCCAGCGTCAACCCTCCCGGTGAAATGGAAGCCATCACTTCCTTCATCTGCGGCTATCTGGACAAGCACGGCATTTCCTATGAAGTCCTCCGCCCGACGCCCACGACGCCGAACATCGTCGCAACGCTCGGCCGCAAGGGCGGCCGCCGCCTGATCCTCAACGGTCACGCCGACGTTGTCCCTCCCGGATATCTGGAAAAGTGGGACTTCGCCCCGTTCTGCGGTGACATCCGCGACGGTACGATCTTCGGCCGCGGCGCATCTGATATGAAGTGCGGTCTGGCCGGTCTGCTCTTTGCCATGGGTCTTCTGGCAGACGGAAAGGTTCCGCTTGACGGTGAGCTCGTTCTGACCGTTGTGCCCGACGAGGAAGTCAGCGGCTCCTGGGGTACGAAGTGGCTGGTCGAGAGCGGCACCATCCGCGGCGACGCCTGTCTCATTGCCGAGCCCTCCGGTTATTTCAACTGTGAGATCGGTCAGAAGGGCTGCTGCTGGCTGAAGCTGAGCGCCACCGGTACGCCGGCGCACGGCAGTCTGGCTCCCTTTGTCGGCGACAACGCCATTGAAAAGCTGCTGAGAGTCCTCTCCGGCATCACGCAGCTTCGCGACATCCCCGCCCGCTATGATGAGCAGATCGCGCGCGTCATGGAGGACTCCAAGAACAACGCCCGCCGCCGTCTGAGCGCAAAGGGCGCGGCGCACGTCATCAACCATTGCACCGTGAACATCGGCAAGATCAGCGGCGGCACCAAGATCAACATGGTCCCCGACTATGCCGAGGCTGAGGTCGATATCCGCGTTCCGCTGGGCATCTCGACGCTGACCGTGGAGGAGGAGATCTGCCGCATCATCCGTGAAGCCGGTGTCAGCGGTGTGGAGTACTCCTTCGGCTGGCGCTCCGAGCCGAACAACACGCCGCGTACCGCGGAAATCGTGGAGATCCTGGCGAAAAACGTGCAGGAAATCTGGAACGAGCCGCTCACCCGCACCTATCAGTGGGCAAGCAGCGATGCACGCTTCTTCCGCTACGAAGGCATCCCCACCCTGCAATACGGCCCGTCTACGGCCGCCGGCATCCACTCCTACAACGAGACCGCCGAGGTTCTGGACGTCGTGAACATCACCAAGGTGTATATCTGCACGATGCTCGACTACCTGAACGGAACCGGTGAGCAGGCCTGACGCCGCCGAATATCCTGACGATTCAAGCAGGGAACTGCCATCACGGCAGTTCCCTGCTGAGCTTGTCAAAAAGTCTTTTTGACAAGCTCTCAAACGCGAACCGCGGAGCTGGGTTCGCGTTTGAAAAGGCTGCACCCGGCTGCGCGCATAATTTGTACGCGCTTTGCGCACAAATTCCACACTTGCCGGGCGTAGCGTGTTTTGTCTGACGTACACGCCGCCAGACAAAACCGATTTACATTTTATTTCGCCGTGCGCGGCGAAACTCTACGAGGTTTTTTGACAGACTGAAGCAGGGAACTGCCATCACGGCAGTTCCCTGTTTTTTTATACGCACCGACGCCCTTCGGCGCGGAAACCCTTTGACGCGGCGCGGATTTTGTGCCATAATGGGCACAATAGTATTTCTGTTCCCGGAGGTGCTTCCCTATGCGTATTGAACAGATCGAGCAGCTGATCGAAATCGTGGAATGCGGTTCGATCGGAAAGGCTGCACAAAAGCTGTACGTGCAGCAGCCGAATCTCAGTATGCTCGTAAAGAACATTGAGGATGAATTTCATCAGCCGATTTTTTACCGCACGCCCAGCGGCGTCCGGCTTACGCCTTTCGGAAAGGATTTTATGGCCTTTGCCGAGCCATATTATAAGCAATATGTCCTGCTCAAGGAGATCGGCGAAAACAGTCTGAACGCCCCGATTGAGGAGTTTAAGGTGTGCAGCCACCATATGACGATCGCCCGCTGGGCCTTTGCCGAGCTCTGCATGGCTTATTCCGACCGTCCTCTGCGGATGCGCGTGTCAAACGTCACCTTTGAGGACATTCCGCAAAGTGTTGCCTCCCACCAGTATGACATCGGGATCCTCGGTCTTGTCAAGGATCAGAGCCGTCTGCATCTGAAGATCTTTTCCTCGCTTGGACTGGAGTTTGTCCCGCTCGGAAACGCCCATTTCAGCGTCATTGTCGGCGACAACCATCCCTTCGTCAAGGATCATGTGCGCTCCGTCAGCCTCGACATGTGCAAGATGTATCCCTTTGTCCTCTACAGGCCGATGGAGGTCTATCTTCGTGCGCTGGAATCCTACCAGCAGCTCATCAACCACCACACCCTGATCGACGTCCCCGACTACATCCTCTCGCAGGAGATCCTCCGGCAGGGCAAGGCCTTTTCCGTCGGCCCCCTCAAGTATCTCTACGCCGCCCGTTACCAGCATCAGGACACCACGCTCGTGGAGCTTCCGTTTGAAGACCGCAGCGCGGAGCTGTGCTTCGGCTATGTCAAGCGCCGCAATGAGACGTTCTCGGAGATCGCGCAGGAATACGTCGGCCTGCTCTCCTCCATGTTCGCAAATCCATAACGGCCATACGTCAAAAACCCCCGTTTTCGGATGGAAAGCATCCGAAAACGGGGTTTTTATTCATGCCGTTCGCTCAGAGATATGTATTTTTGTATTCCTCGCGAATCTCCTCCGGGACCAGGCTGCCGCCCGTTGCCCATGCGATGTGCACTGCATTCTGCATACTGCCCATGAGGTGATTGTCCAGCAGGTATTTCTGCGTCTGCTCGTCGCGCTCCATGCGCACAGGCCCCTCAAAGGCGGCGCAGGCGCTCGGCTCCAGGAAGATCTGCTCAGAGGCAAGCAGGTCACGCATGTAATCATAGAGCTTTCCGTCCCGGATGGTGAACTCGCCGCTGAGCAGGTGCTTCATGACCCTGCCCACAAATCCGGAGGGCCGCCCCACCGCAAGCCCATCGGCGTGCGTCAGCCCCGTAAGGCCGATGTCCTGCACCGAAATGTCCTGATTTTGTCCCGTCGCCATGCCCAGCAGCATACAGGGCGCCTGCGTGGGCTCCACGAAAAAGCAATGCACGCTGTCGCCGAACAGGAGCTTCAGCCCGAAGCTCACGCCGCCCGGCGCGCCGCCCACACCGCACGGAATGTAGACAAAGAGCGGATGCGCGGCATCCACGGCGATGCTTTGCGCCTCCAGCTGCTTTTGCAGGCGCTTGGCTGCCACTGCATAGCCGAGAAACAGCGTCCTGGAGTTCTCGTCGTCCACAAAATAGCTCCGCGGGTCCCGGGCAGACAGCGCCCTGCCGTTTTTCACGGCCTCGCTGTAATCCGCCGCGTATTCCCGGACCGTGACGCCGTGGCTCCGCAGGAGCTCCTTTTTCCACTGCTTTGCGTCTGCCGACATGTGTACGATGACCTGGTAGCCGATGGCGGCGCTCATGATGCCGATGCTCAGGCCGAGATTGCCGGTCGAGCCGACCTGAATCGTATACTGCTTAAAAAACTGCCTGCATTCCTCCGACGAGAGCCGTTCGTAGCTGTCCTCCGGCGTCAGAAGACCGTGCTCCAGCGCAAGCTCCTCCGTATGCTTCAGGACCTCGTAAATGCCGCCGCGCGCCTTCACGGAGCCGGCGATCGCCAGATGGCTGTCCTGCTTGAGCAGGAGCGCACCCTGCAACCGGCTGCCATAGCGCTCGTTCAGCAGCGCCTTCATGCCCAGGATCGGCGTAAGCGCCGATTCGATCAGTCCGCCCGTCTCCTCGGTCTCCGGGAAGCAGGCCCGGATAAACGGCGCGAAGCGCTGCAATCTCCGCTCTGCATCCTCGACGTCCTCCATGGTCAGCTCGATGTGCCGCATGGCCTCATCACAGCCGGTTTTCTCCGGATTCATCCAGAATACTTCGTTTCCGGCGCGTATTTCGCGCAGGACCGGCACGTTCTTCTCCAGCTGCGTTATATCCGTCATTGACATGCTGCCTCCTTTGTTTGCGATCAGCGGCGGGCATCGCGCCCTTATATCGGAGATTATAGCACATTCTCCGGAGAATGGGGCACCCAAATGCCGGGCCTGCGCCGCTCCATCCGGTAGAGCGCGCTCCGCAGAGCCGCGGAGAAATACAGACCGAAACCTCAAACCCCCATTTTCACCCGGAAATGCAGATGAAAACAGGGGTTTACCCGTACAGGAATCCGCACACTGTCGTGTGCGAAAACGCTCTACGCGCACGTTGTATCGCGCGGCACTCTTCTGGGAGGAAATCGGTATTCTTTCATCAATTTCCAGTATCTGGCCATGACGGTCAATGAGGACGGCTATTACAAGCTGCACATCTTTGATCTGGAGGGCAACTGCGAGGTCAACGCGCCCCAGCCTCCGGCCGGCGCGGTCAGCTCCTACGGCACCCTCTCCTGGTCGCCTGCGGCGCATCGCCTGCTCTTTACGCTCAGCAGCGGAAAGCGCCCCGAAAACGTCTGGCTGCTCGACCTGGACAAGGATGTGCTGCGGCCGCTGACCTATTCGGATCTGCACGGTCTGTCCACCGACATGCTGGCAGAGCCGCAGCTTCTGCACTTCCGCTCCTTTGACGGACTGGAGGTCCCCTTCTGGCTCTATGTGCCGCACGGCGCTGAGCGGAAAAACCTCCCCGTGGTCGTGGAGATCCACGGCGGCCCCGAAGGACAGGAGCTTCCCACCTTCACGCCCTTCATCCAGTATCTGGTCGGCGAGGGCATTGCTGTGGCAGCGCCCAACGTCCGCGGCTCTACCGGCTACGGCAAGACCTACACGCATCTGGACGATGTGGAAAAGCGTCTGGACAGCGTGAAGGACATCGGCAGTCTGGTGGATTATCTGGTCGGCGAGGGCATCGCAGACCCGGCCCGCATGGCGGTCACGGGCACGAGCTACGGCGGCTTCATGACGCTTTCCTGCGCCACGCGCCTGCCGGATCGCTGGTGCTGCGCCATCGACACCGTAGGTATGTACAACCTCGAGACCTTCCTTGAAAATACGGCAGAATACCGCCGCGCACACCGCGAAAGCGAATACGGCTCTCTGGCGCACCACCGGGAGATCCTCCGCGCCGTATCGCCCATCGCAAAGGTCGACGACATTCAGGCGCCGCTCATGGTCATTCAGGGCCGGAACGACCCCCGCGTCCCAGCCGAGGAGGCCGAGCAGGTCGTCGGCACCCTGCGTGAGAAGGGTCATACTGTAGAATACCTTTGCTATGAGGACGAGGGACACGGCATCACCAAGCTAAAAAACCAGCTGGACTGCTATCATAGATGTGATCTCCGATTTCTTGATATATCATGTCCTTTGGCAAGCAGCTTGCTTTCACACGCACCCTGCGATTTCTGCTCACCATAGCGCGTAGTTCGGTAATATTTTCCGTAGCGAACAAATGCCCTTTATCCATAAGTCCGTATGTCGTACAGATTTCCTGCGCATACCGAAACTGATGCGTACAGAGAAATACGGTGATTCCTTCGGCAGCCTGCTCCTGAATCAGAGAATTTACATTCTGAGCGCTTTCGGGGTCAAGGCCGGAGGTCGGCTCATCCAGAAACAAAATCTGCGGACGGTGAAGTAATGCTCTGGCCAAAGAAAGCCGCTGGCGCATACCGGTAGAATAAGTGGCCAACTTGCGATCCATTACATCTGCCAGTTCCAGTCGATGTAAGAGCAGTTTTGCTCTATCTGCACATTCCAAACGGCTCATGCCAAAAAGAGTGCCGTAAAATTGCAGATTCTCCAAAGCTGTCATGTGATCGTACATTTGGGCATGTTCTGTTGCTACGCCGACCTTTTTATGCAGCTGCTCCGGGTTTTGGGTGGGGTCAATCCCCAGCACCTGACATTTTCCGCCTGATGGGGTCAGCATACCGCAAAGCAGTTTCACGGTCGTGGTTTTTCCCGCTCCGTTTGGCCCCAAGAATCCGAAGATCTCTCCCTGATTCAATGAGAACCTGATTCTATCAACCGCAACGGTTCCTCCGGAAAAGGTTTTTGATAATGCTTCTACGGTAATTGCTTTCATCTCATATTTCCCTCTATGCGGTCATCTGCTGTGTTCAGTTCGAGATTCATCAGGTCAAAATCAATATATTCTCCATTGATCTTGAAAAAATGGGGAAACGTACATAGCTTCCGAAAGCCATACTTCTCATAAAGCCTGATGGCGCGGGCGTTGCTGCTGCGCACCTCCAGATTCAACTGCTCGAAGCCGTTTTCCTTGGCAAAGGAAAGAACGGCTTCCGTCAGCGCAGATGCCGCGCCGCAGCCCCACCACGCTTTTTTCAGACTGATGCCGAACTCTCCGCGATGGCTCATACGCCGGGGCTTGCGGTTCAGACTTGCCGTGCCGATGATCTCGCCATATACCTTGGCAAGATACTGCACATTGTCCGCTGATTCGCACTGCGAACGCAGATAGTCTTGCTCCGTTTCAAGGTCGAGCGGCACTCCCTCCGCACCGAAGCTGAGATTTTCGGTTTCGCCGCCCACGATTTTCAGATAATCCAAGAGGGCCGCCGCATCCTCTGCCCGTGCGCGCTCTATGACAAACAAGCTGTTATTCATCTTCAGGACTTCCTTTCTTCGTATTGGCTGGCTGCATCATCCGCGAAGCCCCGCCGCCTGCACAGCCAGCAGCGAAGAACCGGATGTTCCAACCGTAACACTTGTGTCGATTTCATCCAGAATGGGGAGCGTCAGCACCGGCGGCACATCTGCCAAGGCATCGGCTGCGTCAGAGGTGGAACAGGTCACACCGTCCTCAGAAATGGTGACATACAGCTTTTCCTGCGTCACATCGTAAAGAAACGTACCTTCTCCCAGCAGCATATCGTCAGCATCATGCGCACGAACGGTAAAGAGGACGGAGCTGTTTTCTTCCTTGGAGAGCTGCACAATATCGTCCCCGGTGAAAAGCCATTCGCCGACCTTTAACAGCGAACCATCCGCATTTTCACATACCTTTGTAAAGCTGCTGCCGCCGTGCAGGGCGATAGAGCTGGCATCATCGCGCTCCAGCTTGACATATACGCCAAATCCATCGGATTCGGCAGGCGCGTCTGTCCCGGATGGGGTGCTGTTGGGAGTTTCCGACAGTTTGGTGCATCCCGTCATAAAGACAGATACCAGCAATACCGCTGTGGTCAGCAGCATCGTCATTGTTTTCTTGTAATGTTTCATAGCTCCTCCTAAAATTTGTTGTTTTTCCATTAAAGAGCTGAAAAGCGGGCAACACCTTTCTTCCGCAGCCAAAGGTAGGCCAAGACGGATAAGAAAAGATTTGCAGCCACAAAGCAGCTCATATATCTGCAAAAGCCCAGCATCCATCCGGGCAGGAGCATAAATCCCACGAACAGCAGCACGATATATCCGAAACCGCCAAACAATGTGAGCATGACCGCGCCTCCTTGCTTGATGGGCACGATCTCATTTGTCCATGTCAATGTCGGCATTTTGACACCAAGGAGCAAGCCAACCAGCGCCATGAGCAGTACAAAGGAGCCTTCAAAAAGAAGAAACACCAGCAGCTGCATCGGATGCAGGGGATAAACTGCCGCCGTGCAAGCAATACACAGGAGCAGGGGCAAGCCGGTTAAAAGAAGCTGCATCTCGATTTTTGCCCGAAAAATCCTCCAAGGCTCCACCGGTAGAGATTGCAGAAGCCATAGGCTTTTTCCCTCCAAGGATATAGAAGGTGCTGTCATTAAATTCATGGACGCAAGACCGCAAAACACCACGCACAATAGGAATGGTACACTGTCTGGCGTTTCAGCAAACATGGCGTTCAACACGGAAAACAGCGCACCACCCTTCCACAGCACAGCGACTGCACAAACCGGCATCAGGAATGTTCCAAGGCCGCAGTTGAGCATATAGTTGGGATTTGCGGTGAAGCGGGAAAATTCCCGGCACAGCAGTGCTGTGTTGACGCTTCGGTGCCTGCTGTGCGTCTCCCGGTATTCTCTGCGTGCCACTTTTCCCGTAGCGGTTGCAATCCGCAAAAAGCTGCGGGAAAGCAGTACCCGCATCAGTGAAAACAGCACAGCAACCGCCGCAGAAACAATTGCGGATGCCCGGACATCGCCAATTCCAACACTTCCAAACAGGTACACAGGATAGGCAGCGCCTTTGATCCGTGCGCCATAAACCGTGGCATTTGCCAGCAAATCCTGAATCATGCCCTGTGCCTTGAAATACACAAAATAATATGCGCCGATAACCACCAACGAAATAAGAACCGTGATCAGGCTCTTGTGCTTCAGCTTCCGGCTGATTTTGGCCACGATCCAACCCAGCACGCAGGATATGGTCAGGACAAATACAGAAATCAGCAAGGTTATCAGCAAGCCGCCCAGGACTGCCGGTAAGCCTAATTTGCTTAAATACGCCGGTGAGCAGGGCATACAGCAGATGTGCGCCCTCATGAACGAGGTAGTAGGCAGCAAGCGCAGCCAGAATAATGACAATCAGAGCGGCGAGATGGAGCAGGTGTGTTTCCGTGGTAAGATTCATATCATTCGCAAAGGTGCCGAGCGTGTTGATGGCGGAATGGACGAAGATGCAGGGTAGCAGGCTGCCGCCACGATAAAAGATCGTGACCAGCAGGAAACCGACTGCGATTGCAAAGACGATCTGGCACAGGTTATCGACCAGATCCATACCGCTGCCGTTGAACAGGTTGATGATATGTCCAATGCCAAAAGTTACGCTTGATATGACAACAGCAGACTTGATATTGTCCTTTGCAATGGCCTTAAACAGAAAACCACGGAAGATCACTTCCTCCAAGAATCCGACGCAGAGCATACACACGATCCGACAGGCTGTTTCCAACGGTGTATAGTTGACCGCTGCGCCGTTCCAGAGGTTTCCCGATGCCAAGATAAGAAGCGGCACATAGTAAAGGAACCGACATGCGGGAACGGGCGATTTACAAAGCCCATACCGCTTCTGCAAGTGGTTCTTTCGGATAAAGGCGAAAAGCACGACCGTCTGCAACACGCAGAAAGCGGCACTTGCCGCGTATGCGACCCCGATGGCCTTGTTCAGTGGATTCGCCAGCGATTGCAGAGCGCAGTAAACCACGATCCATACAATCGCAAAGGTCAGCTCGTTTTTCTCATATAGCTTTTTCATGTCGTTTCCTCCCGTGCAGCTACATCAATTACACCCCCGTGACCTGAGAAAGCGTCACAACAGAGCAACCCTTGCTTGCATAGTACGTCAGCAGCTCCGGCAGTTTCTTTTTATCGTAACTCGTGATGCAGTCCGACGGTACATGAACGGTATAGCCGCTTTTTGCCATGTTGTAGCAGGTGGATTTGATGCAGGCCGCGGCGTCCGCACCGACAACGTAAAACTCGGAAATTCCACGCTCCTGAATAAAAGTGGCAAACGCCTCGCTGGTCAGGGCGTTGCTCTTTACCTTCGTAAAGATATGATCGGATACGACGTTCAGCTCCGGCACCAGCTCTGCACCACGGGTGCCGGGCTTGAAGGTTCTCGTTCCCGCAGAAAGGTTGTTGTGCTGAATGTAAACGATCCAAAGTCCCTTTTGCTCTGCCCAGTCGATCGCCTCGTTGACTTTTGTAATGATTTCCTTGTAGTTTTTCGTGATGTCATTTTGCAGGTCGATCACGACCAATGCACTGTTTTTCATATTGTTTTCCTCCATAAATTCATGTTCCGCTGTACGGCGGCGTTTACATCAGGGAATCAGAATCTCCCGAGCCTTGTTGCTTATGACAGCAGCTTGAACGCCTGCTCCAGCAGCCAGTCGCGGCCTTCCAGAAAATCGTATCCGAGCAGCGCCTCTATCTCCGCCGGTTGACCGTATAGCTTGTCGCAAATATCGACATCCTGCAAATAAATCGTCTGGTTTTGAAACCGAAGCTGCAGCACCCGCACATAGGGAAGCCGTTTATATTGCGAAGCACCGACACCGGCAATTTCGGTTTCGTGATATGCAATGTCAGAGAGTCGGGAATACCAAGATGCACTGAGGATGGAGCCGGTATGCCCAGTATCCACTCTGGCCATAAAGCACCGCCCGGCATACTCCGGGTAAACGACAGGGCCTTGTTTGATTTCGGGACTTCGATGTTCAGCCGTCTTTTCCGGTAAGCTGACCGATAAGGATTCATCTTTTGCGGAATAACTCCAGCGATACCGGGAGATCACGTCCCATCCCAGCAGCATTTCAGCCGGAAAAATCCTGCCGCTTTCATCGCTGAGCGCAAAATCTGCGTCATCCGTCACGAGCACTTTGCAGCTTTCCATGCAAACATCTCCCAGCCGGATATTGGGAATGACGGCAGTCTGGAGCGCACGAACCACGCCGTTATTGTTTCCGGCGCGGAGCACTTCTTTTTCCGGCGCAGCACGAAGCCTGCGCAGAAGGCTTTGTGCGATGACCGTCATACCCGCGCCTGTGTCAAACAACGCGGTGGCTCTCACGTCCCCAATTTGGACGTTTACAAACAGCAGGTTTGCAAATTTACTGCTCGACAGGCAATTTATCATTGGCTCATCTCCATAGATCATACAAAAAGACGCAGAGCAACCCTGCATCATCAGGTTTTACACTGCGTCTAAGCGTCTGGCATTTTGATTTCTTCAATTTTTCCGTGCTTGAAACGAATTACGCAGGTGTATTTGCACTTTGGGCAAAATAGCGGAAAATCCTCCAACACCGTATGTGGCCGGATCTGCGTTCTTGTTTTGCCACCGCATCTTGGGCAGCAAAGCCAACGCAATTTCAGAGTTTCATCCATCCGCGGCCCCTCGCTTCGCTTGTCAGCCAATGTGCCGACAGCGCCTGCACATTCTTTCATGCCATTTCCTCCTGCGCGGCCAATATTGCGCCTCTGTATGCCCGCTCCAAATGGGAGCTGATCGTGTCCTCATCGTATTTCAGCGCATTGTTGGCAATCATGCTTGCATACCCGTGGGCAAACAGAAACACCGTGATAAAACCCGTTTTCGTCTGCTCCATGCTGACGCCTAAAGCACTTTGCATCGCCGAGAGAACAGGGAGAAGTTCCTCCGCATCGATCAGTTCAAGCAAAGTCTTTCCGTTAAAATAATCCGACTGGAAAAGGAAGCGGAACAGGTGGGGTTCTTCGATGGCAAAGCGGATATAATTCATTCCGATCCCAAGGGCAGCGCCCTTTGGCGGTTTCTTCATGGTCATAAGGTATTCCGAATGATAAAGGTCTGCCTTCGCATAGACTGTTCTTTTCAGTTCTTCCATCGTCGCAAAATGATACATGACGGGCTGTGTGGAGCAATGGAGCCTTTCCGATACAGTTCTTGCGTTGATGTTTTCCACTCCTGCTTCACGGGCGACCGCAAAGGCTGCGTCAACAATCATTTCTTTTGTGACTTTTGCTTTTGCGGGCATACGCACACCTCCAATTTATAACTTGCATTATGTATAATCAAGATTATACAACGTGCAATGCACATTGTCAATCCGTCTGGAGTAAAATTTTCAAATAAATACCTCAACTGCTTTCGCTGCCTTGGCCTTGAAGATCACGGTTTTGGTGGGGCTGCGAACGGGGGCAAGAAAGCGGCAAGCAATGCAAAGCGGTACCCACTTTGCGAAAACAGGCGGATTCCGTCCACACGGGACCCGCCTGTTTCATGCTTGTTGGGGCGCTGCCCCAATCCCCGCAGAACACAAAAACTGTGTTCTGGAACGATGGATAAATCCATCGGCTGCGCGATTTTTCAAATCGCTTATGGGCAGGCAGCTCAGCGCTGCTCCGCCTCTTTTTCCCGTCGTTCATTCGCTTCCTCCTGCTCCTTATCCAGCTCCAGAATACGGTCGATATTGGCCTTGGCCGTCAGCAGCTCTTTCATTTCCTCGCGGGTCTTGCGGTAGTCGGTGTAGACGGATTTCTTCTCCGCCAGCAGCTCGGCGTACTCGGTATTCAGCGCCTTGATGGTGGGCAGCTTGTTGTACTACTACAACATGATGGCGACTGAAAAGGAAAAGGCACAGATCGACAAGCTGCTGGCGGACGGCGCGGACGTTGGAGAGTATCTGCGCTACATTCAGGCGGCTGCCGGGGTGACCGGCGAGAAGGACGCCGACGGCAAGACGATCTCCGGAAGCGTGAAGGACGAGACGCTCCAGCTGATCGATGGCCTCGATCTGACGCCGGAGCAGAAGACGGCGCTTGCTGCGGACAGCTACACGATGACCGGGTTTGAGCCGTGGACGGAAAACCACGACAGGCTGTACAAGGCCGTTTCGACCGGAAAGGATCTGCGCAGCACGCTCAAGGAGCTGGAGAAGGCCGGGTATGAGCCGAAAATGATCCGCGAGGCGATCACGGAGATGTTCCGCGAGGAATATCTGGCGGCAGACACAGCCGGGAAGGCACGGCTAAAGGGATACCTGCGGAACGCGTTTATGGCGAGCGGGCTTTCCAAGAAGGAAGCGGAGAACAAGATCAAGAAATGGGAGGAGGCGCAGAAGTGAGCGCAAGCAATGTGATTCCGGCGGCGCGGGTCAGCCCGCGCATTGCGAACGGGTGTATTTGCTGGTATGAGGGAGACACGTTCTCCCTCCGCCTCCGGCTGGAGCTGGAGGACCAGGACGGCGCGGCCGTCACGGTCGGCGCGTCGGACAGTGTGAAGATCACGTTCTACGACCGGATGCGGACGCAGGTGCAGCAGTTCGTGTTTTCCGGCATTGTGGGAAACACGGTGACGCTCGACTTCACGGAGGACGTGAGCGGGAAGTTCCCGCGGGGGCTGTACCGATACGACATTTTGTACACGCACGGAGACAAAACGACGCTTGCAAGCGGGAACGTCGCGCGCGTGGAGTAAGGAGGCGAGGGTATCGCGCAATTTAATTCTGGCGAGAACAGCATTTTCTATGTGACGGAAAAAGCCGCCACGCTTGCAGGTGAATGGGTACAATTCCCCAGCATCCTGCAAGCCGCAGCGACTTCTTCTAATGGTATTGTACGAAAGTTTGATTCAAAAATCAATATGTCCATCGAAAATGCAACACAATCGCAACAATTCAAGCGCTGGTTCGGCGATTGACAGAAATGCCGTTTTTTCATGTTTTGCAAAGCTGCGGGGAATACGCCGCCAACGCTGTTGGCGGCGTGCTGCGGCGCATTTGCCGTGCCGCAGCACAGCATGGCTTGGCTGCGCGATGCGCAGCCGCCATCTGGCGATGGCAAAATGCTTGCAGTCGAACCGCAGCGTTTCTCGCGCCGCTCGTCTACGACCAATAAAAAAGGACGTTCCAAACGGAACGTCCTTTTTTATTGGTGGAGTAGCCCCATCAAAATCCGAACTCAACGCCGACTCGATCTCTTCAAGCGAGATCGTCTGCGTCCCATGTTGATAGTTATAGGTCAAGACCAGTTTATCATCGAACACATACACTGCGTTCACAAACGTGTCAATCAGGCGTTTCTGAAACTCACGGTTTGCTGGATCGCCATGACGGAACTGCTCAAACCATGCCGTCATCTGTTCGCGGGTCAGCTTTGGCTTTTGCAGTTCGGCGGTCTGAATATTCGCAAGGATTTCTTCTTTCCGTGCTTCCAGCTCATCAAGCCGCTGTTTGGTGGACGGCGTGAAAATGCCCTGCTCGATTGCTTTCAGAATGTTTCCAATGGAGGACTCGGTTTCCGCAAGCTGTGAGCGAAGCGCAGGGGTTGTTGTGTCTTCCTGCTCCTGCATAACAAGAATTGCGTCAATGAGCCTGTTGATCTTTTCTTCATCCATGACGCGCTGCATGGTCAGGCGGACAACAACACGCTCAATCCAGTCTTTGCGAACAGCCTTCTTGTCGCAATCCTTCAGGCGCTTCGCACCGCTGCATTTGTAATAATAGTGCATAGCGCCGGTATGGCTCTTGCCGCTTTCACCAACCATCATGCGCTCACATTTACCGCAGAACAGCTTTGTTGTCAGCAGATAGTCCTCTTTTGCTTTTGCCATTGCGGGAGCATGGCGGTTCTTCTCCATGCGTTCCTGCACACGGTTGAACAGTTCTTCCGGAATGATGGCGGGAACGCCGCCCTCAATCACAACATCCTGATAACGGTACTCGCCAATGTATTTGCGGTTTTTCAGAAGAGAGCTGAAACTATTGATATTGAGGGGCTGTCCCTTTTTCGTTCTGAGTCCACGGACATTGAAATCTTCCACAATAGAACGAACCGATTTGCCGTCAGCATACTTTTCAAATATCTCAACCACTAATGGTGCAGTCACGGGATCAATCGCAAGCTTCTGCGCTTTCTTGTCCAACAGATAGCCGAGCGGAACGCCACCGCCGTTGTTTTTTCCTTTCAATGCATTCTCTTTCTGCCCACGATGGATCTTCTCTGATAACTCAGCAGAATAGAACTCAGCATAGCCCTCCAGCATTGCTTCCAGAATGATTCCTTCCGGACCTTCGGAGATATGCTCTTTCGCAGAAACAACCTTTACACCATTCTTTTTCAGAATGTGCTTGTAGTGAGCGCTGTCGTAACGGTCGCGGGAAAAGCGGTCGAGTTTCCATACAAGCACAATCTCGAACAACTCTTTTGCGCTGTCCTTGATCATGTGCTGGAACTCCGGTCGATCTGCTGTTTTTGCAGATAATGCCCGGTCAATATACGTTCCAACGATGGTCATATTATTGCGTTCAGCATATTCCCGGCACTCGCGGAGCTGACCTTCAATGGATTCCTCGCGCTGGCTGTCTGAGGAATAGCGGGCATAGATGACAGCGTTCATTCTTCATCACCCTCGTTGCCTTCGCCGCTTTCCAACGCAAGCTCTGTCAGTTCACGCAGCTTGTTTTGTAGAAGCGTCTTGTCGGGAAGACAAAGCCGATAATCTGCAACAAGTGTGGGCGACATACTGCGGCTTAAAGCATATTCGACAACCGCGTCATCCTTGCTGGCGCAAAGAATGACGCCTACACTTGGGTTTTCGTTTGGCTTCTTCACATCGCGGTCAAGTGCTTCGAGATAAAAATTGATCTGCCCAATGTGTTCCGGCTTGAATTTTCCGATTTTCAGTTCAATCGGGACAAGGCAGGAAAGCGCACGGTTATAAAACAGCAAGTCGATGAAGAAATCTGTATTGCCAATCTGAACGCGGTACTCCTCACCGATAAAGGTAAAGTCCCGGCCAAATTCAAGTATAAACTGCTTCAGATTTTCGATGATTGCTTTACGGAGATTCTTTTCAGAAAATTGCTCCGGCAAGTCCAGAAACTCAAGCACATAGGTATCGAGGATGCTTTCACGCACATCATGCGAAACGGATTCAGGCATCGGCTTCTTGGCAGAAATCATTGAACGCTCATAGTACGATGTGCCGATCTGACGCTCCAACTCGCGTTTGGAATAATGTTCCTTCGCACAGAGCGCCATGTAAAAATACCGTTCGTCTGCCGTCTTGGAGCCAGACATAATAAGCAGATGGTTTGTCCAGCTGATTTGTGTCACCAGTGGTGTCACAAATTCATCGTCCTTGTAGGTCTCGTAGAATTGCTTCATACGATAGAGACCGCGACGATTGAAACCTTTGATGTTGGGGTTCTCTTGCGCAATGTATGCGGCAACTTCGTCAATGATCTTATCGCCAAAGCTTGATGCAGAACAAAGCTCTGACAAATACGCACCGACGCTCCAATACATCTGAATAAGCTCTGCATTGACTGCTTTCATGGCGCGGCTGCGGGCGTTGTCGATGATATGGATGACTTCATCGAACTGTCCCGGATTATGGGTTAATTCATTGCTCATGTCCTCGCCTCCCCAAGCATTTTCAGCATTGCCTCTTTCAGTTTTTCGTTCATCGGTGATTCCGGATCGAAGCACATCTCAACGAACTTCCTCAGTTCAGGATTGTTCGCGTCAACCGGAGGTTTTGCCTCATACAGCTTGCCGTGCGGGTCATCGCAGCGGGCAAAGATATAGTCCATTGAAACGTCAAAATAGTCCGCATACTTGCGCAGAAGCTCAACTGACGGCGTTGCCTGACCGTTTTCATAGCGGTTGATGCTGGACTGCGTAGAGCCGATCAGGTCGGCAAATTTTGATTGGGATAAGCCAATACCTTCCCGCAATGCGCGAAGACGCATACCCAGTTGCTTCATGTCATTCAACCTCCAATTTGGGTTAAGCATAGTATAATCAAAATCCGAGCAGATGTCAACCCGGATTTTGAAACTCTTGTGTGAACAGTAGGGACTCGCAACAATCTCAAATTTATTTTTCGGTTTTAAGCTTAGAAATTATAAGCAACAAGTACTTTATACACCACGCAAAGAATACAACACCAATTATTAGTGCTGCAATTTCGATCTCAACAAAGATGTCTTCCGCTTTTGAGGGAATGTCTAAAAAGACTAATGAAAACGCAACAATAATCGTGATGATATTTGCAATCATTCCCACGAAGGCTGACCGATAGAGATTGTCTAAATAGCTGTTATTCCATAATCGTTCAATGCGCTCTTTGTCAATCACAGAAATCAGAATGCTAATCCCTGTAAATAAAAAGCCTCCAATTATCGCGGACATAGATATTGCATTATAATGAAAATCCGGAGCCAATTCTTCAAACTTGCTTATATCGAAGAAAGCGCTTTTAAATAATATAATAGATACTCCAATTGACAATACTAATACTAAACCTATCCATATCCAGTTTTTTAGCTTTGTCATTTATTCCACCACCAATTCAGGTTAACTTCGATAATAGCCATAATTACAGTTCTCCTTTATAGTCAGTAAAGTCTTGTTTTGCACCCGTGGTCGTAATAGCCGGACGCCGGTCAGATGCGGGAACGAGCGTCGGCTTTCCTACGGGCTTGACGACCAGACCGCCGAGCACCTCGGCAAAGGTCTTTTTGCCCATGAGCTTCTCCATCTCGGTGATGGGAATGAGGGACTTTTTGAAAATGTCGGTGTAACCGGCCGCACGGGCGGCAGCAACAACGGCATCCTCATCGGTGTACTTGCGATTGGTGCGGCTCTCCACCAGCTTGTAGCCGAGCCACTGCTTTCCGTGATTGACCGCTGCTTCCTGGGCGTAGGCCATGAGTTCATTTGCCCATTTAGTGAGGTCATCCAGCTTGCCGAGAATGTCGCCAATCTCTGCATCGGAGAGCAGAGGCGGCTGGGCAAACTCGTATTTGGCAAGTTGGAGCTTGGCATCGGCTCTGGCACGGCACTTGACAGCCGCCTTGCAGAACTGACACCAGCTTCCGGGGCAGTATTCGCCTTCGCCTTTGAAGGCAAGCTCTGCTTTGGGTTTCAGCGTCTTTTCCGCCCAATCCCGAAGCTCGGCAACGGAAATGACCTAGGTGCTGACATTCTCTCGGCGCGGCTGGTAGATGGTCATAGAAACTGTCTCAATGTCGTAGAGACAATCGAAGATGCGGAGCGCACCGAGCGCATACAGCATCATCTGCGGATTTTCCTCGGCATTCACCAGCACGCCCTGCCCGTATTTCAGGTCAATAATGTGGAGGAGCTTGTCCGCCACGATAAGGCAGTCGCCGGTCCCGAAACCGTCCGGCACATAGCAGGAGAAGTCCAGCCGCTGCTCAATGAGCACCTTTGGGTCCAGGCAATCCTGCCGGGATTCATCGATGGCTTCCAGAACAAATTCCACATAGCCGTCCGTGTACATCTCCATTTCATCGGAATCGTACTTGCTGACCGGGCGGGTGGATCGCATCTTCAGCGCTTTGCGGAGCTTGTGTTCTGCCAGCGCATGAGCGGCGGTACCTTCGGCTGCGGCTTCCGTTTCTCTGTCCTCAAACTCCAATTCCAATCGAGCGGAGGGATTGCAGTGAAGCCAGCGGTGGGAGGAAGATGCCGAGAGGACTGCGTGACGATTAGGTGGCATCCTTCAGCACCTCCACATCTTTGAGAAGCGCCTCATAGTGCTTGGGGTCGATGCCGGAGAGCTTCGGAGCGCCGTACTTTTTAAGGAGTGCCTGGATCTCAGCCGTGAATCCGGCCCGGCTCTTTTCGCCGAGTACCGCTCGGACTTCTTCCAGCGTCAACTCCTTTTTGGGAACGGGTGCGGGGGCCTTCGGCTCTGCATCGACAGTCGACTCATTCTGCAGCATGGTATCTGCCACAGCCTGAACGCTGTCCGCCAGGGAGCGAAGATTCTTCGTGACAGCAAGCAGGAGTTTCACTTTACTCATGCGCCACGCCTCCTTCCGCCGCCTCGGCGATAGACACAGACTCCACGCTGGGGCCGGGAATGAGGATCATCATCTGTTCCCGTCTCCCGAATAGCCGCGTCAGCAGCTTTTCACGCAGGCTGACGATCCTGCACCGAACAATCCGCTCAGTCTGCGGTCTGCCTGTGACACGAACTTCCAGATCATGTTTCACCGTTTTCATCCTTTCTGAAGGACGGTATTGGTTTGCCCTTCTCAGATAAGCCACAGAAAGCGGGAAAACTGAGGGTCTCACAGAAGTTTTTTGAGCTTATTTTTAACGGTGCGCAGGCGATGCGTGATGGCCGAGGGGTCAACGCCCTCCCGCGCAGCGTAGTCCTTCACGCTGATACCGTCGTAATAGACCGCCTGCACAAGCCTCTGCTGTGCGGGCTTCAGCGTTTTGACCGCCTCGCGGAGCATATCTGTGCGGCTCGACTCCTGGAACAGCGCGGCAAGCGCGTCCTGCTCCGCCGCAAACTGGACGCCCTGTTCTGCCAGAGCATCCATACTGCTGTGGCGTCGAGTCTCCTTGTGGTCGTTGTTGTACTCTTGGCGGTTCAGATCCACCAGGAGTTCACCCCAACGGTCATCGACCTCAATGGTCACGGTTTCGGTTGCAAATTTGTACTGAATTTTCATGCGGACTCCTTTCGGGGCCTGCATGGCGGCACTCTGGCCGCAAAACGAAAAAAAGCCCGCCGCACGACACTCAAGTGCCGTGCAGCAGGCTCACACCATAATATTTATATCCACGTCCCGCAGAGCACGGGGCGATTGGACCTCTCTATGTACATTCCAGAATCGCTATTCCACCAAATCCAGCAGCCATTTGGCTGTGGGCCGTGCCAGAAGCCGTGCGTTCAGATAGGCCATCTCCAAGGTCAGGCAGGTATATCCCATGTAATACCCGTCCATGGGCCGGAGGGTGATGGCGAGGTCCGGCGTCTCCATATCCGTCAGACACAGCGGCAGGAGGTATTGCAGCCTCTGCTGATAAATCTGCGGGACAGCGTCGCCGGGAGAGACGATGGCTTTTCGGCGCGCCAGCTCAACCGCCGTTTCCAGAAGGAGAGGCAGATTGCGGGCGCTTTGCAGTTCGGTAGGCAATCTTGCGACATTGGCCGGGTCTCCGAGGATGTGCTCCACGTTGACGCGCACCGGCCAGTCTGGAACGTAATGAATACCTTGCAGCGGCATTGAGTAGAGAGGCTTTTCCGGCAGTGGGGAAATATAGCGCAGCAGCGCAGAGTTTTCATCCGCGAAGCCCCGGAAGCACCACTTTAATAAAGAATCCAGTTTTTTATTTCTGCCGAAGCAGGCATAGATGGGCTTATATCGCTTGGTATAAAGGCCGGTATGAAAGCAGGCGTATTCGTTGCGCATGAGGATGATCCGGTCCTTCTCAGCCATGTCAGTTGCAGCATTGTAGTCGATGACCTGTTTGCGAAAAATAGATTGAATGTATCGCTCTAAGATCGGTGTATCATAATTTTTCTCGGAATAGCTGCCGCTGCGGAAACGCCACGGCTCCGGGAGCGCCAGCTCTGCCAGCGCATCCAGCTGTAAATACCAGTTCGGGACAAAGGAGAACGAAAACAAATCTGTTTCATAAATCATAGCTTGTTCCAGCTTTCTGTGTATAATGAGGCGACCTCCCGGCAGATACACCGCGCCATCCGCGCAAGGTAGCAGCTGCTTTCCATAAATCGTGCCGTTCCGTCCCATGGGTTGCACCAGACCATGCAGTTCGGGCAGATGTGCGCCGAGGCCCGCTGTAGAAAGCGGAGCATGGATACAAACACCTCCGCGCCCTCTGCGGTCAAATGCTCCGGCATGGGCAGGGTCAGGCGGGTGTAGGCTGCGAGATTGACGGTACTGGGGTCGTAGATCAAATCTTTCTGTTCATCCGTATCATGTGCCGCATATTCGCGCAGGATCGGGTCCACGGGGACATGGTGCCGAGCGCAGTAGCACAGCGCCTTGACCAGCGCGACGCTGCCGCCTTTACTCAGCTGCGGCTCGTTCATCACGCGCTGCAGGGCGCGCTTGCTCATATCCAGCTGTCGTGCCATATCTGCTTTGCTGTCAAAACAGGTACTCAGAAGATAGTTCAGCACATAGGACGTTAGCCCCTTCTCCATAGATTTATCTCCCTTCTCGTTTCGACGATTCCTATTTTACAAGCAATTCTGCGATTCGGGAACGTGATAAATTTGTCACCCCTGCGGGCATAAAACCCTTGAAAATGGCGAAAGATTTTTCATCCTTTCCTTGACGTTTTTCTGAAAATCTATGGTATAGTAGAGAAAGAAAAAGCCCGCTCACAAGGAGCGGGCATCCAAGGTGTTCAGTTTTTGTCGCTGGCTGCGATCTCTGCGCAGACGCGCAGCATGAGCGCGCGGCTTTGTTCCGTGCAGCCGCCTGCAATTTCGCGCATGGCGGACAGAAACGCATCCATTTCCGCTGGCCGCTGGGTCACGGGCGCTGCGTCGGTATCAAAGCCTTCCAGCAGCGCACAGACCGTCGTCCCATACAGATGGCTGATCTGCACCAGCCGTTCCAGATTGACCGTGCGCTCTCCGCGCTCGACCTTGCCGTAATGCTCCGGCGACAGGCCCAGCTGATTGGCAGCTGCTTCCTGCGTAAGACCTGCGCGCTTTCGTGCGTCCCGGATATGCCTGCCGATGACTTTATAGGATATGGGCATACGCGCACCTCTTTTTCCTCAGTATCTGTACAGATATTTTACCGAAGACCCCGGATTTGATACAGAAGCCTATAACGGAACATCTTCCCTTATAACGCCGTATTTTACAAAATAATCTTCCGTTATGAGGCACATTCTGCCGCATACAGTCGGATAGGAGGAAGCTCTCATGTCACAAAACGCCGCTGACTTGACCGTGCAGGACCTGCGGGATATGCGCCGCAGCTTCTCGCGGCAGAAACTGTTGGACTTGATCGACCGGATGTTTACCGACGAGTATACTGCGCTGGATATGGACGTGGTGGATGCCGCCATTTTCCGGCTGCTGGCGGAAGGGCAAGAGCCAACGCCGGGCAATCTGCAAAAACGCTTTTCCGAGGTTGGACAGTATTATCTGCGCCGAAGTCTCGGCCTGCTATAACGAAAAAATCCCCCTGTGACAGAGTATTTTCTGTCACAGGGGGATTTTCTCCTTACCGGTATTCCGAGAGGTAACGGTCTAATGGAATCTGGTTGCGCACACAGTATTGCAGCAGACGCTCCATGGCATCCGCGGTTTTCTGGGTCATGCGCTGTGCTGTCTGGACCTGCCGCAGCGCTTTGTACGACAGGCCGAGCTGCCGGGCCATGTTGTGTTTTGTCAGAAAAACTGCGTCCAGCAGCCGTTGAAACAAATACTCTGTCAATCGTGCTTCTTCCATGTTCGTCTCCTCTGCAATAAAAAATGGAGGGGCGGATGATCCGCCCCTCCGGGAAAAACCGTTTGCAGGATTACTTTGCGATGTTCTGCGCAAAGCGCATGAGGATCGTGGCGATCTGCGCGCGGGAGGCGTTGGCCTGCGGGGTCAGCGCATTGTTGCTGCCCTGGATGAGGCCGGAGCCGACCGCCCACTGCATGGCTTCCTTCGCCCAGCCGGAAACGCTGGAAGCGTCGGTGTAGCCGGAGAGGGAAGCGGATGCGGAAACGTCGTAACCCTTCATCTTCGCGTAGCGGTAGAGCATGGCGGCAAGCTGCTCACGGGTGATCTTGCCCTCCATATTCGTGCCGTCCGAAATGCCGTTTTCCATCGCCCATGCACGGCCAGCGGTGTACCATGTCGCGCCGCCGGAGGTATTGACGCCCTCCATACGGGCAAGGATCGTGACGATCATGCTGCGGGTCGTGTCGGCGTTCGGGCTGAACGCGTTCGCGGACGTGCCGTTCATCAGACCGTTGTCGCAAGCATACTTCACACCATCATAGTACCAGCTGCCGGATGCAACATCCGTGAACGGGAGGTTATCCTTGCTGGTATCGGATGTCGAGGGCTTGGAGGGCTTCGACGGGCCGACTGGCGGGACGGGCGTATCATTACTTTCCTGCCACTTTGCCGTCAGCGTCGTGCCGCTGGCAAGCGCGTCGGTCAGCGCTTCGTAGCGGGTCTCGCCGTCGTACCAGCCGAGGAAGGTATATCCCGCGCGCGTGGGAACCGGGAGCTTTTCGCCGGACTGGTCAGAATAGTAGCTGTGCGTGAGCGTTTCTTCCCCGTCGATCAGACCGCCGTTCGCGTCAAAGCGGAGCGTCCACCTTGCACTGCTGCTGTCGCGGATGGTCAGGTAGTAGAGCGTCGGCTCCTTCTCGCCCTCCTGCACCACGATGCGGAGCATGGTGGTGTCGTCCGCGATCCGGATCGCGTTTTTCAGCAGATAACCGGCGTCCTCGTCATAATGCGCGTTGTTGACGATCACGTTCGCGCCATCTGGAGCGTTCAATTTGAGCGTCTGGTCTGCGAGTGCAGAGGCCTCAAACGTATAAACATACTTGCCGGACTTGAAGGGCAGCGATGCGGTCTGCGCGCCGGTCTTTGCGTCCTCAAGCGTGATGCCGGAAAGCTCGGCGCTCTGGCCAACAGCCTCCTTGTCTGCGTTGCCATAGAGCGGCACGATAACATAAATCTCTGCCGAGCGTTCGCCGAAAGCCGAGTGCAGCACGAACGAGGCGTTGACAGCCTTGATGAAGCTGATCTCGTCAAGCTCGACAGGCAGGCCGTTTTCATCGACGGCCCAGGAGATATCCATCGCGTCGCCGCGGTTGTGGACATCGCTGAAGCTGTCCTGATCGCTGCCGGGGCGGTAGGGGTTCATCGGGGTCTCGATGCCGCCTTCGTCGTTTGCGTGCACGTCACCGTAGCCAAAGAGCGGCTCGCGTGTCTTTTCATCGAGCAGCGTGCCGGTGAGGGTCATCTTGACCGGGTCAACGACCACGCCCTGCGAGCCGTACCTGTCGATGTCCGGATACTCATATCCCGGGAACGCCCCGGTCTCGCCCTTGGAGGTTTCATAGGCGGTGGAGCCGTCGTTTTCCTTGATGTACGTGACCTGATAGTTCCAGGTGGTCTCCGCGTCATAGTGCGCGCTGCCGGCAAGCTCGTACCACTTGTCGGGCTGGCCGTCGTTGTCCTTGTCCTGCGCGACCCAGATGCTGGCGGGCTCGCCGTAGCCGTAGCCGCCCTGGCTGTTGCCGTAGACGATGAAGTCAATACCGTAGGGGTTTGCCGGGTCATTTTTCAGCGGATTTGTGAGCTTATAGGTCATGTAGCCGCCGAAGTTGCCGCAGGTCTGGCAGTTCATCCAGTTGTTGGGCGGCGCGATCAGCTTATGCGTGCCGTCATAGACAATGGGCGAGCTGCCGAAGCTCTTGTTGGTATACTGCGAGCCGATGGGCAGATACTCATAGACAGACATGATCTTGCCCTCGCGCCTGATCGTAACCGAAATCGTCTTAGGCTTCCCGTGCGGGTAGCTGAGCGTGAGGCGCAGCATGCCGCTGCCGTTTTCCAGCTGAATATCGGTATCACCTACGATCTCTGCGTCCGAAGCGCTGCCAAGCGTCGGATAGAAGTGAATGGTCTCGTTATCCGGCGTTCCATATGGCAGTGTAACCGTGAAGAGAGAGCCGTTGCTGCTGAAACCCTTGATGCTGCGGCGCGTGGTCTCGCTGCCGATGCTGTAGGTGAGGTCGGTGAGGCCCTTCTGCGTTGTAGCGTCAAAATGATCTGCGAATTCAAAACCATAGGTATGGCTGGCCGTTCCGTCTGCCGAGGTTACGTTCGCTTCGAGATATACATAGCCATTTTCCGCAGCTGCGCTCAGCGTGCCCGTTACGGCTGCGTCGCTGAATTTGGGAAGTACGGTCAATTTGACTTCATCGCCGTCCTGCAGGCTCGGAACAAGGCACTGATAACTGTAGACATCGGATGCGAAATCCGGAACATTCTGTATCTCGCCGCCGTTCACAGTGTAATTTGCCATTGCAAGCTGCGCATTGGCCGCAGTAGCCGAAGCAACCTTGAAATTGATCCGGTAGACTGTGCCTTCACCGGAGCGTGCGCGGCATGTCACGCTTGCCTGCACCGCACCCTTGTCCAGATGGTACGTAAATGTGCTGATGCTACCGTTTATGCTGCGCATGGTCGTGATCTGGATTTCTTCGGAATCAGACGTGCCTTCCGGAAGGATAATATCGTCTGTGACCATTACGTCGTCATCGCCGTTCTTGCCGCCTGCGCGGAAGCTGCTCATCGGAATGCTGATCTCCGCACCATCCCCTACATGATAGCTGATTGCTTCGAAGGTGTGGACGGATTCGACCTCCGAGCACAGGTGGAAGGTATAATAGTTGGTTCCGGTCTCGCCCTTCTGGTTGATAAAGGTCATCGGAACCGTGATATCTTCCGTCTCACTGAGGATGCCCGTGAAATACGGCTGTACCGGATGAACGAGGTAGTCCTCCAGATTGCACCGGATTCTGACCGTATCGCCGGTTTCAGCAAGGCCGTGTGTAATATTGAAGGTCCGCTCCCGGTCCTGGAAGAACATGTTCCAACTGCCCTCTGATACCGTACCCTTCACATTGCCTTCTTTGTCGAGAACAACAATTTCCGGGATGTGCATACTGAAATCGACCATGTCCACGCTTCCGTCGCCGTTGATCAGGTTCAGCGAGTAGCTTTTCGGTTCGCCCTCAGACGGAGTTACGGTAATTGTTACCACCTGGTGGGTATTTCTCTTGAGAATCTGATGCGTAGAATTGCTCGTCATCTGGAACGGAACGCCGCTTTGCAGCGTCTCATTGACGCACTGCGGGAGCGTGAAGGAATTTCTGTGGTAATGGACAGTAATTTCCGCGTCGCTGCCCTCCGGGAGTGTCGCTGTAATAGTGCCGTCCGTGACCTCTCCCGTGCCGCTGGGCATAAAATAGAGGGTATATTCCGTTTTGCCGGAGATAAACTGATCCAGCTCGCTGGATTTCAGCTGCTCGCTTTCAAAGCGCAGGTCGGCCAGCTCATTGTTTTCCTGACGGACTGCGCCGACATAGAAATAGACGCTGTAGGTGCGTGTGAGCTCGTTATCCGTCACCGTGATCGTGGCTACGGCCTTGCCGCCGCTGACCTGAACCGGCTGAGAGGATACCTGTGCTGCCGGGTTTTCAGGAGTGCCGACAAGCGTAAGTTCCTGCCCGTCTGCCGTATCCTGCGGAAGAATGACAGCAAACGCATCTGTTTCCTTGTTAAAGCCCTCGACAGCGGCGGGCTCCGCCGCGCCGACCTTGTAGCTCAGGCTGGACAGATATTTGGAGTGTTCCGCTGTGGTAAAACGGACTGTATAGGTGCTGTTGACCGTTCCATCCGCAGAGGTAATGTTGAAGACCGCCTCCGCCGTGCCGTTTACCAGTGTCAGCTCTGTTTCACCGGACAGGACGGCGCCGGGATTACTGGTCTTCGGCAGCAGCCGAACCTGCTCCGTGCCGTACGGAAGCGTTACGCTGTACTCGCGCTTGGAGGTCTTGAAGTCCGGCACGCTGATTGCCTCACCGGTACCGATCTGATAGGAGAGCGAGGAAAGCGCGGCCTCCGCAGAAAGCGGTAGGTCCTTGTCCTTGAGATAAATCGTATAATCACGAGGCTCGCCATCCGTGGGCGTCACAGTAATGACCAGCTTTGCCCAATAATCAAATTCATTGAGGTTGCTGACAATCTGAAGCATCCCGGTCGAAAGCTCGACAGTATCGTTGGTCTGTGTGTCGCCGGTACGGTTCACCGTGCGCGCTGTAATCTTCGACTCCGCGTTTGCGGCGATTGCCTGCGCATAAAGCTGATAGTATTGGGGACGCTGGAATTCGATGCTGTATTCTGTTTTGTCCGGGTCAAAGCCGAAATCCAGAGCGATGGCGTTAGAAGACTCCGAGCTCGATGCAGCGAACCGGCAGAGATACAATTGCAAATCAGCCAGCTTGTCCGAACTGCCGGTTTTCGGATAGCCGTACACCGTATAGGTTCGGGTGGTGCGTGCATCGCCCGCCGTCACGGTCGCCGTGGATACGATAACGCCGTTTTTATCGGGTGTCCCGTTCTGATACGTGACTGTCGCGAATTCGGAGGTTGGAACCACGTTCAGCTCCAGCTTATCACCCTCTATATAGGTCTGATAGACCCACGCGGGAGACGCCTGCGTGCCCTTTACATTGGTCAGCGCGGTGTTGTTTGCGCGGATGCTCTTGATGGAGACATCGGGATCACGCAGGAACTGGAATGTGACATTGGTGGTGTTGGCTGCATTGCCGACATAAGCCATCGCGCTGACGGTTGCCGCACCATCTTTCAGCTGTACCTTTCCGTCCCAGGTTGTTTTGATCTGATAGCCGAGCTTGGGGTCAACGGTAAGCAGCGCGTCATCCGGCGTATCCGCCGAAAGGAAGATCTGCACAATCTTTTTCGTCCTGTCGGTTTTATAATTTGCCTTCGCGCATTCGCCGCCGTCCCAGGTGTAAGACGGGTTGGTGACAGGATATGGCTTACCGGAATGCAGCCAGATCGTATACGTTGTCGTTTCGCCCTGCGAGGCAACCTTGACAGTCAGTTTGCTCAGATAAGTTTGCATCGGCTGTGTTGCCATGATTTTTATAGCATTGTTTACAGAACCGGAAGCCGTCCTGTCTACGGTCGATGTACCGCCATCCGCATCTTGCTGAATTTCCAACTTGACCGTGGCTTTTTCATCTGGATGCACCACAGTTACCGTCATTGGCCCCATCCATCTTGTTTTCTGCGTCGTCGTCTGAACGTGATACTCCAACTGTTCCGGCTTGAAGTTTTCCAGCTCATTGTATCCGATTTCCGCTTGCTTTGTTGTTGGCGCCGTGATTTTGATGCCGGTCGGCTTGGTGGAGATTTCGGGCGTCTCGCCCTTGAGCGCGGCAGCGATATCCGCCTCCGTTGCCGTCAGATTTTCAAGCACCGTCTTCGCGTTCGCGCGGAACGTTTCGTCCGTGCTCGCGGCGTATTTCCGGCACAGTTCGTCCTTGTTCGCCGCTGTAAAATACGGACCAGCTCCCGTGCCCCAGTTGTTATCGTAGCCAAGATCGGCACCGTAGTCATAGAGCGAAAACTGCCAGCGGATCACATCGCCGCTTTGAACCTTGAATTGGGCGCAGCCCACATTCGGCATGCTGTTCCGGGCCGTAAACATCCAGCCCGACATGCTGTTATAATCCCTCTCGCCGAGCCAGCCTTCCTTTTGAACAGGGTCTGCCGTCAGCGCTTCTGCCGTTTTGCCGCTTTTCTTCAAAATGATCTGCGGAATGCTGTTGCGGCAGCGGAGTACGCGGGAATCCCACTGACACGGGACAGATAGAAGTCGCTCTGCACCGTGCCGGTATTGGTGTACTTGCGATTTGCATCCTTGAGCATCGCGATCGTCACAACGTCTGCCGTCAGATCGTCGGCGGTAAAGGTCCTGGCCCAGGGCTCGCCCTCGACCAGTTTGTTGATCTGATCCAATGTGTATGTTCTCGGCTCCAGGTAGTAGCCCTGTCCGAGTGTCAGCCCCTCCATGGAAATGGTGACCGTAAAGTCATCATTTTTCGCCAGCGCGACGGTGGGCAGCAGCCCCACGATCATCACCAGTATGAGAAGCAACGACAAAATTCTCTTCCTCATGTTTTTCCTCCTGTAAATTTCTTGTTTCTCTATATGAAGGCCGCCGCTCGGCGCACCGGTTTTTCGGCGCAAAAAAGCCGATCCCCGATCAAAACCGGCGCACCTTGCCCATAAAGCAAAATACGCCGATTTCAGAATCTGAAATCAGCGGCAAAACACCGGCATGACGCACATCATGCCGGATGCAACAGGAAATCGCTCACCGCTGCACATACCCTACACGGCGAAAAAGCCGTGGTAATACAGATCTTCTGACTTGCGTTAGGGAGATATTTTTTCTCCTGCGCCCACGTCCTACCTTCTCACAGGTCGTCCCTGCAATGGCGGACTTTCGTCCCGGCGGTCAAAACCGCTTTGGCGTGGCCTCACGCGCACAGCACCGTTTCGTGTCGGCATAAATGCCTTCTTCTGAGCCTATCCTGCCCGAGGGTGTGCGGAATCGGCGTGTATTACGGTATCTCAATATTCAGTTTTACAGAAGGAAATCGTCCGTAGGTACCTACGGACGAGAAGGGTGTACACCCTTCTCGATAACTCTCTGCAATTTGATTCTATTCTACCTATTCTTTCTGTTTTTTGCAATACCTTTTTGAACAAGAGCAGAAAATGATAGTTTATCTTTGAATAAGTGCTGGTTTACATAAACTCAAATTCAGTCAGGCAGCTAGTACGCAGCGTATCCGGGTGGATACTCAGGATGGGGCGCTTCAGCTCCCGCGCATATTGGATCGCCGCGTCCGTATCGTCGCCGCGCGCCGATGCAGGGTCATAGACGGCCAGCACCATATCGGACTGCCGGGTGATCGTGCGGTAGGCTTCCAGCTGCGCGCCCGGTGCAAAGGCATATACATACTGCCGCAGCAGCGCCAGCATTCCAGCCGGAATGGGAATGACGCGGTTGGAAGCGGCACTTTTCGGTGTTTGAACGACCAATTCCGTCCTGCCGCCGTAATTGATTCGCTGCGCCGTGTGGCGGACAGAGACGGTTCCGGCAGCAAAATCGACATCTTGCCGTTGCAGCGCACACAATTCTCCAATTCTAAGACCGGTGTTCAGCGCCAGCAGTATGCCGATTTCCATCAAATGCGGCTGGCGTGTGACCTGCTCGCCGATACGCCGCAGTTCATCTTCGGTAAAAACGCGAATATCCGGTTGTGCAGGCGACGGAAGCCGCAGCGCATCTGCATCACAGGGGATCGAAAACTCCGCTTGTGCGTATTTCAGCGCCGATTTTATCAGAGTCCCGATGTCCCGGACGGTTTTGACCGAAAGCCCACCGCCTTTCAGGCCTCCGTTTACACGCTTTCGTTGGAGGAAGGCTTGGAGTTTTTTCGCCGTCAGCTGTTCGACCCGGAGATGCCCCAGTTCCGGGAGAATGTGTTTTTCAATCAAAAAGCGATAGCGCTGGGCGGTAGATGGTTTGACCTCCGCGCATTTTTTCCGCAGCAGGGAAGAAAAAAGCTCTTTCGCCGTCAGACGACAGCCGCACATCATACGAGGCGGCGCTATGGCGGCTTCCTTTAATTTGCCTTTGCATTCTGTATAACTCCGGCCATAGACATAACCGTATATCGCGTGACCATTTTCCCTGCGGCTGCGAATAAAGCGGCCTTCCCATCTTCCGTCTTTGCGTTTATAAATGTTCTCTCCACACTTTGCCATTGTTCCTCCTTGACGGCGCTTCTGACGGCGTTAAGCGAAAGAGCTATGCCTTTTTGCAGCCTAATTTCAGCTATATTTCAAATATTGGAACGTATGTGCCTAAATACCCAACAAAAAACTACGGTTTTCTCCAAAACAGGTTGACTTTTCTTTTTAATAGGATATAATTTCAGGTGTTAAGAAACTCGAAAACGTGTCGTAAAGGAAAGAATGCTTTACGACACGTTTTTTTACGCAAAAAACGCCCGCAGTACCTTTCAGTAATGGCGGACGTATCCCTTAAAAATGGGCGCACAGTATCGTCCGCAGGCCGTTGACTTGGCGGCTGCTCTTGTAGCTCTCTCAGGCGCGTGTCTGACTAATCTCCTCCACGGGAGCTTCACAGTGACCAGTTCGCCGGGACTCTCACCCGATTCCGTTTGATTGCCGCACCCTCAGCGCGGCAAACCTGAGACTCTTTCTATGATCTTGGATTTTTATTGTAGCATGAAATGTGAAGAATTTCTATCGATGTTCCATTATTTCAGCACAGCGCAATTCGCTCAACGAACATCAACAAAGTAAAACGAATCCCCATAAAACGAAACGCATCAAAAAAGCGTTTTCCCCGATAATAAAAAAGCCCGCCCCAGCGGAAAAGCCGGAACAGGCAAAGATACTCAAAAAGTTCTGATATTGTCTAGTTTTCGTTGAAAACGCGAGAAAAAGGGCTCTTATCTTGATAGCCATTCTATCAAAATAAGAGTCCTTTTATGGTGGAGCAGAGCAGAGCTTAAACGAACACTCAGCCTCGTTATTCTCTACTGCGTTAACTGCGGATTCTATTGGGATTTGGATTGTATTTTTATTGCCGGAGAAGCTGAACACCAGCCGCAGATCATCGTCATAAGCATACACCGCGACCAGGAATGTGTCAAATAGGCGCGCTTGGTACTTCTTATCGTGAACATCGCCATCTCGGAACATCTCCAAGCCGGATATAATGTCATCGCGGCTGACAGTCACGATGTCTGCCCGAGCCGCTGCGATATTAGCTTTGATGGTAGCACGCTCAGACTCCAGCTCGACCAGCCTGCTTTTCGTGGTTTCGGTGATGATGCCCTGCTCGATGGCGGACATGATGTTTTTTTTGCCATGCTCCGTGCCGGCGAGTTGGTCTTCCAAAATGCCGACCTTGCTCTCGGCTTCCTTGCGCTCATTGTAGGCGACCGTGCTGTCGGCGATCCACTCGATAACATCGTCCTTCAGAGCATAGTCTTTGATGGCCTGGGCGACCTGCAGCTCAATTTCATCTCGGCGTACATTCTTTTTATCGCAGGTCTTTTCCGTTCGACGCTTCTGGCAGACGTAGTAGTAATGCAGGTTGCCGGAGCGTCCGGTGCCGGAGACGCCAGTCATGGGGCTTTTACAATGCCCGCAGAACAGCTTGCCGGTAAGCAGATAGTCACCATTGACGCGGTGACGCCCTTGCGGATTCTTCTTCGTGGTGATCACCTCCTGGACCTTGAAGTAAAGCTCGTCGCTGATAATCCTCGGGATGCCGCCCTCTTTGCGGACATCGCCGTAGATATAGATGCCGCGATACCGTTCGTTGGAAAGGATCTTCTGAAAGCTCGACCGCCCCCACGGGCGACCGTACGAGGTCTTGATTCCCCGGACATTCAGGCTGGCCATGATATCAACGAAAGCCTCACCGCAGGAAACGCGAGTGAATATCTCCCGGATAACCGCAGCCTTCGGCTCGTCGATGGCATAGTGCAGCGTTTCGTCCGCTTTATAGCCGTAGGGCAGATGGCCGTTCGCCACCATGCAATTCGCGGCGTTGTCATATAGGCCGCGCTTGATGTCCTCGGCCATGTTCTCGGAATAGAACTGGTTGACATTCATCATCGAGCGGGCGGCGAAGCGTCCAGCCGCAGTATCGTCGAAATCCTCCTCCACATAGAGAACGCGAACGCCCAGATCCTGAAGCCGAGCTTCGTTGATCAGAGCCTCCAGCATATTGCGCCCCATGCGGTTAGACTTCCACGCGATTACATAGCGGAACTTCCCTTTTGCAGCGTCAGTCATCATGCGCTGGAAGTCACGGCGCTTGTCGGTGCGGCCAGAAACGGCGCGGTCGGCATAGGTGTCAATGATCCTGATGCCATACTCCGCCGCCAGCTCGTAGCCCTTTTCGAACTGCTGCTCTACGGAAATGTCCTTCTGGTTGTGGCTGCTGTACCGGCCATAGAGAACGCCCGGCTCTTCGATTTCCAGCTTCTTGCCCCGCTTCGGCTTCGCCGGGTGCTTTGCAGGTTTTCTCGGCAACAGCGCCACCCCCTTCTAACGATAGATTTGCAGTAGTAGATATTCAGAATCAGAAACAGATTACAGATACAGTTTCAGATACAGATACAGGTACAGAGACAGTGCGCGCACGATCGCGCGCACACGCACGCGCGCACGCGATGTATCGCTACCCTATAGATACGGTATAGATACCATATCCATAGGGTATCTATTGTTCGATTTTATGGTTTTCCGCATATAAGCGCGCTGCGGGGAACTTCTCGAATAAATCGTCGAGACTGGAAATCTGGGTGGTTACCACAGAGCCGGATCTCGTATCAGAAAATAGACCACTTATTGTATCAGCCTCATCAGAATAGCCATCGCTGCTGAAGCGAAGCATTGAATTTCCAGTCACAGCCATGCTAACAGAAAAACAATCTCGAGAATCGGCATCGAACTCAGTTTCAAATGCTTCGCGCGTTGCCAGTACATAGTCCCCGAAAGACGATACTTTCCCGGAGGCTCCAACGGAAACACGGAGGCTATATATCCCGTCTTCTTCTCCAACGGACAAAGATAAAACAGGTACATCTCCGGACAGCATAGAAGAAAGGCTATCTTCGTGGGCTTGTAGCTCCTGATCGACAGAGGCACTTTCTTGGACTTCGGACGAGCACCCAGCTAATGATAATGCCAATACACAGCATAAGAAAACTGACCAGCCTTTGAACACTCTTTTCATGTTTACCTCCTCGCTTCTCAAACTCCCGCTCCTACACCATACCACGATGCGAAGTCAGTCGAAAGTGATAATATATCTTTTCAAAGCGAAACTGCATAAATTTTGATAGAATAACGATGCCGTAGATGGCAATTTTGCAAAGAAAGGAGTCCGGGCATGGGACACGATCATCAATCGGAAGCAGCAGCGAGGAGTATATTAAAAACGCTGCTCGCGGCCGAGCTGTTTTCAAAGCTTTCCGAAAGCCAGCAGGATATGATAATCAGCCAGCTAAAAGCCCTTTTATCACATTGATGATGATATCTTGCTTTTCCGGGGTCAGCAGCTCGAATAGCTCAATATACTCTTTTGTGCGCCCATCGCTCGTTTCAGCGGTGGGCGTTACGCTTCTTTCCATGCTGACATCATACCCCATAAGCCAGGCCTCGGAAACGCCGAGTGCGAGGCCGAGGATTGTAAGCTTGTCCTGCCCAGGAAGGGTCTTCCCTGAAACATACTGGCTCAAATCGTTCTTGTTGAGCTTTACGTCAAACCGTTTGCAATAAGGCTCTGCAGCGTGAAGAATATCGACCTGGCGCATCTTCTTGATGTCCATGATTTGCTTCAAACGCTGAGAAGTGCTGTACTCTTTCATTGGTCTATCCTCCCCTTGCAGATGACATCATTATAAAGGGCTTTGAACAAAAGTTCAATAGCGAAAAGAAAAAAAGTTCAACTTTTTTGAAAAAATGTGTTGCAAATCATCAAGGCGTATGGTATTCTAACGACAGGTTCAAGGAAATTGAACTTTTGAACAAGCTGAAAGGAGGATAAAAATGGCGTACGATTACAGCAAGCTCTTGGGTCGCATCACCGAAAAGTTTGGAACGCAGGCTCGCTTTTCCGGCGCGATGGGAATGTCTGAGCGCAGTCTTTCTCTGAAGCTCAACAGCAAAGTACCGTTTAAGCAGCCGGAGATTTCCAAGGCCTGTTCTCTGCTGGAGATTGGCGATTCCGACATTCCTGCTTATTTTTTTACCATTGAAGTTCAATAGCTTTGAACTAATGGGAGAGAGGAGGTTCCGATGCAGGTCGCAAGGTTTACGCCAACCGAGGAAAGCGAGCTGGTGAACGAAGTACATATCAACACGGCGGAGATTCCTGATTTTGTACGGGACAACCTCGCCGCAGCGACGCTGGATCTGATCCACGGAATACTTCGGCAGCCAGGTGGGCGCGAAGCGCTGGACGCAAAAACCGCAGCCAGACGCGCAGGCAGATCCGCAAAATGAAGGGAGTTGAAAGAATGGCATATTACCGGACTTGCCCGCTTTGCGGGAGCAATAATGACCCGGGCGAAGCCTGTGATTGCCGCGAAACGAAAAAAGAGGTCGCCCCGCTGCATCGGGAACGACCTCGGGCAAATGCTTACCCACAGTCAGTTTACCAACCGCTCTGTGCGAAGTCAAGAGGTGAGGGGGTGCTACCGTGGCAGAAGAGTTGAGAGAGCTCCGGCTTTCCAAGCAGATACCGGCCAAGGATATGGTCGCGGTGGTACAAGCCATCTACCCCAAGTACGACAAGACCGTTCAAAGCAAGTGCGAGAACGGAGATGCCTACGGCGTGAGCCTGCGGCCGGACGCGATGGCGGCGCTTTATTCGCACTTCGCACCGGAACTGGCAGAGAGCCGCAAGACGGCCAAAAAGGACGCACACCGGCTGACCTGTCGTATCTCGGCAAGGCTTGAAACCGCTGACTACGAGGCGTTGCAACGGCTGATAGAGGCTGAGGGCTACGCCACCACACAGGACTGGCTGACCGCCACCGTCCGCCGCTACATCACAGAGGCAGGTGAAACCGAATGAGCTACGATCTGCCAGACCACCCCGTTATCCAAAACATGGAGCGCACCGGCTACCCGGACGGCAAGGAGCCGACCTTCCCGATTTGCCCCGTCTGTGGTGAAGAGTGCGAGGAAATTTTCAGAGACAAAGATTTGAATATCGTCGGCTGCGATATCTGCATCAAGCAGTCCGACGCATGGGAGGAGCCGGAGTGCTTCCCCGGAAAGGAGTATTGATGAAAGGACTGGTTATCACCACCGAAAACAAGATGCAGGTCAGGGAGTTCAACGAGCCTGCTTATGAGACCATCGGAAAGGCTGTCGGTGGATGGATCGAGGTCGTGCACCCGAAGGGCCTGCCCGGTCCGTTCTGCATGGTCGTCAACGAAGAGGGGTTGCTGCACGGTCTGCCGCTCAACCTGTTTGGCTGCATTCTCTACGATACCGTGCGCCACGGAAATCCCATTGTCGGAGACATCGTGATTCTCAAAGAAGGCTTCACCACGCCCGGCGAGAGAGACTTTATCGGGCTGGACGAGGACGACATCAAATTCCTCGGCGCAATGGCCGTCAGTCTGAGCGGCGGCGGTATCAAGTGGGAAAGCGAGGCGCGATAATGGCAAAGTTCTATTTTACCTACGGCACGGACGGCCAGCCGTTTTTCGGCGGCTGGACTGAGGTTGACGCCCCGGACCGTCGCTCGGCCTGCTCCGCATTCCGCGCCTATCACCCGGACAAGACCGAGGGCTTGCTGAACTGTTCCAGCGTTTATGATGAGGAGCACTTCAAGCTGACCGAAATGTACCGGGAAAGCAATTTCGGTTTCCGGTGCCACGAAATCATCACTCTGCGGCGCGAAGCCGCTACCAACTGAAAGGAGCTATCACCATGATTAGAAACCCGAACGACATCCAGGAGGGCGCGAAGAAAATCCGCATGCTGATCGCCGGTTATCCCGGCATCGGGAAATCCACTCTGGCGCTGTCCGCCCCCAATCCCCTGCACATCGACGTTGACTTCGGTATCGACCGCATCGAGCCGCGCTACCGCAAGCCGTACATCCAGCCCCAGAGCTACGACGAGATCCTCGGCGATCTCACCCCCATCAATCTTCAGGACTTCGACACGCTGGTTTTCGATACCGGCGGCAAGCTGATCTCGCTGATGTCCCTGTGGGCCATCAAGAAAGACCCGAAGTATGGTCAGCGCGACGGCAGCCTCTCCCTCAAAGGCTACGGCTTTGTTGGCAAGGAATTCGTCCGGCTGATGGACTACTGCTTCTATGAGCTGCAGAAAAACATCGTCATCGTGTTCCACGCCACGGAGGAAAAGGACGGCGACAACACCCGCCTCCGCATCAAGGTCGAGGGCCAGACGAAAAACAACGTCTGGGAGCCTATGGACCTGGGCGGCTTCGTGGAAATCTACGGCAATGACCGCACCATCGGCTTCTCCAACTGCGAGAGGTATTTCGCCAAGGGGACGCGCGGTATCTCCGGCATTCGCAAGATCCCCGCACTCGGCCCGACCAGCCCTAACGACTTCCTGACGAAGCTGTTCGCCGAGTACAACGCCAAGGCCACCGCCGAGGTCGAGCAGAACGCAGTCGATCAGGCGGCATACGAGGCCGCGATGGTTGAGGGCACGGCCATCATCGCCGACATTGTCGATGCAGACACCGCCAACGCCGCCATGCCGAAATATCAGGCCATTAAGCACGCGCTGACCTCCAACAAGGAGTTGGGCGTTCTCTGGAACAAAAAGATCAAGGAATGCGGCCTGTTCTTCGACAAGGTTTTGAAGAAATACACGCCTGCGCCCGAGGAGGCAAAGGAGGCGGAGTAAATGGGACGCTATCTGATGACCCATTCCCTGTTGGCGTCCTGGCTCTACACCATGAAGGAAAACCCCTACGAGGACATGACGACAGAGCGCGATCCGATGAGTGAATTCATGCAGACGCTGCGCCGTGATCCGACGCCGACCACGGAGGCCATGCAGAACGGCATCAAGTTCGAGGATATGGTGACGGACATCATCAACGGTTGCGCCGATCCCAACGATCCGTGGTATGCCGCCGCAGAAAAGGTCGCCCGGCGCTGCGCCGGAGGCGTCCTCCAGTACAAGGTCAAAAAGACCATCGAGGTCGGCGGCGTGAGCCTGCTTCTGTATGGCCGTCTGGACTGCCTGAAAGCCGGGGAGATCATCGACATCAAATTTACCAAGAGCTACGACACCGGAAAGTTCTTTTCCAGCACACAGCACCCCACCTACTTCGAGCTGATTCCTGAAGCGCGGCAGTTCACCTATCTTGCCAGCAACGGGAGTGCAGTATGGCCGGAAACGTACCGCCGTGAGGAAGCACCCAGTATTTTTCCTGTCATTTCCGATTTCCTCGACTGGCTGCGCGCGACCGATCTGATGCAGGTATACCAGGAGAAGTGGGCGACGCTATGAACGGCAAGCTGAAAGACTGGTCGTTCTCCCGCACCGGAGAAAGCGTGCTGACCATCACGACCAGAGAGAGCTGCAAGAAGCTGTGGGACGCGCTCGGCGATCAGGAGATTACATTCTCCATCAAAAGACGCGTCGTCCCCCGAAGTCTCAACGCGAACAACTACGCATGGTCGCTGATTGAGAAACTGGCCGTCGCTGTGAAGTCGGACAAGGACTCCGTTTACGAGGAAATGCTCCGGCGCTACGGCACCGGCGAGACATACACCGACGAGGCCGGAAACGAGTGCAAGGTGCTGTTCTCCCTGCGAGAGGGCGTACCACCCGCGCTGGTGGCGCGGCACTACGCCGAAACCGGCGTCGGTTATGTCGAGGGGAAGAAGTTCATTCATTACCGGGCGATCAAAGGCACCAGCGAATATTCCACGAAAGAAATGAGCGTCTTTCTGGACGGCATCATTTCCGAGTGCCAGGAGGTCGGCATCGAAACCGACACCCCCGAGCAGATCGCCAGATACAAGGAGGCATGGCATCCGTGAGGAAAGTCTATTGCGACTACTGCGGTCGAGAGACCGAGTATGTCGACAGCAAGGTCATCTACGGCAAGAGCTACGGCAAAATCTATCTCTGCCGGAACTGCATGGCGTATGTCGGTGTTCATAAGGGGACGGATAAGCCCCTTGGCCGCCTCGCCAATGCGGAACTGCGGAATTGGAAAAAGGCTGCACACGCCGTATTTGACCCTCTGTGGAAGTACGGCCGCTTTCGCGGCCACCGCAACGCGGCCTATGCGTGGCTGGCTCAGAAGATGGGCTTGCCCGTGGAGAAGACCCACATCGGAATGTTTGATGTCGGCCAGTGCCGCAAGGCCATCGAAATCATTGAGAAAGAAACGAAAGGAGACCGTTATGGAAGATACCAAAAAGACCCCCGCTGAGCTGGTCGCTGACCTGATGCTTGACCCCGGCTTTGTCCTCGTTCCGCAGGATCGCTACGAGGAGCTGATCCGCGCCGAAACTGAGCGTGATGTGCTGGAAGCGACCATCAAGGGTGAGAACAGCTACAATGTCGAAAGAGTTCTCGACGCCATTCAGCAGGCGCGCAGTGCGCTGTACCGCATGAAGATGTTGGTGCTGCGAAACGCTGACGAGCCGGAGGCTACGGCCGATGCTGAATAAGATCATCGTCATGGGTCGATTGACCCGCGACCCAGAGTTGCGGCGTACGCAGTCCGGTCTTTCTGTGACCAGCTTCTCCGTCGCCTGCGACCGCGATTTCAAAAGCCAGTCCGGGGAAAAGGAAACGGATTTCATCGACATCGTTGCCTGGCGAACTACCGCTGAATTCGTCTGCAAATATTTCAGCAAGGGACGCATGGCGGTCGTCGAGGGGCGACTGCAGATCCGCGACTGGCAGGACAACAACGGCAACAAGCGCCGATCCGCCGAAATTGTAGCCGACAATGTTTACTTTGGGGATTCCAAACGCGACGGTGACGGCGGCGGTTATCCGCAAGGTAGTTATGCTCCGCAGGGAGGCTACCCCCAGCGGGGACCGAGCTACGGTGCGCCGGGCGGCTCCTCCTATGGCGCGGCCTCCGGAGGCTATCCTGCGTCGGATTACGGCGGTGACTTTGCGGAAGTCAGTGAGGACGACGGCGAGCTTCCGTTCTGATATGGTCGCCCGGGAAACCGGGCGACAGCCCACCGAAGGAGGTGAACACTATGGCGAGCTATCGGAATATCAGCATGGACTTTTGGACGGACAGCAAGGTCGTCGATGACTTTACGCCCGAGGATCGGTACATCTATCTCTACTGCATGACCAATCCGCACACCAATCTCTGCGGCTGTTACGAGGTCAGCATCAAGCAAATTGCCAACGAGACAGGGTACAACAACGATTCCGTGGAACGCCTGCTGAAACGCCTGGATAGCGCGCACAATGTCATTCGGTACAGCGCGCAGACCAAGGAGCTGCTGATCCTTAACTGGTGTCGATACAACTGGTCGACGTCCGAAAAGCTCAACAAGCCGTTGCTGAGCGAGATTCGCAAGGTCAAGAACGATCGTTTCCGCGAGTACCTGGCAGCGCGCTACAACGAGCGTTCTACCGTAACGGCGCAGTATAACGCTGCAGAAGATGGCCACCACGAGGTCCCCCGCCATAAGCACGGCGCGCATGGATGGGTGCGGCTCACTGAAGAGGAATACGCCCGGCTGATCGACGACCTCGGCGAAGAAGAGTTGACGCGCTGCATCGACTACATAGACGAGTCCGCTCAAATGCACGGCAACAAGAACAAGTGGCGCGACTGGAATCTTGTCATTCGGAAGTGTAGCCGTGAACGCTGGGGCATCCGTGGCGGCAACGGCAGCCGACCAAGCGCCAGCGGGAGTGCTATGGACGACCTGCAGCAGCTCCACCAGATGTACGCCAGCGAGGAAAGCCTATGACGCACAAGGAAATGAGCGAGATATTCGCCGTGATGCTCCTTGCCTATCCGAATGCAGAGGTTTTCAAGGGCGGCATCGCAAAGCTCGGCCCTACCATCAATCTGTGGGTGACCTGCTTGCCGGAGATCGACTTCTGGACGGGGCAGCAGGCTGTTGTAAAGTTGGTACGCGAGTGTAAATTCCCGCCGACTATCGCAGAATTCAAGGAAAAAGCCGAAAAGGTGCAGGCCGAAGTGAGGGCGCGGATTGACCAGGCGTGGAATTACCTCAAGCTCGATATGGACTTTGGGAAAACACCAGAGGAGGCTGTGGCAAGATTGTCGGAGGGAACGGATATCAGGCGCGTCATTGAGGCTATGGGTGGCCCCTCTCGGTTGATTGCAACAGGAGAGCGCACCTTTGGCGACGGCACCGTAAAGACATACGAGTATTACAACTACGACGGTTTCAAGTCCGCATATGAAACGATCATCCGGCAGACAAGCGCGCTCAACAGCGGGCCGCGAAAAGCGGTCGGGCCGGGCATGAAGCAGATAGGAGGGAAAACATGAAACGAAGAAGAAAAAGGAGGGCTTCGCCGGCGCCGCTTATCTGCCTGCTCGCAGTTTTAGCCTGCATCGTGGCTCTCCGCATCAGTGTTAGCGAGGAAGCCGCAGCGTCGGCACAAATGACCGGCAAGTTAGAAAACCCAGCAACGACAGCACCTGTCCGGCTTTTAGAAGCAGAAATGACCGAGGCTGAGCAAGTTACCAGGGCCGAAGATCGTCCCGCCCGTGCAGCTCGGTATGTCAACATCGAAATGACTGACGAGGAGCTGGCAGAACTGGCTGCGGTCGTATTCCTCGAAGCCGGCAATCAGAGCGCCGAGGGGCAGCAGGCCGTTGTCGAAGTCGTTTTCAACCGCGTGCTGCACTCCGCTTTCCCGGACTCAGTACACGATGTGCTGCACCAAGGAGAAGACGGCGATGTTCCCCAGTTCTCCACCATCTACGCGGTCAGCACCGCGACGCCGGCGCAAGCGCAGTATGACGCCATCAACGGCGCTCTGTATGGAGACACGATCCTTGACGCCGACGTGGTTTTCTTCTCCCGCAATGGAGAGAATGACCGCGTATGGGGGCAGATCGGAGATCACATCTTCTGCCGCGAATACATCTGGAGGTAACGAGCATGACGCGAAAGAGATTTCGGCAAGCCTGCGGCATCATCGCCGCGCTCGGCTTCCTCCTGGTCCTCGGAACTGCCGGCGCCAGCGATTGCGACCTTATCCCCATGAGCCAGATACTCCGGCAAGGTTGCATCGGGCTGGGAATGCTCGCCAGCGGGCTATGGCTGGGAGGGTATCTCTCATGACTGTGAAGAAAGACCCGAAGCGCCAGCTGCTCGGCAAGATCGCAAAAGCCCGCGGTAAGCAGTTTGAGAGCCGCATCGACGATTCCTTTGCCTACTACGCACAGAAAGGCTTTGCGATCATCGAAAAGACGCCGGAGCCGATGCACCCCACGAAAAATCTCGGCAATGGCAAGTTCATCGCCTACTACGAAAAGCAGGCACAGCCGGACTATAAAGGCACCATCAAGGGCGGCAGGACGGTCATGTTCGAGGCGAAATTCACCGCCGCCGACCGAATGGAGCAGAGCCGCGTCCTCCAGAGCCAGCAGGACTATATGGACAGGCATCAGGCGCTCGGCGCTCGCTGCTTTGTCATCGCCGGTTTCAGCTCCGGCATGGTCTATTGCGTCCCCTGGGACATCTGGAAGACCATGAAAGACCACTTCGGCCGCAAGTATGTGACGGAGGCCGACTTGGAGAAATATCAAGTGCAGACGGCGTGGAATGGCACGCTGCTCCTGCTCAACTGAATTGAAAGGAGTTACCACCATGAGCGAAATTTCCATGTATGAAGCCCAAAAGAAGAAGATGCAGGGCCTGTGCGATGAGCACGATCTCGTCTATCGCTTTGAAAAAGACAGATACCCAATCATCTTTACCATCAAGCCCGTACAGGGCATGGATGCGCAGATTTCCATGCTGGAGAATGTCGAGGAGGTCGGCTACCGCAGCCCCGACGCCTCCATGTCCTGGATCTTCGAGGACGGCGGTCTGGACACGAAGGTAACGGGCGGCACCTTTACCATCAGCAAGACGCTCCGCACCAAGATCGAGTCCATTCTGGTGAAGATGATTACCTACTGGCAGCAGTATTTCTTCCGCGATGTGCTGGAAAAGAACGCATTGCGCAGCGGCCTCATGCCGGTCATTGACGAGGACGAGGCTGGCGATACCGACGAGGAGCCGGAGGACGAGGGGGATATGCAGGGCGAGGATGGCCCCGAGGTTGACCTGGACGACCCCGACATTCAGCAGGCCATTACCATTGTTCGGGCAGAGAATAAAGCGACTGTGGGGCTGTTGCAACGCCGTATGAGCGTTGGCTACGCAAAGGCTGCGCGTCTGATTGACGCACTGGAGGAGCTGGGTGTCGTCGGTCCGTATAACGGCTCCGATGGCCGCGAGGTCCTCCCTACCGACGAGCCTGACGACACGGAAGGCGGTGAAGATTGATGCCGACCGTAAATGCCAATAAGCATACCGCGCACGACCTGCAGCTTGCCGGTCAGATGCGCCGCGAGGATTACAAGACAATCAAGCACATGGACAAGGCGACGCTTGCGGCCTACCTCAGCCGCGTGTGGAAACGCGGGTATGACGCCGGGTATCAAGCCGCCGTTAAGTCAGTCGCTCCGCAGCTGCGCGAAGCCGCAGAACTGAAAGCAGCGGACAAGGAGGGCTAAGTCATGGGAAACGCCCTGCGGCACGTCAGAGGGGAAAGTCAGAAGAATATCGTCCGCTTCATAGAAGGGCTGAGTGGGAAGTATTCCCGCTGGGACATCTGGCAGGACTTCATCATCATGTCGGCCATCGCAATCGCCAACACGATGGGAGGCCCGCAGGCCAAGGCCAGGGAAGAAATGTACCGCAGTCGCGCAGAGAAGTATTCCGCTAAGGAGCTGGAAGTCTTTGCAGATATGTTGCTTGAGGTCGTAGCCGAATTGGAGCGCGATCCCGAGCAGGACTTCCTCGGTGAGCTTTTTATGGCACTCGGCCTCGGAAACGAATGGAAAGGACAATTCTTCACTCCGTACGATATCTGCAGGGCGATGTCCGCAATCACCTATGGCCCCGATATGGCGGCGCGGATAGAAAAGCAGGGTTGGATATCCGTGAGCGATCCCGCCTGCGGCGCTGGTGCGCTGCTGATCGCATTTGCCAACGAGTGCCGGAGACAGCACATCAACTATCAGACTTCGGTGTTGTTCGTGGCGCAGGACATAGACTTTCTTGCCGGGTGTATGTGTTACATCCAACTTAGCTTGCTCGGCTGCCCCGGCTATGTTGTCATTGATGACTCCATCGTGCGGCCGACTACCAGTTATGATGCTCACGGCCTGCTGCCAAAGGACGGCCCACAGGTCTGGTACACGCCGATGTATTTCCGAGATGTCTGGCATTACCGCCGCATCGGGGCGCAAATGGATCTTCTGTTTCGGAACGCGGCCGAGCAGGTACCGGCAGATCCGCCGGTGCCTGCCTCGCCGCTGGAACAGTCTCAACCGCTGGCGGAAACGAAAACCGGCCAGCTCACTCTATTTTGATGGGAGGAAACGGAATGCGGCAGCAGCCGCCGCTCGGGAGTCGGACATGGAAGCCCGAGGAAGAAGATTATTTGATGGAAAAGTGGGGGCAGATTTCTGTCCCGGCCATCGCAAAGAAGCTCAACCGTACAACAAATGCCGTCAAGGTCAGAGCGCAGCGTCTTGGCCTGGGCGCGGTGCTGATGGCCGGTGAGTATGTCACTCTAAATCAACTCCTGCTGGCAGTGACGGGAGGAAGCAGCTCCTACGGCTACAAGATGAAAAGCTGGGTGGAAAACAGGGGCCTCCCCGTCCATACGAAGAAGGTTGACCGCTGCAGCTTTCGGGTGGTCTACATTGATGAATTCTGGGAATGGGCCGAGCGATACCGCAGCTTCATCGACTTTTCCAAGATGGAGCCGTTGGCGCTTGGTGAGGAGCCTGAGTGGGTAGTCGAGCAGCGCAAGAAAGACTTCGAGGCATACGCCATTCAGAGGAAAGACCCATGGGGCGAGGACGAGGACTCTCGGCTGAAGATGCTGCTCAGCAAGCACAGGTACTCATGGGCGGAAATTTCCGAGATGATGCATCGTTCTCACGGTGCGATTGCGCGCCGCTGCCGCGACCTCGGCATCAAGGATCGCCCCGTTGCGATGGAACTGACTGGCAAGCGTGGCACATGGACCAGCGAGGATTTTGAAATACTGGCAGACGGCATCCGCCACGGCGACAGCTACGCTGCCATAGGCAAGGCGGTCGGCCGTTCCGAAAAGTGCGTCCGATCCAAGGTCTACAACGATTATCTGACCGAGAACGCCGACAAGGTGCGGGAAATGCTCGGTGATGGCGCGTGGGGGCACGGTGCGCCGGAAATGGACGTCCGTCATGGCTTCTATATCTCCCGCACCCGCCATCAGGTCAGGCGCGACCTGTCCGCGCTGGCAACGGTCCTTCGTAAGCGCATGAACGATCTCGGCTACGATCCTTACTGGCAGAGGTTTATGTGCATGAATTGGGACGACATTGGCGGATGCTCCGCAGGGTGTACGGATTGCGACAGCTGCACAGCATTCCGGCGTATTCAGCCTCAGTATTGCGCACGGTGCGGCGGTACCTTCTACGAGCGCAAGGAAAACCGCTTCTGCGCGGCCTGCCGCACCGCGAGGAAGAAGCAGGCCCAGCGGCACTGGTGCCGCGTGAACGGCATGAGCCGAAAATAATAAACTGTCCCAGCCGAGGGGCAAAGCTCGGCATAAGAAAGGAGCGTTTTATGGCAGAAATCAAGTACATTCCGGTCAGTAAACTGTGGAGGCATCCCGATAACCCCCGTAAGGACCTGGGCGATGTGACCGAGCTGGCTGAGAGCATCAAGGTCAACGGCGTACTCCAAAACCTCACCGTTGTTCCGCTGATCGGGGAAATCACAAAGAAGTGGGACGGAGAAAGCTACCGCGTTATCATCGGCCACCGCCGTCTTGCGGCCGCAAAGCTGGCCGGTCTGGAGGAGCTTCCCTGCGTCGTGGTCGAGATGTCGGAGCGGGAGCAGCTGAGTACGATGCTCACGGAGAATATGCAGCGGTCCGATCTGACGGTCTATGAGCAGGCGCAGGGCTTCCAGATGATGCTTGACATGGGCGATACCGTCGAGGACATCGCGGAAAAGTCCGGTTTTTCCGCCACCACCGTCCGGCGCCGTGTGAAGCTCCTGGAGCTGGATAAGGACAAATTCAAGAAGTCCGAGGAGCGCGGCGTCAGCCTTTTCGAGTACATGGAGCTGGACAAGCTGAAAAGCCCGGAGCGCAAGAACGAAATGCTTGATTACATCGGCACCGAGAACTTCAAGTACAAGCTGAAACAGGCCATCAATGATGAAGCCGCAGAAGCGCGTAAAGCCCTATGGGTAGAGCAGCTGAGTACCTTTGCGACGCAGATCACCGACAAGACCGGATATAAGAGAGTCAATAGCTTCTATACTAACGGCGAAGTCAAAGTGGATCGCCCGGAGGATGCCGATACCATTGAGTATTTCTTCTTCGTCGAAACATGGGGTTATATTGTGCTGATGGTCAAGGATGAGCCTACCGCCCTTACCCCGGAGGAAGAAGCGAAAGAGCGCGAGGAGCAGCTGAAGCAGGAGCGAAAGGACGCCGCAGAAAAGGCGCTGTCCGAAGCAACCGCCCGCGCCTACGAGCTTCGCGCCGACTTCGTGGCTACCGTTTCCACAGCCGCCATCAAAAAGCGCCTTGCGGACATCGTGGCGCTGTGGGCCTACGCCGAATACTGGGACGATACCGGTTGGCTCACCGAAGAGGAGATCGCGCAGGCTACTGGCGCCGAGACCCTTGCCGAAGATGACGAGGACGGCGAGGACGATGCCGCATTTACGCTCCAGGCCGTGACCGACGCGATCGGCAAGACGCCCGAAAAGGCACTCCTGCGAATGATCTATGCGCGCCTGGGTGACGGAAAGTCCGAGGGCTATTTCCGCAGCTACTGGAACAGCTACACCATGAAGCATGAGGAAAACGAGAAGCTGGACCGCATCTATGCGTTGCTCGTCAAGCTGGGCTACGAGATGTCCGACGATGAAAAGGCTCTCCAGGACGGAACACATGAGCTTTTCGGGGAGGTGACCGACGAATGAGAGCGTCTACCTGCAAAGGCTGCGGCGCGGCTATCGTCTGGATCAGAACACCCGGCGGGAAGTCTATGCCGTGTGACGCCACCCCGCGCTATTACATCGAAAAGCCCCGTTCCGGCAGTAAAAAGATCGTGACGCCGAACGGCGAGGTTATCTCCTGTGAGTATACCGAAGATCCGCACAAGGCCACCGGCACCGGCTTCGCTCCCCACTGGGGGAGCTGCCGGGCGGCAGGCAGCTTCAAGTCGAGGGAGGAACACAATGGATAAGCTGACATGGTATGACGAGGATGGGCGGCTTTACTGCCGCCGTGGGTACGAGGTTGCACTGGCGCGGCTTGCCTCCTACGAAGCAACAGAGTTGATGCCGGACGAAATCGTAAAGATGGGGATGATGTTCGAGGATAGCAAGCGCTATTCCGGCCGGCTCGAATTGAAGCTGAATGCTGCGACAAAACGGATGCCAAAATGGGTATCTGTAAAAGAGAGGTTACCGGAAGATCGTAGCAATGTCCTCGTTGTCGCGTATTGGCACGAAAGATGGGGCGTCTATATGGGCTGGTGCGCTCCCGAAAGGGCGGAATGGAGCGTCCATGTCGGTATCGGAGATAGAAGCGATGTTGCAGTTGTCTATTGGATGCCGCTGCCTGCGCCGCCGAAGGAGGACGACAGAAATGATTGATACCGGAGATCTCACTATGTACTGCCATTGGGATAAGGGCTTGGTCTGCAAGAAGGAGTTTTACTGCGATACCTGCGAACACCAGCCCGCCGCCGATGATAAGGAAAACGGCAAGGCTGAGCCGGTACATATTCGCTGGGCTGAGGATTATTGGAGCGGCAGATATCCCGAATGCCCCTCCTGCGGGAATATGCCGTACAGCTTGGAGCGGTGTGTCTTCTGCGGTCAAAGGTTTCTGCCCGACGCGCTTACGGAGGAATGGAGCAAGCCGCCGGAGGAAGTTCGCATGGACTGCCCCTCCTGCGGAGGAAAGAGCACGATGGTCGGGGCAAGGGCGCGCAGCAACGGACACTTTCACGGTCAATGTACAGTCTGTGGTTGCGTGGTGATGGAATGAAAAGGAGCTTCTATGGAACGATTTGAAAACCTGCTCGATTTTATCAATGAGCTGAATGAGAACGGGCGTATTCAGTATGACGATTACAGCCGCCTTTTTGACTTGGTGCAGGAGTTCGCAGGAGCGGAGGAGGCAATCAACGCCGCCGCGACCGATATTGCCGCCCTGCTGTGGCTGAACGGCAACTGCGAATATTGTGAGCACGGAGAGAAAGAGGAGTTCAGCGGCGCGAACAGATGGCATTGCCGTCTCGGAAACGGCATAGACTGCCGCCCTGTGTGGCGCGGCGCTGCAACGAAGGCCTCCCTGCCGGAGATACACAAGGCAGAGCCGACTTTGCTTCGTGCAAAGCCCAGCCGTGCGGAGACTATGTTCGGGCCGAAAGAGGCCTGGGCTATCCCTGATAGAGCGGAAGCCGAGGAGACCACGCCGAAGACATACAAGGGATTTCTGCTTATTCGGTGCGCACAATGCGGCGAGCTGCGCGGCTTTTGTGCAAAACAGCCTATCTCGTCCTATCGGTGCGCAACCTGCAACGGAGAGACGCCGCTGCACGATCTCACGTCGGCGCACATCCGCTGCAAGTGCGGAAAGCACTTCAAATACCGGACGAATTTCGAGGAGGACGTCTTCACCTACAGCTGCCTTTCCTGCGGCGCGCCGGTCGATCTGGCCTATAACAAGAAAGCTCGCGCCTATCAGACGGTGCGATGATGCTCGTCATCACCGTTCATGTGAACGCCCCGGCGGGGCAGGCCATTGGCATAAAGGAGCAGATCGCTCAGGATTTGGAGCGATACGGAGATACCCGTGTGGTGTCGGTAGAGGTAGTGCAGCCAACATACCGGCAAATGCAGATTGGAGAGACTGTCAGCCGACAGGGTGGCAAGAGGAAGTAAGAACAGATTGGGGTGAGCTATTACGACGCTTTCGGAATTGAATCAGCATTTTGAGCTGATAGAGAAACTGGCAAGGGCAAGGGAGATGCTACAGTCCTTGCGTGACGCGGCTTGCCCCGGCGCGGCTGCCCTCACAGGTATGCCGCATACTCCCGGCATAAAGGATAAGGTCGGCGACCTCGCAGCTGAGATCGTGGATATGGATGCGCGTGTCGGCTTTCTGGAGGAAGAGGTCAAGGCCAGCGAGGGGCAGATCATGCCGTTCATTCAAGGCATCGACGATGACCAGACGCGCCTGATCTTCCGGCTGCGCTTCCTGAGAGGGCTCGCATGGAAAGAGGTCGCAGCGGTCATAGGAGGCCGCAATTCGGAGGATTCGGTAAAGATGGTGTGTTACCGCTACCTCGGTAGTTAAAAGCTGTTCTTCGCTGTTGCAACTCGTTTCTTGATATTCCCCGCACCATGTATTAGGATTAGACTCGTAAAATCCTACATAAGCCAGGCGGCCATCCCTCGCGGGGTGGCCGTCATTCGTTTGGGAAGGAGGTTGAGGCCTGCGCGTTACTCCTTGCGCGCCGGTCATGCGCCGGGTCCGATGTTCGCCAGCAGAGGGCAGCGGTGACATCATAAAAGGAGATTTCCAAAATGTTCGGAATTGTCATTCTGGCCGTCTATGCGGTGCTGATGATCGGCGTCACGCTGATGTTCACCCGAAAGACGACCGACGCAGAGGGCTTCCATGTGGCGGACCGGCGCATCGGCTCGGTGATTGCCGCCATGAGCATCGCCGCCACTTGGATTTGGGCTCCCTCACTGTTCACTTCCTCGGAGATGGCCTATACGCGCGGCATCCCGGGGATGTTCTGGTTTACGGTACCGAATGTGCTGTGCCTGATCCTGTTTATCCCCTTTGCAAAAAGGATCCGGGCGCAGTACCCGGAGGGCATCACCTTGACCGGCTACATGGCGGAGCGCTATCACTCCGGCAAGGTCAAGGGCGTCTACTCCTTCCAGCTCGGCGCGCTGGCCGTTCTTTCAACGGCGGTGCAGCTGCTCGCCGGGGGAAAGACGCTGGCCCTCATTACGGGGCTGCCATTCTGGAGCATGACGCTCGCCCTGGCAGCTATCGCATATTCCTACTCCCGCTTCTCCGGGCTGAAAGCCTCCATCATCACCGATGTCGTCCAGCTGGGCATTATTCTCATGGGTGGCGCTCTGCTGGTCGTTCTGAGCCTTCGCATGACCGGCGGCTTTGACACGGTACGGGCAGGGCTCGGTGCTGTCTCCGGAGAATATACTTCGCTCACCTCCTCCACGGGCATTGAGGTCCTGCTGGGCTATGGTCTGCCGATGGCTGTCGGTCTGATCTCCGGCCCGTTCGGGGATCAGTGCTTCTGGCAACGAGCTTTCGCAATCAGGCGCGACCGCATCGGCAGATCGTTTTTTGCCGGTGCGCTTTTGTTTGCGCTCGTTCCGATCTGCATGGGAACGGTGGGCTTCCTTGCCGCAGGCTCCGGCTTTGCGGCCAGCAACACCGGCATGGTCAACTTTGAATTCGTTTCCTCGCTGCTTCCGACATGGGTGCTGGTCCCGTTCTTGTTTATGATTATCTCCGGCCTGCTCTCCACGGTGGATAGCAACCTTTGCGCGGCAGCGTCGCTCACGACAGACTGGCTCGGCATTGGGAAGGACACGGTGCAGACTTCGCGCCGCACCATGCTTTGCCTGCTGATCGTGGCTATCGCCATCGCCAACATTCCCGGCCTGACGGTGACATACCTGTTCCTGTTCTACGGAACGCTCCGCGCTTCGACGCTGCTGCCGACGGTCATGACACTGCTCGGTAAGAAACTGACGGGCAAGGGCGTTTTTGCCGGTGTGCTGACCGCGCTGTGTGTCGGGCTTCCGATCTTCGCCTACGGCAATCTCGCCGGCATTCCGGCTGTGAAAGCGGCAGGCAGTCTGACGACCGTCCTGTCCAGCGGTCTTGTCGCTGTTATCGCCTCGAGAAAGGCGGTGAGAGCATGAGCCTCGGAAGGAAGCAGAGGATCGACAACAGTGCATGGCTGGAAGCCGTTGCAACTATCGAAGAAGCCGTTTCCCGCGCAGAGCTGGACGAACTTACTGCCGCGACCGTGGCGGACATCAAGGCCGTGACGGCTGGGAAGTGTGCTGCCTACGCATGGAGCGCTGGTAAGGACAGCATTGTCCTTGGCAAACTCTGTGAAGCGGCCGGCGTCACCGATAGCATGATCGGCGTGTGCGACCTGGAATACCCCGCCTTTGCCGCATGGATCGAGAAGCATAAGCCGGCAGGCTGCGAAGTCATCAACACGCATCAGGATATCGACTGGCTGGTGAAGCATCAAGAGATGCTTTTCCCCAAGGACTCCGCCGCGGCCGGACGATGGTTTTCTATCGTGCAGCACCGAGCGCAGCGTGAATACTTCAAGGCGCACGAGCTGGACGTCATCATTCTCGGCCGCCGCCGTGCGGACGGCAATTATGTCGGTCGCAACAGCAATATCTATACCGATGGCAAAGGTGTTACGCGATTCAGCCCGCTCGCTGCGTGGAAGCATGAGCACATCCTTGCCTATATTCACTACCATCAGCTCCCGCTTCCGCCGATCTACGGCTGGAAGAACGGATATCTGTGCGGCACTCACCCGTGGCCCGCCCGCCAATGGACGGGCGGCATCGAGAACGGCTGGCGTGAGGTCTACGATATCGACCCCGGCATCGTCCTTGCGGCAGCTGAAAAGATCGACAGTGCTCGCGCCTTTTTGAAGGGGGTGCAGGCATGAAGGTCATAAAGAAGCCTCTGACCGAGCTGCGGCGACCGGATCGGAATGTCCGAATGCACACCGACAAGCAGCTGAAGGAGTTCCGACGCTCTGTCGAAATGTTCGGCCAGATCCGCCCCATCGTGGTCGACGAGGACGGCGTTATTCTCGCCGGCAACGGCTTGTATGAAACGCTGCTGTCCCTCGGCCGCACAGAGGCGGACTGCTATGTCGTGTCTGGACTGACTGAGGCGGAGAAGAAAAAGCTCATGCTGGCTGATAACCGCGTCTTTGACCTGGGCGTTGACGATCTGGCCGCGCTGGACGCTTTTATCCTTGAGCTGAAAGACGACCTGGACATTCCCGGCTACGAAGAGGATCTTCTCCGTGCGATGGTGATGGAGGCTGACGAAGCCAGCGACGCCCTGCTTGAGTACGGCACCATTGAGCCGGAGCAGGCTGCGGCCATCACCGAGACGCGCGAGAAATACGCCGCCCGGGAAGAAGCTGCTGCGGCGCAGGCTGAGGAAGTCGCACCCGCACAGAGCGGCACGGCGTCTTCCACCGAGCCCGCTAAGAGGTTTATCCTCTGCCCGAAATGTGGTGAGCGGATATGGCTGTAAAGCGCATCAGCTCAGACATCGACGTTGTGACTGCGGCGCGCCAGCGGATCAAGAACGTATTTTCCAACGGCGTCCCCGTATACCTCTCGTTTTCCGGCGGCAAGGACAGCATCGTCCTTGCCGACCTGACCTATAAGCTGATCCAGGCTGGAGAGATCAATCCCTCGCAGTTGACCGTCCTTTTCGTGGACGAGGAGGCAATCTTCGATTCCATTGAAGCAACGACCAAGGCGTGGCGGAAGAAGTTCCTGCTTGCCGGTGCCAAGTTTCAATGGTGGTGTATCGAGGTCAAGCATTTCAGCTGTCTCAATGAGCTGTCCAGCGATGAAACCTTCGTCTGCTGGGATCGACGCAAGCGCGATGCTTGGGTGCGGCAGCCGCCGCCCTTTGCCATCCGCAATCACCCGCAGCTCCGGCCAAGGATCGACAACTATCAATCCTTCCTGCCTCGCGTGACGATGGACGGCATCATGATCACCGGCGTCCGCGCGGCAGAGTCCATTCAGCGGCTCCAATACATGGCGGCACTGAATATGGGCGCAAAGGGCATCACCGGCACGAACACCATCTATCCCATCTACGACTGGAAGACGGCGGACGTCTGGCTGTACCTGCGAGACCAGCGCATCGAAGTCCCCGAGGTCTACCTGCAGATGTATCAGGTCGGCGTCAATCGGAATCAGCTGCGCGTGTCGCAGTTCTTCTCCGTTGATACCGTACCCGTGCTGGTACACCTGGGCGAATATGACCCATCTCTCATGGAGCGCGTCCTTCGGCGCGAGCCGAATGCCTACCTTGCCATGCTGTACTGGGACAGCGAAATGTTCCACCGCACCACAAGGAAGCGCCGGGAGCTGGAGGGCGAGGACACCAAGGACTACCGTGCGCTCCTGAAGGAGATGCTGTTCGTCCGCCCGGGAGACTTCTTCAATACGGAGCATAAGCGCAAGATCGCCAAGCAGTACCGCAAGATGTTCATTCAGATGGACGGAATGGCGCGGCCGCGCGACTACAAGAAAATGTACGGCGGTCTGACTGCTGGAGATCCCAAGCTCCGCACCCTGCGCGCCATCTATCAGGACATATCCTGCGCCTACGCCGATTACGCCAAGCGCTTCCGGAAGGGAGGTGAGGCAAATGGCTGACGCGGATCTGTTCGCCCCGTTATCCTCCCTGCAATGGGTAGACCGGGAGCAGCTCAAGCCCAATGACTACAACCCCAACAAGGTCAACCGTGAAAATCTGAAACTGCTGGTGCAATCGATCATGACCAATGGCTGGACGCTTCCCATCGTCGTGCGTCCCGACTACACCATCATCGACGGCTTTCACCGCTGGACCGTGGCCGGAGAGGAGCCGCTGCACACCATGCTCAAAGGCAAGGTGCCGGTGGTGATCGTGCGGCATGATGACGCGACCGAGGATATTTACGGCACCGTCACACACAACCGTGCTCGTGGTACACATCTGCTTGAGCCGATGAAAGCCATCGTAAAGCGGCTGCTGGACGAGGGCAAGTCCGTTCAGGAGATCGGCAAACAGCTCGGAATGAAACCTGAAGAAGTATTCCGGCTCTCTGATTTCTCGCGTGATGACTTCCTCGGCATGATGACCAAGGGCGTTAAGGGGTATAGCCATGCGGAATTGCTGACGAAGTTATAACACAATACCACAGCCAGGCGCATACATCGCACGAGAGCGGCGTATCTGCGTCTGGCTGTGTTGCTCCCTCCCCCTCTCGGCATCGTCGCGCTGAGGGCGGGGAAATGCATTGCAACAGGCGACGACGGCAAAAGGTACTGTGACGACCCCCGCCCCACACGCCGCGGGCTCGCCGACCCCGAAAAAAGCGTAGTTACCAAGGCAAAAATCAGGCATTTCGTTACGCACCAGCCGATGCTTTTGGTGCCAATCGAGGCACCTGCGGCGGTATCTGCCGTAATTCCCTCTGCTTTATCCGCTCTTCTCCGCGAGAATGTGGGGAGAGTTTCGATAAAGGCCTCCTATGAAGATAAGACCACAGCGCGGGATAATGGTCTCGCCGCCTCTGGGCGGTGCTCCAGTGCAATTCTGGTGAGTCCCGCTCCATCGCCACGGAAAGGAGTTTGCTATATGGCTGGACAAAGCGAGAAGATTACCGACGAGACTGAGGTCAGCACAACAGAGCTGGCGACGGTGCTGGGCGTGTCTGCCCGGCGCGTGCAGCAGATGGCGCAGGACGGCACCGTGCCGACCTGCCGCAAGGGTTTCTTCCGGCTGGCTGATTCCGTCCAGCGATATATCAAGTTCCTATCTGACGGTCCGATGGACGAGGAGGACAAGAAGCTGGAGAAGACCCGCCGCGTGGCGGAAACGACGATGAAAGCGTCCAAGGCCACCATCGCCAAGCTGGAGGCCGAGGAGCTGAAAGGTACCATGCACCGGAGCGAGGACGTGGCCGCGATGACTACCGACTTGATCTATGCCATTCGCGGGGCGATGATGGCCCTGCCCGGCCGCCTGGCCGTGGACGTGGCCTCGGCGAACTCCCCAGCGGAGGCCGCCGAGATTATCCGCCGCGAGGTCAACAAGGCCATGCGGGAGCTCTCCAATTACCGCTATGACCCAAAGAAATACGAGGAGCGCGTCCGGGAGCGGAGGGCCTGGGAAGCTGACAGCGGGCGTGATGCCGATGACGGATAAGGAAACGCGCCGGCTCATAGAGGAGAAAGAGGCCCGCGAGCGGGTAAAGAGGCTGAATGCCGTCATCGGGAAAGTCTTGGCCGGCATGAAGCCGCCGGACGACCTGACCGTGACCGAATGGGCGGAGCAGAATCGCCGCCTGTCTGCCGAGAGCGCCGCAGAGCCCGGACCGTGGCGCACCGAGCGCACCCCCTATCTCCGCGAGCCGATGAATGCATGGACCGACCCAAAGATACGGCACATCGTCATGGTGGCCGCGTCCCAGGTCGGCAAGTCTGAATTTCTCAATAACTGCATCGGCTATGTGATTGACCAGGACCCTGGCTCGATTCTGTTTGTCCACCCTACCACCATTGACGCAAAGGAGTATTCCAAGCTCCGCATCGCGCCGATGATCCGCGACTGCCCCACGCTGCGAAAAAAGGTCAGTGACCCCAAGAGCCGTGACAGCGGCAATACCATCCTGCAAAAGACCTACCCCGGAGGCATCCTCACGATGTGCGGCTCCACCGAGGCCCACGCTCTGGCGTCAAAGCCTATCCGCTATGTGCTGGGTGACGAGCGCGACCGCTGGGCGCTGTCCGCCGGTAACGAGGGCGACCCGTGGGATCTGGCGATGGCGCGGCAGACGACATTCTACAACGCGAAAAGCGCTGAGGTGTCCACGCCCACCGTCAAAAACGCCAGCGCCATTGAAGCCGCCTACGCGACAGGCACGATGGAACGGTGGAAATCCCGCTGCCCTCATTGCGGCGAGTATCACGAGATCCAATGGGCGGACATCCGCTTTGAGCACGACGAGATCATCGTCGCGGGGAAAAAGACCTACAAGGTCCGCAGCGTCTGCTATGCCTGCCCCGGCTGCGGCTGCATCTCCACCGAGGCGGAAATGAAGCGCGCCCCGGCAAGATGGGAGGCGGACAACCCCGCCGCCTATGAGCAGGGCACGCGCTCGTTCTGGCTGAACGCCTTTGTCAGCCAGTGGGCGAGCTGGGAATCCATCATTCTGAAATATCTGAACGCCATCGGCAGTACCCGCAAGATGCAGGTCGTCTACAACACCTGCTTCGGCGAGCTGTGGGAGGATCGCGGCGACCTGGAGGACGAGGACAGTCTGATGGCGCGCCGGGAGGAATACCCCGCCGAGCTGCCGGAGGGCGTGCTTGTTCTGACGGCCGGCGTCGATACACAGGACGACCGCATGGAATACGAGATCGTCGGCCACGGCCACTTTGGTGAGACCTGGGGCATTGAGAAAGGCATCATCATGGGACGGCCCGACGACGATGCCGTATGGGCGCAGCTGGACGAGCTGGTATTTGACCGCGTTCTGCGCTTTGAGAACGGCGTGGGGCTGAAAATGTCAATGTCCTTTGTGGACGAGGGCGGACACTTCACACAGGAGGTCCGTATGCAGTGCCGGGCGCGGCTGGGCAAAAAGGTGTTCTGCATCAAGGGTATGCCCGGCAGCGATAAACCCTACACCGCGCCGCCGAAAAAGCAGAAGATCATCATCAAGCAGACGGCGGTCGGCACCTGCTGGCAGTACCAGATTGGTGTTGACTCCGGCAAGGAGGTCATCATGGACAACCTGCGCGTACAGACGCCGGGCGCGAAATATTGTCACTTCCCCAAGCGGGATGACTACGGCTCCGGCTACTTCACAGGGCTGCTCTCCGAGGTCAAGGTCTACGACCCCAACAAAAAGCAGCCGTGGCAGTGGAAGAAGATCCCCGGCCACGAGCGCAATGAGGCGCTGGACTGCCGCAACTACGCGCTGGCGGCGTTCAAGGCGCTTCCTAAGAACCTGGACGAGATAGACAGGCGGCTAAAGGAGGCGGGCGGCGAACGCGCTCCTGCCCCTGTTGCAACGCCTGTCATGCCGCCTCCCGCCGCCAAGCAGAGGCCGAAGCGCAGAAGAGGAAAGAAATACTACGACGATTGGTGAGGTGTCCGATATGGATAAAGTTGAACTGCGGGCGCGGCTGGACTTCTGGCAGAGCGCCCTTTCCAAGCTGCGCGCCGCATATCTGGCCCTTGTGGACGGCGGCGTAAAAAGCTATGTCATCGACGACCGCGAGCTGACGCGCTTCGACCTGCCCGACCTGAAGGACGAGATCGAAGACGCGGAGAAGAAGGTCGACGAGCTGACGGCGGAGCTGAACGGCCGCAAGCCGAGAAAGGCTTTCGGCATCGTCCCCCGCGATTGGTGACCTTTTTCGTGAGGCCACGAAAATGACCATTTTGCCGACCCCGGCAAAGTGGTTGTTGCATTTTCTGCAACAAGGGTATTCGCCCGAAAGGGCTTTACCACAGGCAGTCCGGCGGAGTTTGCTCCTTTCGCCGCCGGACGGCCTGTTTTTTATTCCGAAAACGGGAGGCGATAAGCATTGAGCAATAAGAAAGACCGCCGCCGCGCAGCCGCGCCGCAGGCGAAGGGGTACAGCGAAGCCGGGGCCAGCTTGACGCGGCGGGCGCTCAAGGGATTTGTTCCGGACAGCGGCGCTCCCAATGAGGACATCAACCGCAACAACGCCACCCTGCGGCAGAGGGCGCGAATGCTCTACATGGCCGCGCCGGTGGCTACGGCGGCGATCAATACCAACCGCACCAAGGTCATCGGGACGGGGCTGACGCTCAAAGCGTCCGTGGACCGTGAGGTGCTGGGCATCTCCCCAGAGGCGGCGAAGAAGTGGCAGCACGCGGCGGAGATGGAATTCCGGCTGTGGGCAGGGAAAAAGCAGAACTGCGACGCGCTGGGCCTGAACAACTTTGAGAGTTTGCAGCAGCTCGCCTTGAAGTCGTGGCTGCTCAGCGGCGACGTGTTCGCGCTGGTCAAGCGATACCCGGCAACACCACTAAACCCCTATACCCTGCGGCTACACATCGTGGAGGCGGACCGCGCCTGCACGCCAAGCGAATATGGCGGCGGTGTCACCATCGGCGGCTTCGTGGAGGGCAAGATCCCCGAGGGAAAGCCTGGCGCAGGCCACAAGGTCTACGACGGCGTGGAGGTGGACAGCAACGGCCGCGTGGTCGCCTATCACATCAGCAACACCTACCCGCACCAGATCACCAGCGAGCCGCAGAAGTGGCAGCGTGTTGAGGCCTACGGCGCCAAGACCGGCCTGCCGAACATTCTCCACATCATGGACAGTGAACGCCCGGACCAGTACCGCGGCGTTCCTTATCTGGCGCAGGTCATCGAGCCGCTGCTCCAGCTTCGGCGCTATACGGAGTCCGAGCTGATGGCGGCGCTGGTGCAGAGCTTCTTCACTGCATGGATCGAAACGGAGACTGACCCCTCCGATACACCCTTCAACGAGGTCGGCGCCGGAGATATTGCCGGCGTCCCCGCCGAGGTCAACGCGGACGGCGGACCGATGGCGAACAACATCTCCGATGATGACAACGAGTACGAGATGGGACCGGGTACGGTGACGCACCTCGCCCCCGGGGAAAAGGTCAACTTCGGCAATCCGAACATCCCCACCGCTGGCTTTGAGACCTTTGTCAAGACGCTGTGCAAGCTGGTCGGCGCAGCTTTAGAGCTGCCTTACGATGTGCTGATCAAGGAGTTCAACAGCTCCTATTCCGCAAGCCGAGGCGCGCTGCTGGAGGCGTGGGAAGCATTCAAAATGCGCCGGAAGTGGTTTGTGGACGACTTCTGCCAGCCGGTCTATGAGATGTTCCTGGCCGAAGCGGTCGCTCTGGGACGCATCAAGGCCCCCGGCTTCTTCACAGATCCCCTTGTGCGGGAGGCATGGTGCGGCGCGCGCTGGATCGGCCCCGTGCAGGGCAGCCTTGACCCCAAGAAGGAGGCGGAAGCCGCCCTCATGCTGATCGACAACGCCATCAAGACCCACGAGCAGGTCAGCCGCGAAATGAGCGGCGGCGACTGGGAGGAGAACGTGGAGCAGCTGCAGCGTGAAAACGAGCTGCTGACACAGGCAGGAGGCAACAAGGTCACCGTTGTATCGGCATCGCCGAAAGAAGGTGACGGCGATGAAGACTAACTTCGAGCATCTGCAGAGCCTGAATGTGCGGAGCATGGCGCTCGCCATCTGGAACTATGCAAGCGACTACTGCGCCTATTGCCCGAAGAACATGGAGCGCCGCTGCAACGAGAACTGCCGCGCGGGAATCCGCGAGTGGCTGAACAGTCCCTACATTCCGTCAAGCGATATCTGGAAAGAAAAGAGGTAATGCGCATGAGTATTCCGGCAAAGAGAGCTGGGCGAAAGTCTCCCGCCGTCAGCATCTCGAAAAAGGTCTATACGATGGCCACGGTGGACGGCAGTTATGCCGAGATCACCATGTACGGAGACATCTACGAGGAGCAGCCCACGAACTGGTGGGGCGAACCCGTTGAGGGGCAGTACATCCTGCTCTCCGAGTTTTTGGAGGACCTCAAGCAGATCTCCGGCTGCACGTCCATCACTATCCGCATGAACAGCTACGGCGGCGACGCCGGAGCGTCCAACATGATCCACAACCGCCTGCGGGAGCTGGCGCGGAACGGCACGAAGCTTACCTGCATCGTGGACGGCGTTGCCATGAGCGGCGGCAGTCTTATCATGTGCGCCTGCGATACGGTCAGGGTCAATCCCTCCAGCCTCATCATGATCCACAAATGCTGGACCTTCCTGTGGGGCGGCTACAACGCTGACGAGCTGCGGGAACAGGCCACCCAGCAGGAAGCGTGGGACAAGATGCAGATGGAGGTCTACACGCGCAAGACCGGGCTGTCAGCCACGGTGATCTCCCACATGATGGCGGACACGACCTATATGACAGGCCGCGAGGCCATCGACAAGGGCTTTGCGGACGAACTGATCGAGGACGCGGAGCCGACCAGCATCGCCGCCAGCGCGGACGGGCGCAGCCTGTTCGTGAACGGGCGGCAGATGCACCTTGCCCCCGGCATGTTTGCGCCGGACAACATTCCCACGGTCACACCCGAGGCCTCCGCCCCGGTTGAGACAGATAAAAACAAGCCGGAAGTCACCGGCGATGAAGGAGGAATTTCCATGACTAAGGAAGAGCTCCGGGCAAAGTACCCGGACGAGATCGCCCAGGTGGAGGCCGACGCCCGCGCTTCCGTCGATCACACTGAGGCGGTCAACACCGCGATCCAGGCCGAGCGTGCGCGTATGCAGGAGATCGACGAGATTTCCGGTCTGCTCGACGCGACGGACGTGCAGCAGGCCAAGTACGGCGACAAGCCCTGCTCTGCTGCCGACCTGCTGATGGCAGCGGCCAAGAACGCCGCCAAGCAGGGCAAGAAGTTTCTGACCGATCTGAAAGACGACAGCGAGGAATCCGGCGCCGAGGGCGTTCCCGCCGCTCCTGCCCCCGCAGTCGAAACGCCCGAGGGCGAAGACGGCGAGGAGAACGACACCCCCGAGGCGCGCATGACCAACGCCCGGAGCATGGTCGCTGACCTGCTGGGCAAGAAGAAGGAGGGCTAAGAACATGATCAATCTGAGTGAAAAGCTCGGCGAGATGACCTTTGACGGTCTGATCACCGACATCAAGCCCGCGCCCGAAGTGCGCGGCGGCGTTATCCGCAAGCTGTCCGCTGCGGCCACGCTCAAGCGCGGCACCATCCTCGCCAAGTCCTCTGGCACGGCCGGCGACGGCAAGCTGGTGGTGCTGGGTACTGCGGCTGTCAGCAACGAAACGCTGACCCCCGATTGCATTCTGTGTGATGACATCGAGGTCGGCACCGCTGCCGACGAGAAGGTAGCTGTCTACACCGCCGGCTGCTTCGACATCGGCAAGGTGACGGTCTCGGCCAGCTACACCATCACCGAGGGGGATAAGGACAACCTGCGTATGCGCGGCATCGTCTTCAAGGCTGCTGCCGCTGCCAACTAAGGAGGGAATCAACAATGGCTTCTGAACTGAATTTCTTTGACACCTATGTGCTGATGGCGATCACCGAGGAGATCGTTCCTCAGCAGACCTTTTTCAAGGACCGCTACTTCCCCACCGGGGAGGGCGACATCTTCGCCTGCGACAAGGTGCTGACTGAGTACCGCAAGGGCGACCGCAAGATGGCCGCGTTCGTCTCCGCCCGCGCCGGCGATATCCCCATGGATCGCCGCGGCTACGAGATCCACGAGTATCAGCCCGCGTTTATCGCTCCGTCCCGCCTGCTGACGCTGGACGAGCTGCGCAAGCGCGGCTTCGGTGAGGCCATCTACGCCAACAGCACCCCTGCCCAGCGCGCGGCCCGTCTGCAGCTGGGTGACCTGACCGACATGGACCGCCGCATCGTGCGCCGCGAGGAGTGGATGTGCGCGCAGACCATGATCAACAACGCCTGCACCATGCAGACCTACATCGACGACAAGACCGAGGGCGAGAAGCTGTATGTCAAGTTTTTCGATGACGCCAGCGATCACACCTATACCGTGGCCACCAAGTGGAACGCCACCGGCGGGGACTTCTTCGGCGACGTCAAGGCGATGTGCCGCAAGCTCTCTAAGCGCGGCCTGCGCGCGGTTGACCTGGTGCTCGGCTCTGACGCAGCCGACGCGATCCTCGACATGGAGAAGGTGCAGAAGCTGCTCGACCGCAACAGCGGCATCATCATCGGTACCATCGACCAGGAACTCAGCCGCTACGATGGCGTGGTCTATATGGGTACGCTGAACTTCGGCGGCTTCAAGCTGAACCTGATCTCCGTAGACGAAACCTACATCGACGGCAGCGGCGCGGAGCAGAAGTATTTCCCCGCCACCTCTGCGATGGTCACCGCCCCCGGCTGCGGCCATCTGATGTATGGCCAGATCACCCAGATCGACTACGGCTCCACCGAGTTCGCGTCCCATGCGGCGATCCGCGTTCCTAAGTTCTCTCTGAACCAGGAGGCGGACATCCGCAAGCTGCGTCTGGGCGCGCGTCCGCTGGCTGCTCCCCACAACTACTGCCCGTACATCTACGCGGCGGAAGTTGTGTCCTGACCCGGCACGGAAAGGAGACTGCTATGACGAAAATTGAGATCATCTGCGGCACATACGGCTACAGGCCGGATGGCTCGAAGCACCCCATTCCCATCGACCGCGGCGGTATCTGTGAGGTCTCCGAAGAGGAGGCGCAGCGCCTTTTTGCCCTGTGTGTCGCCCGCCCCGCCGAGGAAACGCCCGCTCCCGCCGTTGCAACGCCCCCTGCGGGCGAGGACGGCGGCGGGGCTGGCGCTGACCCATCTAACAGCGACGAGGGCGCAGAGGACGCGGAAAGCGCCCATCTTGACCCCGAGCAGCTCAAAACGCTGACCAACGCCAAACTCACGGAGCTGGCCAAGGAGATGGGCATCGACACCGCTAAGCTCAAGACCAAGGCGCAGCTGATCGCCGCCATTACGGATGTTCCGCTGGAGGACGCGATCGCCGAGGACGACGACGGCGTGGACGACGGCGAAGCGCCCCCTGTGCTGACGCCGGAGGCGCCTGTGGTATGAGCGGCTTCAAGGATATGGTCGCCCGCGACAACTTCGGCGTGTTCCTCAACTGCGACGAGTTCGCGGAAAAGCGCACCGTCAAGTACGACGGGGCGACCTACGAGGATATTCCCATCGTCCTCTCCGGCCTGAAGGAGAAGGACCGCCGCCAGCTGATGAGCGACCATGCCCAGGGGCTTTACATCGTTTCCTCCGTTCTCCACTGCGCCCTGTCCGATCTCGGCGGGGTGCAGCCGGAGCGGGGGCAGCGTATCAGGATCAACGACCAGGAGGGCGGCGGAGGCTTCTTCCGGGAGTTCTATGTCGCGTCCTCGGTCTGTGAGATGGGTATGCTGCGCGTGGAATTGGAGGCGGTGGACGAATGAGCTTTATCCGCGTCAACGAGGTCGGCGGCGACAGCCTGGAGCGCGTGAACAAGCTGCTGCACAATATCCCCGGCGGCGTTTACAAAGCGGCGTTCTCCGCGTTGAGGCGCGCCGGAGATACAGCCAAGACCCGCGCCGGACAGTTCGCAGCCGCCGAGTACACCATCAACAAGGGTGAATTCATGCGGAGAGTTCACTCCAAGACCCACATCACAGGCGGTGCGGGAGGCGTGATGGGTATGAGCATCAGCTTCTCCGGCACCGTGCTCCCGCTGCTGACCTTCAACACCACATACAGCCGGGACGGCACCGTACAGACACAGGTAAAGCGCAACGGCGGAGCTGCGACGCTTCAACACGCATTCGTGGCCCGCATTTTCGGCCCGACTGCCGTTTTCGAGCGTGTCGGCTCGCCGCGCTTTCCTGTGGAGCAGAAGTTTGGTCCGTCTACCGGACACATGATGCGGAACGAAGAAGTCATCGAGAAGATGGACGAAACGATCCGCGACACCTACGAAAAGCGCGTTGAGCATGAAATCCTGCGCGTGCTGAACGGATGGGGAGGCTGATTTATGACAAGGATCATTCTGCTGGAACGCCTGCGGGCCTTTACCGAGGAGGTCACCGCCGACCTGATCATGCCGACCCGTTTGCAGAAGGGCGACACGGAGCAGAGCTTCCGCCCTGCAAAGGTCTACCTGACGCGCCTGCCGGACGGCACTTCTGCCACCAAGAAGGCTCCCTATGTGCTGCACCAGGTCATTACCGGCATGGATCAACAGCCGCAAGGACAGCGCGTGACCTCCAGCGCCAAGGTCCGGTCTATCTGCTGTGTCTATAACGATGACGAGCAGGAGGGCGGGCTGATGCTGCTGAATCTCATGGAACGGCTGCGCATTGCGATGCTCAGGCAGGTCGTGATCGGAGGGCAGTTTACCCTTGACCTGGAGGCGGGGCTTGAAACGATAGTCTATCCCGATGACACCGCCCCCTATTTCGTGGGGGAAATGATCTCCACATGGATGCTTCCCCCTGTGGAAAGAGAGGTTAACCTATGAGCGAAAAAATCATCGACACGGCGGATCAGACCGCCGCACCAAAGACGGCAAAGAAAAAGCCTGCCGCGCCGAAGAAGGTCGCCGACACCGGCGGCTTCTGCGTCTATCTCGGTCCGACCATGATGGGCGTGATCCAGCGCGGCACCATCTATCGCGGCGGCCGGAAGGAAGTCCTTGACTCCCTTGCCCCGGTGATCGAGCAGCACCCGCTGATCGCGTCGCTGGTGGTGAGCGACGAAACGCTCCCCGCCGACCGCATCAAAGTCAAAACGCCTGGGAACCTGCTGTATGTGAATTATCACAAGCTGGCCAAGGGCATGAAGTAAGGAGGAAATTTCAATGAACCACGGCGTATATGTCTCTCAGCAGGCTACCAGCGTCAGCACCCCTGTCGTGGCGGAGTCCGGCGTCCCCTTCGTGGTCGGTCTGGCTCCTGTTCAGGCGGCGGATAAGCCTGCTGCCCCCGGCACCCCTGTTCTCTGCACCAGCTGGTCTGAGGCGGTGGAGAAGCTGGGCTACTCCGACGACTGGGCAACCTACACGCTCTGCGAATTCATGTATTCGCACTTCAAGCTGTTCGCCTGCCAGCCTGTCATTTTCTGCAATGTTCTGGATATCGCCACCGCAAAGGAGGCGTCTGCCGCGGCTGATGTTGCGGTGACGGAGCACAAGGTGAAGCTTCCCATCGCGGCCATCAACGATTCCGCGCTGGTCATCAAGCCTGCCGGCGGTACCGGCTCTGCCTATGTGTCCGGCACCGACTATAACGCCTATTACAGCGGCGAGCATCTGGTAGTGGAGCTGCTGTCTACCGGCAGCGCCTATGATGCCGAGCAGGTAAACATCGCCTACAACAAGGTCAAGGCATCCACCGTCACCGCATCTGACATCGCCTCCGCGATGGAGAATGTGGAGCTGTGCCTGACCCTGCTGGGCATCGTCCCCGATCTGCTGTGCGCCCCCGGCTATTCGCAGCAGTCTACCGTGGCCGCTGCAATGACCGCCAAGGCAGGCAACATCAACGGCCTGTTCCGCGCCAAGGCGCTGATCGACATCGACTGCGGTGCTTCCGGCGCGCGTGCCTATTCCGATGTTCTCACCAAGAAGAACGCCGCCAACATCGCCGACGAGGACGAGATCGCCTTCTGGCCGATGGCGAAGCTGGGCGATTATAAGTTCCACCTGTCTACCCAGATGGCGGGGCTGATGGCGCAGATCGACACCGGCAACGGCGGCTGCCCCTATGAGTCTCCCTCCAATAAGGGGCTGCAGTGCGACGGCCTCTGCCTGGAGGACGGCACCGAGGTCAACCTGACGCTTGCGCAGGCCAACTACCTCAACGGCATCGGCGTGGATACTGCGCTGAACTTCATGAGCGGCTGGGTGGCGTGGGGCAACTACACCGCCTGCTATCCCTCCAACACCGATGTCAAGGATTACTTTATCCCGGTCAGCCGTATGTTCGGCTGGGTCGGCAACTCCCTCGTCAAGACCTTCTGGAGCAAGCTGGACAAGCCTATGACCCGCCGCCTGATCGACACCGTTCTCGATTCCGCCAACATCTGGCTCAACGGTCTGGTGGGTATGGGCTACCTTCTGGGCGCTCGCGTGGAGATGCTGGAGAACGAAAACCCGCTGACCAACCTCATGGCCGGCATCATCAAGCTCCATGTCTACATGACGCCGCCCTCTCCCGCTCAGGAGATCGACTTCGTGCTGGAGTATGACGCCAGCTATGTCACCAGCGCCCTGCAGGGCTAAAAGGAGGTTTGAATCATGGATCAGAGCATTATCAACTTCAAGGTCTACGAGGACTCTGTTGAATATGTCGGTATGGCACAGGCGACCCTGCCTGACCTGACCGCGCTGACGCAGTCCATCTCTGGCGCCGGCATCGCAGGCAATGTGGAGTCGGTCATTCTCGGCCACTTCGACGCGATGACGCTGGGCCTTAACTTCCGCACCGTCACCGATCAGAGCGTGAAGCTCTCCGAGCCTCGCCGTCACACCATCGACCTGCGCGTTGCGCAGCAGGACGAAGATGTCGTGGCAGGCAAGGTGGTCGTCCGCGCCGTCAAGCACATTCTTGTGGTCATTCCCAAGAGCGACAAGGGCGGCTCCGTCGCCCCCGCCGCGCCCTCCAACGGCTCCGGCGAGTACGCCGTCCGCTACTGGGCGACCTACATTGACGGCAAGAAGGTGCGTGAGGTCGACCAGCTCAACTTCATCTGCTATGTCAACGGCACCGACTACCTGGCCGACGTCCGCAAGGCGCTCGGCATGTAAGAGACCTGACAAAAGCCCGGGGCGGAACATCCGCTCCGGGCATCTTTTTGAGATTTGAAAGGAGTTATCACCATGGCTGATATCAACAAGACCGTTGTTCCCGCCGACGCTTTCTCCACCGTCGATCACGACGAGTACGCCGCCGCCGAGGCGCAGGCCAAGGAGAGCGTAGGCAACTACACCCTCAGGCTGAAAAGACCCTTCACCTACGAGGGGCAGACCTTTGACGAGCTGAACTTCGACTTTGAGGGGTTGACCGGCGATGACGCCCTTGCCATTGAGGACGAGCTTCAGGCCATCGGCAAGCCCACCATCTCGCCTACCTTCTCCGGCCAGTTCCTGGTGCGCATGGCGGCGCGAGCCTGCACCAACACCATCATTGACGCCAGCGGCAAGCCCCGCCGTATCGGCGACGACGCCCTGCGCGCCCTGCCTATCTTCGAGTTCAACCGCGTCAGAGGCAAGGCCCGCTCTTTTTTGCTGGCATCGGAGCTGTAACCGGCGACGGCGGCGTCTGGCTCCGCAGGCAATGTCTTACGATGGCGAAAAACAATCAGACCCCCGTTTCCTACTGGCTGTCGTTGCCCCTGCCGTCCCTGTGCAAGTGGATCAAAGTCAGCAACCAGCTTGTGAAGGAGGCGCGGGAGCGACGCAAGAATAAATAAATCTGAAAGGAGGGCCGTCTATGGCAGGCCGCAAAGAGTATGAGATGCTATTCCAGCTGAACGCGCAGCTTGGAGGCAGTTACAGCAAGACCTTTAAGGCCGCTCAGCAGGAAATTGTGTCCATGCAGAAGGAAATCCAGGCCCTCTCCAAGACACAGGCGGATATTTCCGCATTCCAAAAGCAGCAGGCAGCCGTGGAAGCGACACGGAAGCGGCTGGAAATGCTGCGGCAGCAATATGACAATATCCAGCGGGAGATGGAGGAGACCGGCAACGAGTCCGCCGACATGAAGAACAAGCTGCTGGCAAAGCAGCTTCAGATCGACAAGACCTCCGCCTCGCTGGAGAAGCAGACGGCAAAGCTGAACGAGCTGAGCGGGGCTTTGGAAGAGGCGGGCGTCAATACCGACGACCTCTCCCACAGCTCCGAGCAGCTTGCCGGCAAGATCGACACGCTGAAAAAGAAGCAGGGCGAGGCCGCCGATAAAGCTATGACCTTCGGCGACAAGGCGGGGCAGGCCTTTAATCAGGTACACGAGGCCATCGTGGCCGCAGGTATCGCCGTCGCCCTGAAAGAGATCTACGAATACTTCGCCAGCTGCGCGCAGGCGTCGATGGACTTCGAGAGCGCCATTACCGGCGTCGCCAAGACCACAGACCTCACAGACGAGGAACTGGCGGCAATGTCGGATTCCATCAAGGCGCTGTCCACGGAGATCCCCGCCACCACAGAGGAGATCGCGGCAGTAGCCGAAGCCGCGGGACAGCTCGGCATCCAAAAGGACGCCCTGCTGGACTTCACCGAGATCATGACCATGCTCGGCACTGCCACCAACATGACAGCTGACGAGGCAGCAACCTCCCTTGCGCGCTTCGCCAACATTACCGGCATGGCAACGGACAATTACGGACGGCTCGGCTCTGTCATCGTTGACCTTGGCAACAACTTCGCCACGACGGAATCCGAGATCGTGGCGATGGGTACGCGCCTGGCGTCGGCGGGTAAGCTGGCCGGACTGACCGAGCCGGAGATCATGGCTCTGGCGGCGGCGATGTCCTCTGTCGGCATCGAAGCCGAGGCGGGCGGTACCGCCATGACCCAGACGCTCAACGCCATTGAAAAGGCCGTTGCAAAGGGTGGGGACGACCTCGCGGAGTTCGCCCGTATCGCGGGTATGTCCTCCGAAGAATTTTCTTCTGCGTGGAAGAACGACGCCATGAGCGCCCTGACTTCCTTCATCGGCGGGCTCGGCAAGCTGGACGAGCAGGGCGAGAGCACCGTCCTCGTACTGGAAGACCTGGGTCTGACCGGCATCCGGCAGAGCAATATGCTCAAAGCCCTGGGTCTTGCCGCAGACCAGATGACCGGCGCGGTGAACACTGCAAATACCGCCTGGCAGCAGAATACCGCCCTCACCAACGAGGCCAACAAGCGCTACGCCACCGCGCAGAGCCGGTTGACCATGATGCAGAACGCCTACAACAACCTCAAGGTAGCCATCGGCGACGCCTATACTCCCGCGCTCAGCGAGGCTTACGGTGTCGGCACGAAGGTCCTCAACAGCATTACGGCGTTCATTCAGAAGAACCCGGCGTTGGTCAATGCCATCACCGCCTTTGCAGGCGTGATCGGCGCGGTCGTCGCCGCGCTGGCTGCCTATGCGGTCGCTGCAAAGATAGCCGCAGCCGCCAGTGCAATTCTCACTGCGGCGATCCCCGGCGTCAATGTCATCATGGGCGTTACCGCTGCCGTGGCCGCAATCACGGCTGGCATCGTTGCTCTGGCCACCGCTGCGGCGAATGACGCCGTACCCAGTGTGAAGGAGCTGACCGAAGCCGCCCGAGGAATGCGGGAGGCGATGGACGAGGCCAAGGCCACCTATGACGATACTGTTACCTCCACCATGGCCGCTGCAGGCGTCGCAGACACCTACATCGGCAAGCTGGAGGAGCTGGAGGCGGCGGGGCTCAATACCGACGAGCAGCACAGGCAGTACCACAACACCCTGGCTCTGCTCTGCCAGGTGGTGCCGGAGCTGGCCGATTATATTGACCTCGAAACCGACACCATCAACGGCGGCACCGAAGCGCTCCGCGCCAACACCGAGGCGTGGAAGCAGAATGCCATGCAGCAGGCCTATCAGGATCAGCTCACCGAGCTGTACTCCCAGTATTCCGCCGTGCTGATCGAGGCAGAAGAAAACAGCATCGGACTCACCAAGGCGCAGTACAGTCTGGAGGCCGCCCAGCAGAAGCTGTCTGATACCTACGCGCAGATGGATGCGCTATGGGCAGACGCGCAGAAGCAGGCGGATGCCTATTACGACCAGTACGGCTATTACACCGATGCGACCGCTTTTCTCTCGCAGGAATACTACGACCTGCAAAACTCCATCTACGACACCAACAACGAGATATGGGCGGCTGAGAAGTCCATCAAAAATTACAACAAGGCGATGGAAGAGGACGCAGACGCCGTTTCCGAGGCTGAGGCGGAGATCGCCCTCGCGGAAGAGGCGGTCAAGAATCTGACCGCCTCCATGAACGAAGGCACTGGCGCGTCCGAGGAGGCTGCTGCACAGGTCAGCGAGTTCCAGGCTGCCATCTCCGGCGTGCAGGAAAAGATCAACGCCCTTGTGGAGTCCTACAACGAGGCGTACAGCGCGGCATACGAAAGCATATCCGGACAGTATCAGCTTTGGGACGAGGCCGCAAAGGTCGTTGCAACCAGCGCGGGCAGCATCAATTCTGCACTGGAGAGCCAGATCACCTACTGGCAGGACTACAACGCCAACCTGCAATCCCTGACTGACCGCAGCGCCGACATCGAGGGGCTGAGCGACATGATAGCCTCCTTTGCTGACGGCAGCTCCGACAGCGTGAACGCGATCGCCGGCATGGCAGGCGCCACCGACGAGCAGCTGGCCACGATGGTAGCCAACTGGAAGACTCTGCAGCAGGAGCAGCAGAACGCGGCGGGGAGCGTAGCCGACCTCAAGACCGACTTCACGGCCGCCATGGACGAGCTGCAGACGGCGCTTGCTGAGGACATTGAAGCGATGGACCTTGGCGACGAGGCCAAGGCAAGCGCGCAGGCCACCATTCAGGGATTTATCGACGGAGCTGTCGGTATGCTGCCCCAGGTGACCGCTGCCTACAACCGCGTCGCCGCCGCAGCCAGAGCCGCACTGTCCGCGTCCGGTACTGGAACGGCCGGCAGCATTCCCGGCTACGCAGTTGGTACGCAGTCCGCCGCACCAGGCTTTGCCCTCGTTGGCGAAAACGGCCCGGAGCTGGTCTACTTCAACGGCGGCGAGCAGGTCATGACCGCCGAGGAGACCGCCGCTATGCGCGAGAGCATGGAGATCCAGGCCATCACCTTCGCCCCGCAGCTGCTGGAGGCACTGCACGCCATCCATGGCGACGGCGCGCTTTCGGCAGAGCCGGGCGCAGGCTCCGGCGCCGGATCGGTGGAGCTGCAGATCGTGTTTCAGATCAACGGCGGCGCATCGCCCGAGACGGTGGAAGCTCTGCGTGAGTACGGAGACGAGTTCGCCGAGCGCGTCCTTGAAGTCATGGAGGAGGCCGGCATCGACACCGCAAGGAGGGCCTACAAATGAGTAAGACCTACACCACCATTCAGGGCGATATGTGGGACAGCATCGCCTTCTCCCAGCTGGGGAGCGAAGCGTACACCGACCGGCTGATGAATCTCAATCCGCAGTATCTCGGGTACTACACCTTTCCGGCCGGGATCGTGCTGAAGCTGCCCGACCCTGCTGAGGATGTCGGCGACGCCCTGCCCCCGTGGAAGCAGGTGGTCGGATGAGCGGCCCGAATCAGGCGCGCCGCGTCACGGCGCAGATATTTTTCCAGGGCGCGGACATCACCGGCAGTATGCGCCCCTATTTCCTGTCGGCCACCTACACCGACAAGGAGGCGGACGGCACTGACGATCTGCAGCTGAAGCTTCAGGACCGCGATGATATATGGCTCAAAAAGTGGCTGGCCGATGCCATCGACGCAGCAGCCTCCGCAGGGAGCCTGTCCGCGTCCTCCAAGGCCAAGACCGATGGTGCGGCAAAGTCCTACAAGGTCACCGCCAAAAGCGGCTTGAATGTCCGCTCTGGCCCCAGCACCAGCTACGGTAAATACGGTGCTCTGGTCTGCGGCGCGGAGCTGCAGGTCGAGGGCATCGAAAACGGCTGGGCGAAGGTCAGCTATAACGGCAAAACCGCCTATGTCAGCGCATCGTACATCAAGGAATCCGGCGGCGGGGGCGGCGATGCTTCTGCCGCCGCTCCTGCCTCTGCTTCCGGCGCCGGCTTCAAGATCAGCGCCGTGTTCGTTCGGGAGAACTGGACGGGCGGCGGCAGGGATAAGGTGCTGGACTGCGGACAGTTTGAGCTGGACAGCGTTGATGCCTCCGGCCCGCCGAACACCATCACCATCAAGGCGACGGCACTTCCGTACAGCGCACAGATCCGCCAGACGGAGAAATCCAAGGCATGGGAGGCCTACACGCTTTCCGGCATCGCAAACGAGATGGCCGCTGCCAACGGAATGACTTGTATGTTCCTCGCCAACAGCGACCCGTCCTATGGCCGCGTGGAGCAGTACAAGCAGAGCGACATCGCCTTTCTCTCCAAGCTGTGCCACGAGGCGGGCATCTCTTTGAAAGCCACCAATAACCTGATCGTACTTTTCGACCAGGAGGATTACGAGAAGAAATCCCCCGTGCTGACCATCGTCCGCGGCAGCGGCAGCTACACCAAGCACAAGCTGAACGCGGGAACGGCCGGAACGCAGTACGCTTCCTGCCGCGTCAGCTACACAGACCCCGGCACAGGAAAGTGCATCGAGGCCACCGTCAAGGTCGAGGACTACAACGACAAGGCCAAGAACAACCAGCAGCTGGAGATCACCGCGAAGGTGGCAAGCGTGGCCGAGGCCAAGACCAAGGCTGAAAAATATCTCCGGCTGCACAACAAGTACGCAAAGACCGCGACCTTTACGCTGCCCGGCAATCCGGATATCGTGGCAGGCGTCACAGCCAAGCTCACCGGCTGGGGTGCGTGGGACGGGAAATACATTGTGGAGCAGGCTGCGCACTCGGTCGGCTCGTCCGGCTATACCACGCAGGTCAAGCTGCGCAAGACATTGGAGGGATATTGATGGACGAACTGCAGAATATCCTTTCGAGGCTCGTTCAGACCGGCACGGTAACGGCCGTCGACAGCGCAAAGCGCAGGGCTCGTGTCAAGTTTAAGGACACAGGCATCATTTCGGACTGGCTTTATGTGCTCCAGCACTACGGAGCAAATTTCTACATAAAGCCGGACGCAAAGCACACGCATGAGATCACGGACACCTTCACCGGCGGCGGCACAGCCAGCGAATTCCCCGACCACGACCACCTGCCCGGCTCGCATCTGACCTACTGGATGCCGAAGGTGAATGACCGCGTCCTCTGCCTATACCTTCCGGTATTCAACGGGGACGGTTTTGTGTTAGGAGGTTTTTGAGCATGGGAATGGTCGGCTGTCTGGGCGACATCGTTTTTACGGTGTCAGACCGCACGATTGAAACGATCAATAATGTCACCTGGTCTGGGTCTGCCCGGTACGCGACCCATCAGCGGCACGGCACACACGCCCTTACGGAGTTCACCGGCCTTGACCCCGACAAGATGACCTTCGACATCGTTCTCTCCGCTTACCTCGGCGTTGATCCTATCGCCGAGGTCGTGAAGCTGTGGAACTATGAGCGCGGCGGCATCGCCGTCCCGCTGGTGATCGGCAACAAGGGCTACGGGAAATATCGCTGGTCCGTGCTTGATCACAAGATGAAGATGAAAACCTATGACGGACGCGGCAACGTCACCAGCGCCACCGTGTCCGTCAGCCTGCAAGAGTATCTGAGGGGGTAAAGCTGCCATGAGCTACAAGGTGACCGCATCTGACATCGGCGCGGTGCAGCTCAACGAGACTGACACCGTCCGCTCTGTCTTGCAGAATATCGCCATTATCCTTTCCACGCGGCAGGGGACCTGTCCGTTGTATCGCGGCTTCGGCCTTCCTCAGAAGTTCGTGGATAAGCCTCTGCCGGTAGCTATGCCTATGATGTATTCCGAGGTCAAAGAGGCAGTGGAAGAATATGAGCCCCGCGCCGAGGTGGTGAATGTGACCTTTGCGGCCGACAGAAACGCCCCGGGCAGGCTGATCCCTACCGTGGAGGTGAACATCATCAATGAGTGAGAGAAATACGGGATATCAGTTTGTTTCCACCGACACCGAAGCGGTGGAATCGCTGCTGATCTCCATTTACGAAAAAATCACCGGCGTCAGCGTGAAGCCCGCCAGCCCCGAAAAGTTGTTTATCCAGTTCGTGGCCGCCGTGGTGATCCAGGAGCGCGGGCTGAACAATTACACAGGCAATCAGAATATCCCAAGCCGCGCGGAAGGGGAAAACCTGGACGCGCTGGCCGAGCTGTTCTATGTCACGCAGCGCCCGGCGGCGCAGGCTGCGGTCTGCACCGAGCGCTTCCATATCTCCGAGGCACAGACCACGGCGATCCTCATTCCTGCCGGTACGCGCGTCACTGACGCCAGCGGTACGCTGACATGGGAGACGGTCGCGGATGCCTATGTATCCATCGGCGAGACCTATGCCGATGTGCAGATCCGCTGCCAGACTGTTGGTGCGGTCGGCAACGGCTACGCAGTGGGACAGATCAACACCTTCGTTGACCTGTTCGACTACTGTGAGCGCTGCGAAAACCTCACCGCCAGCGATGACGGCGCAGACCAGGCCACTGACGACGAGTTCTACGAGCTGATGCGCGCCAGTCAGGACGCTTACAGCTGCGCCGGAGCCAAGGGTGGGTATATCTACTTTGCCAAGCAGGTCAGCACCAAGATCGCCGACGTGGTGGCGAACAGCCCCAGCGACGGAGCGGTGGACCTCTATGTCCTCATGGACGACGGCACCATCGCTACCACGGAGATCAAGAATGCCGTCCTTTCCGCCTGCAACGATGACACGGTGCGGCCGCTGACGGACAAGGTCTCTGTCAAGGACCCGCAGAAGGTGAGCTACAATATCACCTTCACCTACTATGTGCCGAAGGACAGCTCCCTCAGCTCCACAGAGATCAAGGCTGCGGTCGATAAGGCCGTGGCTGAGTTCGTCGCGTGGCAGTGCGGGAAGCTGGGGCGCGACATCAACCCCTCCGTGCTGATCGGAAAGCTCATGCAGACCGGCATCAAGCGCGTGGCGCTGACCAGCCCGGTCTTTACCACGCTGCGGGATGGCTCCGACGACACGACGCCGCAGGTTGCGTCGGTCGGGACCATCACGGCCACGAATGGGGGCTATGAGGATGAATAAGGCGCACGGCATCACGAAGGAAAACCTGCTGGCCTCCTTGCCGGCAGTCCTTGCCAATGACGACAATATGGCAGCACTTGCCTCTGCCGTTGCCGAGGTGCTGGCTGCCCGCGTAGGCGAGATTGAGCGCGTGTCGATCTACTCACAGATCGACCGGCTCCCGAACGAGCTGCTGGACATTCTGGCGAACGACTTCAAGGTTGACTGGTGGGACGCCAACTACACCCTGGAGGAAAAGCGCCGGACGCTGAAAGACTCATGGAATGTTCACCGCAGGCTCGGCACCAAGGCGGCGGTCGTGCTGGCGATCTCCGCCATCTACCCCGATACGCAGGTCAGCGAATGGTGGGAATACGGCGGCAAGCCGTACCACTTCAAGCTGCTGATCGACGCCACCTATGAGAATGTCGACCCCGTCAGACATCAGCGCGTGATCGACCGCGTTGACTTTTACAAGAATCTGCGCTCGGTGCTGGACGAGGTAGAATACTACGACGCCGGAGGACTGGCAACAGAGTATTTCGGCGCGGCCTGTATCGGCTGCGAGCTGGTCGACAGCGCGGCCGCCATTCGATACTGACACGGAGGTGTTTTACTATGGCAACATGGAACGGCGTCATCACCAACGCCGGCAACAGCCTGCTCAATGAGTGGGTGAATGAAAAGACCCTGAACTTCGACAGCGCAGCTGCGGGGCAGGGCACCGTCGCGGCGGCGGCAATGATGGCACAGACCGCCCTCGTCAATGAAAAGCAGACCGCGAGCCTGCTGGGCGGCGAGAGAGTATCTTCCGGCATTCGCCTGAAGCTCCGCATCGCTGCGCCGAATACGGCCTATACGTTGAATCAGTTCCGCGTATCTGCCAGCGTGGACGGAGGAGCGTCCGCCATGATCGCCTTGTTCCAGCTGGAGCAGGGCGTTCCCATTCCCAGCAAGACAGAATCGCCGGATTTCGTCTACACTTTTTACGCGCTGATCTCCTGCTCGAATACCGGCACATGGACGGTGACGGTCGACACCAGCGCCTGCGTCACACAGAGCGATATGTCCGCCGCCATCGCTGAGGCGGTAAAGACCAAGCAGGACAAGATCATGGTCAAGGGTCTGCTGCTGGGCGACGGGAACGGGAATATCTCTGCGGCAGTCGCCGGAAAGGACTACGGTTATCCACTTGCAACAGGCTCAGGAGCGCCGACAGACACGACCGAGGGTACCGCAGGGCAGCACTACTATGACAGCGCTACGGGCAAGGAATACGTCTGCAACGGCAAGGACAGCAGCGGCAAGTATCAGTGGAAGCTGTCCGGCGCCAGCGACGCGGACGATCTGACCTATAACGGTGAATCGCTCGACACCTTCCTTGATGGCGTTTCCAGCGACCTCGACACGCTCTCCAAGGGGCTGGACGGAAGTAAGCCACTCACCGGCAAGACCGATCCGACCTCCAGCACGAAGGGCTCGGTCGGCCAGTCGTATCTGAACACAGACACCATGCAGACCTTCTACTGCACGGCAGCCAACGATCAGACCGGCGTATATACATGGGAAAAGCCCAAGGGCGGCGGCGTGGCTCCACAGCTGGAGGTCTCTGTTGCCACCGGATCGGCTATCACCTGTACGAACGGCGAGACTACGCTGACTGGCACCAGCGTCGGCGGTAAATGCGTTTTTGATCTCCCTGGCTACGGTACATGGTCGCTGTATGCCACGCTGAACGGGCAGACCACCGCCACCGAGACTGTGGTCGTGGATCAGGTCAAGCAGTACGCGGTGACGCTGAGTTACTTCGCGGCTACGCTGACCGTAACGGCGGAATCCGGCGCAGTCGTGACCGCCGCGCTTGGCACGAAGCAGTATACCGGCACCTGCGGCAGCAACGGCAAGTGTGCGCTGACCGTCAACTATGCCGGCACCTATTCCGTGACGGCCACCAAGAGCGGGGTGTCCTCGTCCACGGCGTCCGCATCGGTGTCGACCTCCGGCGGCAGTTACACCGCAACGGTGAAGTTCTGCACCCTCACCGTCACCATCGACAGCGGCTCTACGGTCAAGGCGGTCAACGGCTCCACCACACTCACGGCCACCAGCAGCGGAACGGCAAAGTTCTACCTGCCGAACACCGGCACGTGGAGCGTCACCGCCACCAAGAACGGCGAGACGGCCACCGGCAGCGTAGCTTGCAGCTCCTACACCGGCTATACGCTGGAGCTGACCTATGTCAAGGTCTTCGGTGTCTGCTGGAATTACAATGCGCAGTCGACGGCTCTGACGCGGCTGAAGAAGGCCACCGATCCGAACGGACTGGTCAATGTCGACATCACCACGAATCCCGCGCCTGCGGTCGGTACCGGCGCCGGCAGCTCTCCCTTCGACAACTATCTCCCGTGGAGCGGCATGGACGAGTACAACATCATCAACAATGCCGTAAGCTACAAGAAGGGGCAGAGCGGCTTCTCTCGAAGCAGCTACGATACCGTTGTCTTTATCCCCGAGTATTACTTCCGTATTATCGACGATGCCGCCAACAAGAAACGGTACTTCTACATCGCGGATAAGGCCAAGAGCGGCTTCACCAAGCACCCCGGCTCCGGCAAGTATGTCGGCCGCTACAACACGATCTCCGGCCATTATTCCAAGACCGGCGCTGCGCCGCTGGTCAACCTGACCCGCGCATCGGCTCGTTCCGGTGCCAGAGGAAAGGGTAGTAAGTGGAGCGAGTATGACTTCGCGTCTTGGTGCGCGGTCTGGCTGCTCTATTTGGTGGAGTTTTCCGACTGGGACAGCCAGAGCAAAATCGGGCGCGGCTATGTCGACGGCAACAGCTCTGCCATTTCTTCCGGCGGCACGGACAGCATGACTTACCATACCGGACGCGCAGCTGGGACGAACGGAAAGACCGCCGTCCAGTACCGGCACATCGAGAATCCCTACGGCAATGTCTTCGAGTTTATCGACGGGATCAACTTCTCCGACGGAACGGTATATGTCTGCCTGAACCCTGCGAGCTATGCAGATGACACCGCGGCCAACTATACGAACATCGGCTCCAAGATACAGAGCGATGGGTACATCACGGCCATCGGCGTAGCGGCTGCCATGCCCTGGGCGTTCTATCCCACGGCGGTCGGCGGCAGCGAGACGACCTATATTCCGGACTACGCCTACTACGGCTCTGGCTGGCGTGTCCTCTTTGTGGGTGGCTACTGGAGCTATGGCGGCCTTGCCGGCCTTTTCTACTTCCACGCGTACGACACCTCGTCGGGCACGGGCTCGAGCGTCGGCGCGCGACTCCTTTTCCACCCCTAATGGGGGACCGGGGGCCGCAGCCCCCGGAGCTTTCCTACCTGCACCAGCTGGCGGCATGAGCGCAAGCCCAAAAGCTGAATGGGGTACGGGGCGAAGCCCCGTCGACACGATTTTTGAAAATAACGTATTCTGTTATTTTCTCCCGTTTTTCCGTATGCGTGGCAGGCCGGAGGTATAATTGCCTCCGGGACTGTCTGCGCCATGCGCCGAGGGCTTGATTTCTACGCCAACTACAACTCTGGCTGGCGTGTCCTCTTTGTGGGTGGCAACTGGAACAATGGCGGCAATGCCGGCCTTTTCTACTTCAACGCGAACAACACCTCGTCGAACACGAACTCGAACGTCGGCGCGCGACTACTTGTTTTTCTTTTGACTGGCGCAGGCTTTCCCTCACCGCTTGGTGAAAATATTGCCGCATAGGACGGGGTTTAGTAGGCTTCGGCTCGAATAACCTCGCAGGCAAACAAGGACGGAGGGAAAATCCTATGCCGAAACGAGTCGGCTATCTCTACGACAAGATGGTTGACCGGGACTTCATTCGCGCTGTCATTCAGGAGGCGGCAAAGGGGCGCCGGAGTCGTAAAGACATCGCCCCTGTGTTGGCGGACCTGGACGGGTATGTCGAAAAGACCTATGAGCTGGTCGCAACCGAGAGCTTTGTACCGTCCGAGCCGAAGATCCGTGAGATCTATGATGAGAGCAGCGAGAAACACCGTAAGATCAAGATGGTCCCATTCTGGCCGGACGGCGTGATCCAATGGATGCTTGTGACGGCTATGAAGCCGGTGCTTATGCGCGGTATGCACCCGTGGTCCTGTGCGTCCATTCCGGGACGCGGCGGGAAGCATATCTACAAGAAAATCCGCAGCGCGCTTCGCAACGACCCGAAGGGAACGAAATACGCCGCGGAGCTGGACGTCGCGCAGTATTACCCCAGCATCTCCGGCAAGCGGCTGATCTGGGCGCTGGCGCGGAAAATCAAGGACAAGCGCTTTCTGCGGACGGTCTATTCCATCATCGAATCCTGCGGCGGCGGGCTGGCTATCGGGTATTACATCTGCCAATGGCTGGCAAACTTCTACCTGGAGTCTCTGGACCAGTACATCATGACGCTGCCGGGCGTGAAGTATATGACCCGCTACATGGACAACATCACCCTGCTCGGGCCGAATAAGAAGCAGCTGCACAAGGCGCGGAAGCTGATCGCCGCGTTCATGCAGCAGCGGCTCGGCCTGTCCATGAAAGCGAACTGGCAGATCTATCCCACGGCAAAGCGCATGGTGAGCGCGGTCGGCTACCGCTTTTCCCGCACTCATGTCATTCTGCGCAAGCGGAATTTCCTGCGCTTCACCCGGCAATGCCGCCGCGTCAAAAAGCGGCTTGACGCCGGAAAGCCTATCATGTTCGCCCAGGCCTCCGGGCTACTAAGCCGCGCCGGGCAACTGAAGCACTGCAATAGCCATACAATTCGGGTGAAGTACATTGACCCGATTGGAGTAAAACATCTGAAGGAGGTCGTGCGAAATGAGAGTAAGAGGCGACAACGCGCCCAGCAACGCATTCTCGCTGGAGGAGCAGCCTAATAAGCCGGGGGTAGCCCTGGTACGCTTCTATGAGAACGCCGAGCCGTTTGAGGAAAAGCGGGACGAGCTGACCATCAGCGGGTGGGTGTACGACGAATATCACCTGGAGCTGAATATGTACGACGGCCTGAGTGAAGACATCCTCGGCAACTATGCCGGTTATCTGGCGCAAGCCAAGCTGCATGAGGCGGAGGGCAAGACGATTCCCTCCCTGCAGCAGCAGGTAGCCGACCTGGAGACTGACAAGGCGGCATTGACGGAAAAGGTGACGAGCCTTGAGGGGCAGGTCACCGATACGCAGATGGCGCTATGCGATGTCTACGAACAGATCGTCGCCGTGACATCTACAACAGGAGGCGAGTAACCGATGGCGAGCAATTACATGGTGAAGGTCTACGCAGACCTGATCCGCAAAGGGAAAAAGACGATTGAGGAAGTTCCCGACCCGCTGCAAGCAGCCGTCCGGGAAATCCTCGAAAATAGCAAGAATGGAGCTGAGGGCTTATGAAAAGCCTTCGGCTCCTTCTTTTATACATTCTGATGGGAAAGGAGGTAGCAGTTATGGCAGTTGTCTACGCGACCCTGATCGTCAAGGGCAAGAAGACCATCGACCAGGTTCCGAGCCTGATTCGGAAGCAGGTCGAGGAGATCCTGGCAGATCTCGAAGTCACCGTCTGACCACGGCATTGATACGGAGGGCAGCTCCTTTACGGGGGCTGCCCTTCTTATCACGCGCAGAGGAGGATTGAGAGATGACGCTCAAGGAGATTTTGTTTGGTGGGGGAAGTGCGCTGTTTGTGCTGCTGACGCTGCTCCAGCTCGCCCCCATCAAAATCAATCCGTGGTCTGCAATAGCAAAGGCTTTCGGGCGCGCTATCAACAGCGAGGTCTTGGAGAAGGTCGGAAAGCTCGAAAGCGAGCTGCAGTGCGTTCGGTCTGGCATGGCCGAGGAAAAGGCCGTCAACTGCCGGGCGCGCATTCTACGCTTCGGCGATGAATGTCTCCACGGCGAGCGCCACACCAAAGATCATTTCGACCAAACGCTCCGGGACATCGCTGCCTACGAACGATACTGCGAAGATCACCCGGAGTTTGAAAACAATGTAACAGAGCTGACCAGTGACCGGATCAAGACGATATATCGCCGGTGCTTGGACAGCAACGACTTTTTGCAGTAAGGAGGACGCACAATGAACATGCTGGATATGACGATCATCCGCCTGGCCGCAGGGCTTGTGCTGCTGATCGCCGCGAACATTGCCCTCGGTTCCATCAATGCCATCATTGATGGGGAATGGGATCAGACGAAGTTCCGCAACGGCTGCATCAAGAGTGCAGTTGTGGCAGCGGCGCTGGTCGCGGTCTACTTCGCCGGGTACCTCAACCCCGATCTGATGGTAGTGGAGGTCGATGGGCAGACCGTAAACCTGATGACAGCGGTATCGCTGGCTATGCTGGCAGCCTTTACCGCCTATGCCGTTGATGTACTGAAAAAGCTGAAAGATATGCTCTCTACCGCGACACCCGGGGCGGACGCGGCGCCTACTGCGCTGCCTTCCGGTGAGGGCAAGGAAGACCATACCGCCCCCGAGGAGGAATGACCTATGAGCAATAGCCCTCTTGCCAGCTACACAAAGCTCAGCCCGAATCACTCCGGGCAGAGGACCCGTAAGATCGACCGCATCACGCCGCACTGCGTAGTGGGCCAGTGCAGCGTGGAGCGGTTGGGAGATATCTTCCTCCCCGCCTCCAGAGAGGCGAGCTGCAATTACGGAATCGGCGCAGACGGCCGCGTCGGTATGTATGTCGAGGAGAAAAACCGATCCTGGTGTTCCTCCAGCAACGCAAACGACCAGCGGGCGGTGACTATTGAATGTGCGTCCGATGGTGCAGAGCCGTACGCATTCCGCGATGTGGTCTATCAGTCCCTCATTACGCTTTGCGTCGACATCTGCAAACGCAACGGCAAGACCAAGCTGCTCTGGCTGGAGGATAAGGACAAGACGCTTGCCTACACCCCTGCACCGGACGAGATGGTGCTGACCGTACACCGCTGGTTTGCCAACAAAAGCTGCCCCGGAAACTGGATGTACGCCCGCATGGGCGACCTCGCCGAAAAGGTGACAGCCCAGCTTTCCGCAGGCATGGACGAGGAGGATGACGATATGGATATCAACAAATTCAAGGAGCTTTGGCGGGAGATGCGCAAGGAGCTTCAGGACAACGCTGCTTCCGCCTACTCGGAGGAAGCGCGCAAATGGGCTGTGGATAACGGCATCATTCGTGGCGGCAACTCCGATGAGTTCAACGGAATGTGGGAGGACATGATGACCCGCGAGCAGCTGGTGACCGTCCTCTACCGCTTCGCCCAGAAGTTTGGGCTGAGCTGATGGCAAGGCGCAAGCGCAGAGCCGCAAAGAAGCGCAAGGTCGAATGGAGCAAGGTCGTGTGCCTGCTGGCAATGCTGGCCGGTCTGCTGATCGTTCAAGAATGCTTGTTCCTCATGTATCTGTGCATCAAAAGCGGCTACACCGCCGCCGCTGCATGGCTTACTGCCGCCACCGGCGTTGGCGAGGCGATCATCATCGCCGGAGCAAACGGCTACCTCTCGCTTGCGAAGTCCGACCACAAGCGCGGTGGGATCACCTTTGAGGCAGCCAAGGCAAACAACTTCCGGACCGACACGGAGGCCGACGGCAGCATCGACAGCCCCGCCATCTGAATACCGCCCACACAACGAAAGCCCCCTCGCAGGATTTTACCGTCCTGTCGAGGGGGCTTTTTCTGTTTTCCGGCGCTTTCGCGCTTACGGGGGCGCAGGAGCGTTTTTCGCATTTGGGTGGGCGTCTACTCTCCCACGCCGCAAAGGTGGTGTTGCAACTCACCTACGGCGGCGAGAGGGGCTTTTTATTCGCCCTCCGTCCTCTCTCGTTTGCCGAATGCACAGAAATGATCTCCAAAGACCAACAATCCGTGAACTTGACCGCAAGAGTATTTGTTCGCCCATGCCGCCCATGTTGCATAGCAGCAACTTTCGCATCGTACCACGGGAACGGCATCAATTGTCGGCGCATTTTCGATATCTGGTACCGTGAAATACGGCGTTGCGTTGCGACTTAGCCTTGCGCTGAGTTTATCGGCGTCAATCAGTCTCATGCTCATTACTTCCTTCCATCCTCGCCCCGCAGTGTGGGCAGTAGTTCGACAGAACAAACTTGTCGTTGCAGTCGTAAACAGCTTCCTCTTTGCAGGCAGAGCAGATATATCCGCCGATCGGGTCGCGTCCTGCAACTGCGGGATTCCATCCGGTCATTTCGCTTTCATAAACAGGCATCCACAACCCGTGCACCACAGGCGCGGCATCGACGGCGGGCTGTGCTTTGACAAAAGCTCTTATATTCTCGTCAAGCATACCAAATTTGTTCGTGCCATGGCAATCAATGCGAAGCAGTAACGCTTCACGTTCAATGTATTCAGGCATCAATTTCACCCTCCTCCATTTTTGCGCCGCAATGAGGACAGTACAGAGAGACAGCCTCCGGCTCGTCCCACTCCCAGCCGCAGGCGGAGCAATGGTTATAACCGTAGTCGTCCTCGATCCATTCCCCGTGTGTCACAGGGGCAACATCAGAGGCTGGGGTAGCGGCAACAATTTCCATAGCCGCCGCTCCATCAGAGCCGCTTTCCCACTTCGTTTCCATCACCTTTTGCACCACAACGCTACGCTTGATGTAATCCATTGTCAGTCCTCCTTAGAAATCCCATGTGTCCCGTGCTGGAACAAACTCAATGATCGTTCCCTCCGGCACAGGGTCGCAGGGCTCACCGTCAAAGGCGTTGCCCTGCTTCGTGCAGATGTCGGCCGGTCTGCTCCGGCGCGGGTCGACATCGACATAGAGCCGACCGTCGCACTCGTAGACAGGGCGACCCCAGCTGTCGCGGCCTCTGTGTTCCAGCCGCAACACTGGCGCGGCGCAGAACTCCTCGTAGCTCATGTGGCCCTCCGCTTTCATCGCGGCACTGGCAGCGGCCAACTCCTCGGGCGTCCAAGATTTACTCATGCTCAATAGTCCTCCTCGATACATTCGTCTGCTTCGGTATAATACGCACCGTCATAGCCTTTACCCATGACTTTATCATAGCAGTCGAAACACACCAGCCGGAAAGTGATGCCGTGGCAATCCCGAGTGAAGTGCATGTCCTCCCGATGAAACTCTTTCCCGCAAACCGGGCAAGTCAGCTTCGGCACATCTTCCGATGTCCAATCTTTGCTCATATTAGCACCTCTCATATTTCCGTTCGATACTGCGCATCAAATTCAAGACATCCTGCGCGAAGGGATATTCGCCCGTGTTGTCCCGCACGACCTCTGATAGAAAGCTTCGCAGCTCACGCCAGCATTCTGTGTAGAACATCAGCTCGTCGTCACGCTTCACACTCATTGCCTCCCTCCTCCATGCGCCAGTTTCCCGGCGCGGCGACGATAGCCCATGCGGTCAGCGGGGTGCGGCTGTCCATCATGTCCTCCAGCGCTTCCTGCATCCCACAGGCGTCGCAGATATAGACGGTGGCGCGGCGGCTTAGGGCGTTGTGCGTGGCGCTCTCCGCATCCATCGTCATCTTCCCACAGCGGGGGCAGGCAAAATGCCCGCCCTGCTGCTTCTTGCTGAACTCAGCAATGAGAACTCGCGCCAGCGTTTCCTCATGTGGCTCGATGCTCTCGATTTCCCATACATCGCGGCCGTCGATCCGACCATCGGCTCGGGCCTTTTTCTGCGCCTGCTGCTGATCTGCCGCGAATACGGCGGCAGTGATTCGCTGGCCGTTGTCACGATTGCGATAAGCGACCGTCCAAAACCTGTTCTCCATGGTGTACCTCACTTCCTGTTGTGCAGTTCCTCGATCTCGTCGAGAGTAGCGAGCCGGACATCTAACTCGTCGATCATCTTCTGACAATGACCGGCTATGTCGTGCGCCTGACCCTCCAAAGCCTTCTCCTGCATCTGGCGATAGTTTTCCTTTTCAGCGATGACGCCCTTGCGGGCCCAGCCGAGAATTTCAAGATAAGTCATAGTCATTTCCTTTCTCCCCGTCTTGCCGATAGGTCAGCTTCTGCTTCACAGCTTGCAGAGATCCTTAAACTCGTTTGCGATGTTCTCGATGATCTGCGTGGTGCTGTAATACTGGGTCACATTGTCGCCCTGCATTGCAGCGTCCATGAGCATCGAGAGAAATTCTTCCGCATCCATGCGGTCGATGATGATTTTATCGTCCATGCTCGCTCCTTTCACTCAATGGCAGCTTCGATGCTGCTGATGACTTCCTCCAGGTTATCTACGGCTTCGGAGAGGTTGTCGCAGGCTTCGTCTGCCTTTTCATAGCGTTCGCTCTCCTGCATATTCTCAGGGATATTGTCGCGGTACTCTTCCTCCTCGGCCTGGAGGTCTTCGAGACTGCCTTTCAGCTCCTCCAGCTGGTCGATGATGCTTTGCAAATTTTTGCGGCGGATCTTGTTCATGGTTAGTCCTCCTCCCCATAGTCTTCTTCAAAGCGGCCCTCGGTAATGCCGCCGTAGGTGTAGCCGTTGTCAAAACTCAGATAGACCGGCGTATCTTCATCGTACTGGGCGAGGAAGTTAATCAGCTCGCCAGCCGTCATCGTTCTGCGGATCTGGTCGATGCCGTAACCTTCGCGGAAAGTAGAACAAATCAGCTTTTTCATTGTCGGCGCTCCTTTCTCAAAATCTGAATACCAGCCCTTTGACCTCGCGGCGGCCTGATGGATCGTGCAGTGGATCGCGGGTAACAGTTCCGACGCCCTCCAGATATGCGCCCTCGGCTACCAAGGCGTGGACACTTTCCATGAGCGCGGTTGACTGATCTGTGACGATAATCTCGTCAATATCAGCTGCGGTTAATGCAGCAACGAATTCTTTCATCACGCCGTCCTTAATCTGACTGCCCCATGGAAGCGCTCTGACCTCAAACATATCGGCTCGGTCTTCCGTGCTCTGCTCCCAGCTCCGGTATGCGTAAACCTGTCCGCGAGTGGGGTTCTTCTCCGTGTCGCGGAGTTTTTCAAAGTATTCCTTTGCGGTGTCTCTGTTGAGCGTATCCAAAATCTCCTGCCGGATTTCATCGGTGATATTGATCTTCATTTTGCGTTCCTCCTTGTATTTTTACACTCGACGCTTTATACTGAGGGGGAGGGGAGCTTTCCCGCTCCCCCTCACGCCGGGGTTAGGTCTCTTGGCGTTCGCCCTGCTGGGGCTTGCTGTTAGGTTTGATGGTGATTGTAATCCGGTCGGCTAAATCGGGGTTATCAGCCAGCAACCTCAGAAGCTCTTGCAGGGCTTCTTTTTTTGCTTTGTCCATCGGCCTGTCCTCCTTTCCGGAGAGGTTTGTTCCTCTCCCTTACAAGAACTATATTACACTAATTCGTGTCACTTGTCAACGGTTATTTTACATTTTTTCGTGGAAATCGTAAAAAAGTTTTTGACAAGCGACACATTTTAGTGTATAGTACGAGTGAGGAGGTGAGAGTATGGGGCTCTCTGTTGCCGAAAAGATTCGCCTGATCATGAAAAGGCAGAAAATAACGATGGGCGATCTGGCTGAGGCGTCAGGGCAGACGCGGCAAAACCTGTCCAACAAAATGACGCGCGGGAACTTTACGGAAAAAGACATCACGGAGTTGGCGGCTGCGCTCGGCTGCACAGTCGAAATCCGTTTTGTCACACAGGACGGCGAGGAGATATAAGAAAAGGCCCCGGGCGAATGAACGCCCGAGGCCTCGGAGCAGGCTTAACGCTTGCTATGTATATCCGCGCCGGTGCGCGTCTTGACTCTGGTCTCCTTATTTTCCTCTCGGATCATCAGGTCTGACAGCTCGCACCCCAGCGCCTCACAAATAAGATCCAGATGCTCCAGGTTTATCCTTTCTGCGATCTCATGGTACAGGTCATTGATCGTCGAAGGTCGAATGCCTGTTGCCCTTGCAAGGTCAGCTTGTGACCACCTCCGCTCGCCAAGCCGGGTGGACAGTAAAATCCTAATCATAGCCATGCTCCTTTACGGTAGATTCTAACAACGATTTTAGAATCTCGCTGGATTTTGGTAGATTATAACGAAATCCGTTATGGCTATGAGAGAACACAAAGAGGCTACCACACAGGAAATTCCCTGTGTAGTAGCCTCTTTCTTTATTTCTTGGCATAGGCAAGTGGAAACACCAGGACAAATATCCCGCCGGTCATATAGACCGTTGGGGCAGAGCAAAAGCCAGGCGAACCGGCTTGGTTCGTCTGGCTCTGCTTTGGTGGAGCTGAGGGGAATCGAACCCCTGTCCGAAAACAACTTGACAGGACTTTCTTCGGGCACAGTTTGTTATTTACATTCCCTTACCGAGGCGTGAACAAACACACTCGACGGTTTGGTAGAGTCATGATGCATGGGCGAGGCAACTCTTACCCGTCGCACGTTCGCCACTCAAATCACACCCTAGCCCGGTTCGTGGCCCTCCCGGGGAGGATGGGCGCCTAATTAGGCAGCCAGAGCAACAGAATTGTTGTCAGTTAATTTAAAAAAATCGCCCGGTTTAAGGAGGTCAGACACCTCCGCCCGCTTATCCGGCCTCACTGCCCCCGTCGAAACCAGTACAGCCCCGTATCGTTGGGGGGTCTTTTCCGCGCGGACATGCCGCGCGGAAAAGACAGCCTTGAACACTTGTTAGAAACGGCCGTAGGGGGCGCGGAGCTTATCCGGCTCGGGATACTCCTCGCCCTGTGTATCGACCGTGATGGTCGCGATCTTCTGCTCGTCGAGCGGACGATCCTGCGCGTTGGTCTTGACCGCCGCGACCTGATCGACCACGTCCATGCCCTCGAGCACCTTGCCGAACGCCGCATACTGCCCGTCGAGGAACTCGCCGTCGGCATGCATGATGAAGAACTGGCTTCCCGCCGAGTTCGGAGACTGCGCACGCGCCATCGAGAGCACGCCGCGCTTGTGCGAGAGATTGTTCTGGACGCCGTTGAGCTTGAACTCGCCCTTGATGCAGTAGCCGGGGCCGCCCATGCCCGTTCCGTCCGGGCAGCCGCCCTGGATCATGAAGCCGGAGATGACGCGGTGGAAGATCAGGCCGTTATAAAAGCCCTTGTTCGCAAGAGAAATAAAGTTGCGGACGCTCTGCGGCGCCTTCTCGGGGTACAGCTCACATACGATTTTGCCGCCGTTTTCCATGGTAATGGTCGCAATGGGGTTTGCCATTTTTTCGTTACCTTCCTTTCATCGCCCGGTCGATCTGACGCTTGGCGTCCTTCTTTGCCGCGTCCTCACGCTTGTCATAGAGCTTTTTGCCCTTGGCGAGCGCGACCTCGACCTTGACGAGGCTTCCGCGGAAGTAGACCGACAACGGGATCAGCGCGTAGCCGTCCTGCTTGACCTTGCCAAACAGGCGCGCGATCTCGCGCTTGTGCATCAGGAGCCTGCGCGGACGAAGCGGGTCTTTGTTGAAAATGTTGCCCTGCTCATACGGCGCGATGTGCATCTGCCGGATGAACAGCTCGCCATCCTTGATCTGGCACCACGCCTCCTTGAGACTGAGCGTGCCTGCGCGGATGGACTTGACCTCGGTGCCGGAGAGCTCAATGCCCGCCTCGAATTTTTCCTCGATGAAATATTCGTGATGAGCCTTCTGGTTTCTGGCCATGATCTTGACCGCATCGCCTGCCATCCTGCGCACCTCCCGTCCCGCAATATCCTGTAACTGCATTATACCATATCTGTCAAGCGGCCATGCGTCCTTTTTTCTCCCGTTATCTTGCCCGGTATGCCGCCCGAAGCGCCGTTTCATACTGGCTGTCGTTCACCGCCATGAGCAGGCACGGCGCGCGCTCGGCAATGTGATGGATCGGGACGCCCGCGCTTTGAATGGCGGCCGCCAGACGCGGCGCCGTCTCCGGCGTGCGGCAAAGCGCGGCAATGAGGCTGAGATTTTCACGGAGCGTCGTCTCCTCGGCGCCGAGCGTCCCTGCAAGCGCCTCGCCCGCCGCGTGCAGCGCGTCCGTCCCGGACGGCTCCACGAGCGCCGTGAGCTGCCCGAGCCCGCAGGACAGATGCACGACCGAAAGCCCTGCCCGCACGAGCGTCCGCGCCGCCGCAGCCAGCAACTCCGGCTCCCTCTCAAGCCCCTGCCGTTCGGCGCGCAGCATCGTGATCCTCCGCCGCCCGGCAAAGACCGCCGCCTCGTTTTTTTCGTTTTTTTCCGCCGGCGCGGAGCCGATGCGCGTCCCCGGCAGCTCCGGTTCAAGCGAGGAACGGATCTGAAGCGGGATGCGTCGGCGGCGCACCGGCTCGACCGCCGATTCGTGGAGCACCTGCATCCCGACGGCAGAAAGCGCCTGAAGCTCGGCATAGCTCAGATAGGGAACGCTCTGCGGCCGGCTGACGACCGAGGGATCGGCGGCAAGGATGCCGGGAACGTCCGTCCAGTTTTCGCAGACGTCGGCATGCAGCGCAGCCGCGGCAAGGCTCCCGGTCACGTCGGAGCCGCCGCGCGGGAAGGTATGCACCGCGCCGCTCGGAAGCAGGCCGTAAAACCCCGGCGTGACGATCTTTCGTCCGTCGGCCAGCGACTGGAGCGCGGCGTAGGACTCCTCGCGCAGGACGTTCCCGGCGCTGTCAAAGCGGAGCCAGTCGGCGGCGTCCACAAATGTGAACTCCAAAAGCTCCGCCATGAGCCGCGCGGCGAGATACTCCCCGCGCGAGGCCAGAAAATCACGCGGTGTCGCCGGAGAAAGCGAGGCATAGATCGCTTCAAGCTCCCGCTCGATGGGAAACCGGAGCCCGCAGCCGTCGCGGATGGCGGTGTAGCGCCCCGCGATCATGCGCCACAGCTCCCGGCACGGGACGCCGTATTGTAAATGTGCGTGGCAGAGATATAATAAGTCGGTGATCTTGTGGTCGGCGGCGTGACGCTTTCCGGCGGCAGAGACGACCACCACGCGTCTGGATGCGTCGGCGCGGACGATCTCGCGCACCCGCAGAAAGCGCTCGGCGCTTGCCAGCGAGGATCCCCCGAATTTTGCGACTGTCAGCATAGTTTTCACCTCAAAAGGAAAAGCAGTGGCGGGACGCTGCCGTCCCATTTCATTGTATGAAGCGGCGACGGTTTTTGACAGGCGCGGCAGGCGCTCCATACCCATGAAATTCGCTCGTAAACTTGAAAATACTCCTTTACTTTTTGTGAAACCTGTGATATTCTAAACAAGCTGGCGCACTGCGCCGCCGCCCATTTCTCAGTTTCGGGGCAAGGTTCGTTTCACACGGACATTCTACCGGCCCGATACTTGGATACGGGATATATTTTTGAAAGGTGGAAATTCACTATGATGCGCAAAGAAGAAAAGACTGCTATCATCGAGCAGTACGCGACCCATCCCGGCGACACCGGTTCCCCCGAGGTTCAGATCGCTGTCCTGACCTCCCGGATCAATGACCTGACTGAGCACCTGCGTGTTCACAAGCAGGACAACCACTCCCGCCGCGGCCTTCTCATGATGGTCGGCAAGCGCCGCAGCCTGCTGGACTACCTCGCCAAGAAGGACATCAACCGTTACCGCGCGATCGTCGCCAAGCTCGGCCTGCGTAAGTAATTTCGCAGCCGCAAACCAGTCAGCCGAAAAGGGTGGTCGCAAGGCCGCCCTTTTTCACAAACAACGTCAAATTTCTGTATGGGAGCTTTCTTTAGCAGTTGAAAGCGCAGCCGGAGCGTCCGGCTTTGGTTTCAAGTGCTAAACCTCCCATGCAGCCGAAAAACTAAGGAGGTTTCTTATGATCACGCACAAGCAGTATCCGAATCATCACATTTTTGAGACCGAGATCGGCGGCCGTACCTTCACGGTCGAGACCGGCAAGGTTGCAGAGCTCTGCAACGCAGAGGCCATCTGCCGCTACGGCGACACCGTCGTGCTCGTCACCGCGGTCGCCTCTCCCCTGCCCAAGTCCGGCATCGACTATTTCCCGCTGACCATCGAGGTCGAGGAGCGCATGTACTCCGTCGGCCGCATCCCCGGCTCCTTCAACCGCCGCGAGGGCAAGCCCTCCGACCGCGGCGTCCTCATCTCCCGTCTGATCGACCGCCCGATGCGTCCGCTCTTTGACGAGGAGCTCCGCAACGATGTCGTTCTGACCAACACCGTCCTCGCGCAGGACTATGACAACCCCGTGGAGATCGTTGCCTCCATCGGCTCGTCGCTCGTCATCGCCTACTCCGACATTCCCTGGAACGGCCCGACCGCGACCACCAATGTCTGCTACCTCGACGGCAAGTATATCGTGAACCCCTCTCAGGACGAGCGCAATGCCTGCCAGTGCTTCGTGACCATCGCCTCGACCCACGAAAAGGTCGTCATGATCGAGACCGAGGCCAACGAGATCAAGGAAGACATCCTCATGGAGTGCATCAAGCTCGCCCATGAGACGAACGTCAAGGTCGTGGAGTTCATCAACACCATCGTTGAGACCATCGGCAAGCCGAAGTTCACCTTCGAGAAGGCCGCCGTCAACCACGAGATGCTCGACGATCTGTGCGAGTATGGTCTGGACAAGATCGCCTACGCACTCGACACCGACGACAAGAATGTCCGCGAGGCGCGGCTGACCGAGGCCGTCGTTGACTTCAAGGAGAAGTTCGGCGAGAAGTACGCCGAGGACTGGGACGTTCAGATCGACGTCTGCCTGTACAAGATGCAGAAGAAGATCGTCAAGAAGTGGCTGCTCGAGGGCAAGCGCGTCGATGGCCGCACACCCGACGAGATCCGTCCGCTGGACGCTGAGGTCGGCGTTCTGCCGCGCGTCCACGGCTCCGGCCTGTTCACCCGCGGCCAGACGCAGGTGCTCTCCATCTGCACGCTGAACACGCTTTCCGCCGCGCAGAAGCTCGACACCATCTATGACGAGACCGAGCGCCGCTATATCCACCACTACAACATGCCGCAGTGGTCCACCGGCGAAGCCCGTGCGAGCCGCTCCACCTCCCGTCGTGAGATCGGTCACGGCGCGCTGGCTGAGAAGGCGCTGCTGCCCATGATCCCGTCTGTTGAAGAGTTCCCGTATGCCATCCGTGTCGTCTCCGAGGTCGTCTCCTCCAACGGCTCGACCTCTCAGGCCTCCATCTGCGGCTCCACGCTGGCACTCATGGACGCGGGCGTGCCCATCAAGCGCCCCGTCGCCGGTATTTCCTGCGGCCTCATCTCCGACAAGGAGACGGGCACCTGGAGAACCTTCACTGACATTCAGGGCGTTGAGGACTTCCACGGCGAAATGGACTTCAAGGTCGCCGGCACGACCGAAGGCGTCACCGCCATCCAGATGGACCTCAAGAACGACGGTCTGACGATGGAGATCATCGCCGACGCGCTTGAGCGCTGCCGCAAGGCCCGCCTTGAGATCCTCAACGAGATCATGCTGCCCTGCATCGCAGAGCCGCGTGCAGAGGTCTCCGAGTTTGCGCCCAAGATGCTCACCATGAAGATCGACGTCGATAAGATCCGCGAGGTCATCGGCAAGGGCGGCTCCACCATCCAGAAGATCGTGGCAGAGTCCGGCGCGCAGGTCGACATCGACGACGACGGCACCATCCACATCGCTTCTCCCGACGCTGCCTCCTGCGACGCCGCCAAGAAGATGATCGACGACATCTGCTTCGTGCCTGAGGTCGGCAAGCTGTACTTCGGCAAGGTCGTCCGCATCCTGCCCATCGGCGCGTTCGTAGAGCTCGCTCCGGGCAAGGACGGCATGATCCACATCTCGAAGCTCGAAAACCGCCGCGTTGAGAAGGTCGAGGACGTTCTGAACATCGGCGACATGACCTGGGTCAAGGTCATGGAGATCGACGAGAAGGGCCGTGTCAACCTCTCCCGCAAGGACGCGCTCAAGGAGCTCGCCGCAAAGGGTCAGGAATAATTCGATTTTTCAAAAAGGGATGCCGCAAGGCATCCCTGAGCTTGTCAAAAAGTCTTTTTGACAAGCTCAGGGACGCGAACCGCGTGGCTTGGTTCGCGTTTGAAAAGGCTGCGTGATGCGGCGCGCATAATTTGTGCGCGGTTTGCGCACAAATTCCACACTTGCATCCCGTAGTGTGTTTTGTCCGAAGCCGCAGCGTTCAGAAAAAGTGCCGGCGGCACTTTTTTAGCGTAGGCCGAAGCGGCTATGCCGCGAGGGGGAACCACGCGGGGCGCATCGCCTGCGGGCGCGAACTCTACGAGGTTTTTTGACAGTCTGAGGGATGCCGCAAGGCATCCCTTTTATCATGGAGGAAATCCTATGGAAAAGCTGTATGAACAGATCTGCGCCGCCGTGCGCGAGGCCGGCGCCATCGTCCTGCTGGCGACCGCCGAGGGGAAAAACGTCCGGGAGAAAACCTCCCGCCACGATCTGGTGACGGCGTATGACGCGCGCGTCCAGCGCTTCTTGCAGGAGCGGCTGCTGGCGCTTCTGCCCGAGGCGGGCTTTCTGGGCGAGGAGGACGGCGGCAAGCTCGAGGCCGCAAGCGCATGGCGCTTCATCGTTGACCCGATCGACGGCACGATGAACTTCATCCGCACTCTGCGGCGAAGCTGCATCTCCGTCGGCCTTGCACAGGGCGAGCGGATGGAATTCGGCGCGGTCTACGACCCATATCACGATGAGCTGTTCACCGCCGTGCGCGGCGCGGGCGCGTTTCTCAACGGCGCGCCGATCCATGTCAGCGACTGTGACATGGCGCACGCGCTGGTCTACATCGGCTCCTCTCCCTATTATCCCGACTGCATCCCGCAGACCTTTGCCCTTGCGCAGAAGCTGACCGAGACCTGCTCCGACATCCGGCGCTCCGGCTCGGCGGCTCTGGAGCTGTGCGACGTGGCCTGCGGCCGCGTGGAGGCGTATTTTGAATACCGCCTGTCCCCGTGGGACTATGCCGCGGGCTCGCTGATCGTCACCGAGGCCGGCGGAAGCATCACAGATCTGGACGGCGGCGGGCTCCGCTTCGATCAGAAATGCTCCGTTGCGGCGGCAAACGCGCCGTGCCACGCGCCGCTTCTTCAAATGGCGGAGCAGGCGCAGCAGCAAACGTCACAAAATTGACCGCCGCTTTTCTCCAACGCAATTTACAAATTCGTCATGCCATTGCGTCGGTTTTATGGTAAACTTATCATAAGGAGGGAAGCCATCCTATGAACATTCTTTTCTTTCTGACTCCCAAGGCCATGTGCTCCTACATTGATGCCGACGCGACCTTCCGTCAGGCGATGGAGCGCATGGAAAACAGCGGCTATACGGCCCTTCCCGTTCTGGACGCGGACGGCAGCTATGTGGGCGTTGTGACCGAGGGCGATCTGCTGTGGGCGCTGAAAAGCATCTGCGTGATGGACATGCGGCAGACCGAGGCGCATTTCATCCGTGACATTCTGCCCCGGCGCGTCATTCACCCCGTCAAGGTCGATACCCGCGTGGAGGATCTGGTCTCCGTCGCCGCAGAGCAGAACTTCGTTCCTGTCATCGACGACAAGAACGCCTTCATCGGCATCGTCACCCGAAGCCGCATCCTGCGCTACTGTCAGGAGCAGTATTTCGCACGTACACAAAAAATTTCCTGAGCATGTTTAACCGCCGCCGCTCTTGGCGATACTCTTGAGCGGAGGTGCATGACATGCAAAACAACGAACGATCCAACTCCGGCGCGTTCCGGAAATTCTTTCAGGAAAAGGGCTACTACATAGTCCTGTTCCTGTGCATTCTTGCAGTCGGAATTTCGGGCTATATCTTCATCAAAAGCGCGGTTTCGGAAAAGAATTCCCTGAGCGAAGAAACCCTTTCGGTCGCAACGACCACCACCATCCCGCAGTCGGGCCAGACGGCCTCGCCGCCCGCGTCCGCAGCCGAAAAGCAGGATGCGCCTGCATCCGCCGAGGCTCCCGCCGAAATGCAGGAGCACTCCGTTCCCGCGTCCACTCCGGCCACAGACGATGCGGTACGTCAGGCCGCATCCGCCATCCGCGTCGCGCCGGTCTCCGGCACGCCCCTTCTCGGCTACAGCGTGGACAAGCTCAGCTACAACCCGACAACGCGTGACTGGCGCACGCACGACGGCGTCGATCTGAGCGCCGTCTCCGGCACGCCCGTCAAGGCCGCCTGCGCCGGGACGGTCAGCGCCGTCTATGACGACGAATATCTCGGCACCACGGTCGTCATTTCTCATGCCGACGGTCACACCACACACTATGCAAACCTCGCCGCCGCGCCGGTCGTCCGCGCGGGCGACTGCGTTGCAGCCGGCGATGTGATCGGTGCGGTCGGTGACACGGCGCTTCTCGAAACCGGCGAGGAGCCGCATCTGCACTTCGCCGTCTATCTCAACGGCACGCCGGTTGACCCGGCGGAGTATCTCAGCTGAATCATCCCGCCAAAAGCTCCATCCTGCACCGCAGGATGGAGCTTTTGCGCATGTCAAAGACCTTTTTGACATGCGCCGCTTGGTTCGCGTTTGAAAAGGCTGCTGGATACAGCGCGTCCAGATATCGGCATTACGTGCAAAATATTGCATTCCAATGTGAATATTCCTGTATAATTTTCACAAAACTTCCCTTTTACTTTGAGTTTATCCCACAGTTTACATTTTTTTGATTTTCCGGTATACTGAAACCCACAGGCAGATGCACCTGCCTGTGCAAAACAAAAAATGAGAGAAAACGGAGGAAAACTTATGCAGACAATCCCCCTGATCATCGTCGCGTCGTATCTGATCGGCATGCTGATCGTCGGCTTTGTCGTCGGTAAGCTGAAGATCAAGAACAGCCAGGACTACATGGTCGCAGGCCGCAGAATGGGCCTGTTCATGGTCGCCTTCTCGCTGTCGGCCAACAACATCGGCGGCGGCTCCACCACGGGTCTTGCCGCAAAGGCGTTCGGCACGTGGGGCATGAGCGCCGTCTGGTACGTCCTGACCGCATCCATCGCCATGATCCCGCTGGCATACTTTGCACCCAAGATCCGCAAAACCATGGCTGTCACGATCCCTGAGGTCGTCGGCCGCCGCTTCGGCAAATTCTCCAGCAATTTCTCGGCAATCCTCAACATTCTGGCGCTGTTCTGCCTGACCTCGTCTCAGATCGCAGCCTCCGGCGGCGTCGTGGCAACGCTCACCGGCATTCCCCTGAACGTTGCGCTGGTGCTGGCAGGCGTCGTCATCATCCTCTACACCACGTTCGGCGGCATGATCGCCGACCAGGTGTCCGACCTCATCCAGTTCATCATCATTCTCGTCGGCCTTGCCATTGCCACGCCCATCGTTGTCAATGCCTGCGGCGGCTGGCAGGTCATCTCCGCGAAGCTCCCCGGGGAGCAGTTGAGCTTAACAAAGATCGGCTGGGTGCCCATCGTCGGCTATATGTTCAACTACTTCTGTACCTTCCTCTCAGGTCCCGAAATGGTCTCGCGCTTTGAGTCTGCGAAGGATGAAAAGACCGCCCAGCACGCCTCGCTCGTCTCTGCCGTTCTGATGGCGGCCATGGCGATCTTCCCGACGCTGCTCGGTCTGGCTGCGCTTTCCATGAAGGACGCCATCCCGACGCTTGCCGAAAACGGCTCCAATGCCATGATGGCTGTCACGAGCGCGTATGCGCCTGCCGCCGTCACCGGCATCGTCTCGGCTGCCATCATCTGCGCGACGATGTCCTCGGCGGACTCCAACCTTCTTTGCATGTCCACGATGGTCATGAACGACCTGTATCTCGCAAACCGCAAAGCAGATCAGCAGCCGCTCCCGGAAAAGAAGATCATCACCTACACCCGTATCTGCAACGTCGTGTTTGCGCTGGTCGCCATGCTCATCTCCATGCTGGGCGTGCCGCTGGTCACGATGAACACCTTCGCGTTCGGCATCCGCTGCGCAGGCCCGTTCGCCGCCTACGGTCTGGGTCTGGTCGTGCCGAAGGCCACGCGCAATTCCGGCGTCATCTCCATCATCACCGGCACGATCGGCTTCATCTTCTGGCAGATCCTGTCCAAGGGCGACTTCTACATCGGGATCCTGCCCGTCGTCTTTGGCTGCGCCGTCGGTGCGCTCACGTTCTTCCTGGTCAATGCCATCGAGTGGAAGCGCGGCGTCCCCGCAGCGCCCTCTCCCTATATTGACGAAAAGGTCTGACCTCCCATCTGCAAATTCCATATCATACGCAAACCGGGGCTGTAGCGTTTTCGCTACAGCCCCGGTTCTCATGATTCTGCTTCCGCTGTGTCGGGAGGCTGCTTCGCCTCGGGCTGCGGGATCGCCTTGCCCTCCATCGCCGCCTCAAACTGCGGGCGGGTCATGTTGTCGTGCGCAAGCAGGAACTCTGCCACGCGGCAAAGCTGGTCGTCATGCTCCCGCAGGAGCCGGACGCAGTGCTCATATGCACGCTGGAGGATGGTGTGTACCTCGTCGTCGATGTCGCCCGCGATGCGCTCGGAATACGACTTCGTCTTTTCGTAGTTCCGGCCGATGAACACCTCGTCGTCCGAGGCATAGCTGACCGGGCCGAGCCGGTCGCTCATGCCGTAGCGCGAGACCATGTCGCGCGCGATACCCGTTGCACGCTGGATGTCGTTGGAGGCACCGGTCGAAATGTCGTCCAGCTTGAGCTGCTCCGCGACGCGCCCGCCAAGCAGCGAAACGACCGTCTCGTACATCTCATTGCGGGAAAGATAGCTCGTATCGTCGGTCGGGAGGCTGATGGTCATGCCGCCGGCCATGCCGCGCGGGACAATGGTGATCTGATGGACGGGGTCCTGCGTCGGCAGGTAGTACATGGCGACGGCGTGCCCCGCCTCATGGAAGGCGGTCAGGCGGCGCTCATGCTGCGGCACGACGCGGCTGTGCTTTTCCGGGCCTGCAATGACCTTGATCATTGCATCCTCCACATCCTGCATCACGATGACGCGGCGGCGGCGCTCGGTCGCGAGCAGAGCCGCCTCATTCAGCAGGTTCGCAAGGTCTGCGCCGGTGAAGCCGGCGGTCGCCTTGGCGATGACGCCGAGATCGACATTGTCCGCCAGCGGCTTGTCCTTGGCGTGGACCTTGAGGATCTCCTCGCGGCCGCGCCAGTCGGGCGAGCCGACATAGATCTGCCGGTCAAAGCGTCCCGGGCGCAGAAGTGCCGGGTCGAGGATGTCCTTTCGGTTGGTGGCTGCGAGGACGATCACACCCTCATTCTTGCCGAAGCCGTCCATCTCCACAAGCAGCTGGTTGAGCGTCTGCTCGCGCTCGTCGTGTCCTCCGCCAAGACCCGCGCCGCGGCGGCGGCCAACGGCATCGATCTCGTCAATAAAGACGATGCAGGGCGAAACGCGCTTTGCCTGGTCGAACAGGTCGCGGACGCGGCTGGCGCCGACGCCGACATACAGCTCGACAAAATCCGAGCCGGAAATGGACAAAAACGACACGCCTGCCTCGCCGGCAACGGCACGCGCCAGCAGTGTCTTGCCGGTTCCCGGAGGGCCGACCAGCAGCACGCCCTTCGGCACACGCGCGCCCATCTCCTGAAAGCGCTTGGGATCGCGGAGGAACTCCACGATCTGCTGAAGCTCCGCTTTTTCCTCGTCTGCGCCCGCCGCATCGGCAAAGGTGACCTTTTCCTTGCTCGGAACGCCGAGGTTGGCGTTGGCGCGCGTGAACTGCGCCATTGCCGACGGCCCGCCGTTTGCGCGGTTCATCAGGAAAAACCACACCACCAGCAGACCCACGCCCAACAGCGCATACGGCAGGATCGTCCTGTACCACGGTGCGCCGGGCGACTGCGGATAGTTGTAGGATGTCAGAACGCCGCGCGCGGCCTGGTCTGCGATCAGCGCGTCAAGGTCGTTGTGGAAGATCTCCGTGTCGCCGATGCTGGCTGTGGCGGTCTTTGTCTCGTCGCCGTCGGCGCGGAGCGTGAGCGTCAGCGTTCCGTCCTGAAGCGTGAAGGACTTGACCTGCTCCTCCCGGAACAGCTCGAGCACCTCGGAATACTGCATGCTCGCCGCACCGTTGCGGGCGAAGACCGCCCCCGCCGTCAATGCGAACACCAGCCCGATGACGATCATGAAGATCAGCGGATTGGGCTGTTTTGGTTGTTGATTCACTGTAAAGCTCCTTTATGGGCGCTTTCGTCAGTCCTGATAAACAGAGGGCTTCAGAACGCCGACGAAAGGCAGATTGCGGTAATAATCATCGTAGTCCAGACCGTAGCCGACCACAAACGCCGCCGGGATCGTAAAGCAGGCATAGTCCGGCGTCAGATCGACCTTGCGGCCCGAGGGTTTGTCAAGCAGGGTGCAGATCTTCACGGACTTGGGCTTGCGCTCGGCAAACAGCTCGCAGATCAGCTTCAGCGTGCTGCCGGAGTCGATGATATCCTCCAGAATGAGGACGTCGCGGCCCTCGATGTCATGGTCGATGTCCTTGCGGAAGGTCAGCTTGCCGGTGGATTCCGTGCCGCCCTCAAACGACGTGACGCACATGAAGTCCTCCTGCACCGGGATGGTGATCGCCTGCGCCATCTCGGCAAAGAACGGCACGACGCCCTTGAGCACGCCGACCAGGATCGGGCATTTTCCGCGATAATCCTCGGAGATCTGCGCGCCGACCTCGCGGATCCGCGCGTGGATGTCCTCCTCGGAAACAAGGATCTGTTCAATGTCCTGCATCATGTCCTGCTTGTTGATCATAAAAACTGTCCTCTTTCCGGCGGCGTTCCCACGCGCCGCCTATTGATTTCTATTGTATCTGTTCGATCTCAATGATGACCGCGCGGTCGCCCTCGTGCGCCGCGCGCCCGGCATCGGCGCCCACGCCGTATACCGCCAGCACACCGCCGCTGTCTGCGATCACGGGCAGGCGGCTTCTCTGCGCGGCAGGAATCTTCCGGTCGATCATCAGCCGCTTGAGCGTCCGGCTGCCGCCTGCAAGGCGCATGGCATCGCCTTCGGCCCGCGGCCTTGCCACCAGCGTTTCCGGCTCCATCATAGCACATTTGCACGCAAAAGTGCACGGCGAATTTCGGTTTTCCTGACTTTTTTCCAGTTTCTCCACGACATGGCACCGGATGCGCAGGCCAAGCGCCGGAAGCTCCGTGCTTCCGGCCGTCAAAAGCCGCACCGGTTGCCACGCAGCAGGCGCTGCTTCGCGTGAAAGGCGCAGGCAGTCATACACCCGCTCCGCCGCAAAGCCGCCCGGAAGCGACACGCGCGCGGAGGGCGCGTCCGCAGCAATGATGCCGCAGACCGCGCGGATGTGGGCGCTTGTGAGCTTCGGCACGGAGATGGTGCGCAGCAGCATCCGCACCGCACGGCTGAAAAGCGCCGAAGGCTGTGCGCGAAGCGCCGCGCACGACCAGCCGCCGTCCGTTTCCGCATCGCGCAGAGCTGCTTCGGCGGCTCGCTCCAGATAATCTTCATCCTGCCGCAGCAGCAGGCTCCCGCGCAGCGCCGTCTGCGCAAGCGAGGGGTTTTCGCGCCGCAGAAGCGGCACGACCTCCTGCCGGATGCGGTTTCTGCGCGCATCCGGCGCGGCGTTTGTGGAGTCCTCCACATGCGCCAGCGCGTTTTCCGCGAGATACGCCTCAATTTCGCGGCGCGTCAGGCAGAGCATCGGCCGCACGATGCGCTCGCGCTTCGGCGGGATGCCGCACAGGCCGCGCAGCGACGTGCCGCGCGTCAGGTTGAGAAGCAGCGTCTCCAGATTGTCGTCGGCGGTGTGCGCCGTGGCGATCAGGCCGTCCAGCTGCGCAAAAAACGCATAGCGCAGCTCCCGCGCCGCCTCCTCCACGCTCTCGCCCGTCCGTGCCGCATGGGCGGCGACGTCCGCGCCGGAGACGCTCAGCGAAACGCCGAGCGTCTGGCAAAGCGTGCGGACGAACGCCTCGTCGCGGTCGGATTCCGCGCCGCGAAGGCGGTGGTTGAAGTGCGCCGCCGAGACCGTGATCCCCAGCTCCGCCCGAAGTGCGCACAGGGCGTGCAGCATCGCCACGGAGTCCGCGCCGCCGGAGACGGCGCAGACGACGTGCGCGCCGCTCGGAAAGAGCGCCTGCTCCCGGCACCACGCGAGAATTTTATTCCGCATGCTTCCACTCCAGATCGGAGAAGGTCGTGAACTGCGGCAGCCACTGGAGCTTGACCGTGCCGGTCTCGCCGTGGCGGTTTTTTGCCACGATCAGCTCGGCGATGTTCTTCTCCTCCGAGTCCTTATTATAATAATCGTCGCGATAGATGAACATGACGCTGTCGGCGTCCTGCTCGATGGCGCCCGACTCACGCAGGTCGGAGAGCATCGGCCGCTTGTCGGTACGGCTCTCGTTTGCACGGGAGAGCTGGCTCATGCACACGACGGGCACGTTCAGCTCCTTCGCCATGATCTTGAGTGCGCGGGAGATCTCGCTGACCACATTGACGCGGTTTTCCGCGGTCTTTCCCGGCGCGGCAGCCGTCATCAGCTGCAAATAGTCGATGAACACCAGCCCCAGATTCTCGATCCGGCGGCATTTGGCGTTCATCTCCGCGACCGTGATGGTCGGATTGTCATCCACGCGGATGTCCGTCTGGCTCAGCGCCGAGGACGCGATGGAGAGCTTTCCCCAGTCCTCCTCGGTGAGCTGGCCGGTGATGAGCTTTTGCAGATCGACAAAGCTCTCGTTTGCGAGCAGGCGCATTGCCATCTGCTCGCGCGACATTTCCAGATTGAAAAACGCCACGGCCTTGCCGGGGTATTTTTTTGCGACGTTCAGCGCGATGTTCAGCGCCATTGACGTCTTGCCCATGCCGGGACGCGCCGCAATGAGCAGCAGGTCCGTCCTGTTGAGGCCGTTGATCTTCCGGTCAAGGTCGTGCAGGCCCGTGGAAAGGCCCGGAATGGCCTCGCCGGACTGCGCCAGCTCCTCGAGCCGGTCGTAGACGTTCAGAAGCACCTTTCCGATGTGCTGAAGGCTGTCGCCGGAGTTTTCCCGCCGCAGGGCAAAGACCTTTTTCTCCGCCGCCTCGAGCATATCCTGCGCCGTGCCCGCACCGTCATAGACCATCTCGCTGATCTCTCCGGCGGCGGCAGCCAGATCGCGCATGAGCGCCTTGTCGTGGACGATGGCGCAGTACTGCTTGACGTTGGCGGCCGTCGGCGTGATCTGAAGAAGCTGGGCAATGTAATCGTAGGAATGCGCCTCGTCATAGACGCCGCGCTCCTTCATCTTGTCGAGCACCGTCACCGGGTCGATCTTTTCCGAGAAATTGAACATCGTATAGATGGTCTCGTAGATCTCGCGGTTCTGCCTCAGATAGAAGTCCTCCGGCCGAAGAAGGCCGATGACGTCCGGCACACAGCGCTCGTCAATGAGCATGGAGCCGAGCACAGACTGCTCCGCCTCCAATGACTGCGGCACCTGACGGCCCAGCAGATCGTCCATACGATGTCCCTCCTTCTCCTCTGCGGAGTTTTACGCCTCTTTGACTTCCACGCGCAGCTCGCCGCTGATCTCATAGCCGAGCTTGCAGCGGACGGTATATACGCCGGTGGTCTTGATCGGCTCGTCGAGCACGATCTTCCGCTTGTCGAGCACGATCTTCTGCTGCGCGGCAAGCGCCTCGGCAATTTCCGTGTTGGTCACGGAGCCGAACAGCCTGCCCGCGCCGCCGCCCTTTGCATTGACGGTGACGGTGAAGGTCTTCATGCGCTTGGAGATGTCCATCGCCTCGGCGCGCTCCTTGGCCTCGCGCTCCTGGCGTGCCTTGTCGTTCATCTTCATGGTGTTGACGTTGTCGGCGTTGGCCTCCTGCGCCAGCTTCTTCGGAAAGAGGAAGTTGCGGGCGTAGCCGTCCGATACCTCGATCATCTGGCCGCGCTTGCCCTTGCCGCGAATATCCTGTGTCAAAATGACTTTCATGCTGTATGTTCTCCTTTCAGACAGGGAATTTGTATTGTATGCTTCTTCGGCCTCAGCCGTAGAATTTGTCTATGGACGCGACAAGCTTTTCCAGCACGTCATGGATCTCCGCGTCCTTGATCTGTGCGCCGGCAGCCGCCGCGTTTCCGCCGCCGCCGAGCGGCTCCAGCACGACCTGCACGTTGCACGAGCCGATCGAGCGCGCCGATATGACCACCTGCCCCGCGTCGGGATAGAGCACGAACGAGGTCAGGATGCCGGAGATGTTCAAAAGCTCGTCCGCCGCCTGCGAGGCGATGGTGCGCGTGACCGCGTGATCCACGGCGGCGATGGCGATATCGTCCCGGTACAGGCGCGCCGCCTGCACGACCTGATAGCGCGCGATCGTCGCGTCAAGATCGCTCTGAAAGAGCTTTTTGACGTCCACGGTGTCCGCGCCGGTGCGGCGCAGGAACGCCGCGGCCTCAAATGTGCGCGAGCCGGTGCGGACGCTGAAATTCTTCGTGTCGAGCACGATGCCGGCAAGCAGCGCCTGCGCCTCGATGGGACGCAGGTCGCGCGGGTCGAGCGCATATTGCAGAAGCTCCGTCACAAGCTCGGACGCAGACGAGGCGAACAGCTCATGCAGGCTCAGCACCGCGTGCTCGATATAATCCGCCGCGCGGCGGTGGTGGTCGATGACGGCCACACGCGAAATGGACTCCAGAAGGGGCTTGCTCTCCACCTGATCGGGGCGGTTCGTATCGACGACGATCAGAAGCGAGCGGCTGTCTGCCTCGACAAGCGCGTCCTCACCGGAGATGAACACGTTGCTGTACTCCGGCATGGCGCGAAGCTCGGCAATGAGGGCGCCCGCGGCATTGTTTTTGAGATCGACGACGATGCGTCCGCGCTTGCCCTTTTTGCGGCACAGGCTGAGAAGGCCGACCGCCGCGCCCACCGCGTCGAGGTCCGCCATGCGGTGGCCCATCAGGAAGACCTCGCTCGACTGCGCGATCAGCTCGGAGAGCGAGCCTGCCACAACGCGGGACTTGACCTTGGTGTGACGCTCCGTTTCCTTCGTTCTGCCGCCGTAGAAGGTGAAGTTGTACCGGTCCTTGATGACCGCCTGATCTCCGCCGCGCGAAAGCGCCATCTCAATGGAGAGCATGGCATAATTATAGTTTTCCTCGAACGAGGCGCCGTCTTTTCCGATGCCAAGCGAGATCGTCGCCGCCACGCCGGTGGGGTTGACGATGGTGCGGATGCTCTCCAGCACCGAGAATTTTCCGGTCTGGAGCTGCTCGAGCGCGCTGTTTTCAAAGACGAGCAGATAGCGGTTCCGCTCGATCTTGCGGCTGAGGGCGTGCGCGCCGCCGATCCACTTGCTGACCGTTTCGTTGATCTGCGCGTTGAGGTTGGCAACAGCGCTGTCGGAGAGATTGTTCATCAGCTCGTCGTAGTTGTCGATCAGCACGACCGCCACGACCGGGCGTGTGCGGACAAACTCGTCCCGGATGTTGAACATCTCGGTCATGTCGGCAAAATAGACGGTTGCCAGCATGACCGTCGTCTCGTCGTCGCTGGAGCGGACATAGTTTCCGTAGATGCGGTAGCGCCGGTCGCCGATCTTCCGGTCGCCCGGAAGCTCATTTCGCCCGTCGCGCAGCCAGTCGGTCGTGAAGTCCGGGATGACACTGTCCATCGTCTGATAGCGCGTGGCGTCCGCCAGACCCGTGATCGCATAAAACGCGGGATTTCCCCAGATGATCTCCGCCTCCGGCAGGTGGAGCACCGCCATCGGGAACGGCGAGCCCGCATGCACCGAAACGCCGACGGAATCCGTCGCGCTCTGCACATAGTCCACAAGCGCCTGCTTGCGGCGGGCAAAGCGCACACGGCTGATGAGGAAGACCCCAGTGGTCACGAGCAGCTCCGCTCCGGCCAGATAATACTGGTCGAGCGCCGCAGCCGCGGCCGTAAACACCAGAAGTACCACGCAGTACCAGATCACACCCGGCTGCAGCAGGCGGGAAACGTGTTTTTTCATTGCCGTGGGCGCCTCCGTTTCTTTTTGGAATTATAATCTTTGATATTATATCAAATTTCAGCAAAATTGACAAGCGCACAAACGGAAAACGCCGCACGTCCCGGATAAAAATTATGGGAAACGAAAAAAATGTATACACAGGGCTGATTTTGTGCTATACTTGTTAGTATCATGCCGTGCTTTGCGGATCGCGCGGCATATTGTACAGAGCCTGCCGTGCGTGCGGCGCGGAAAAACGGCGGCTCTCAGCATAGTGGATACACATACGTCTGCGAGGCACAAACGGCGGTACGGGGCCGGGAGCCATCTGCGGAGCGTATGTTGGTTTGTGTTGCCCAAACGCATTTTTCACTTACTTATCTGCAACAAAAACACGTCAATATGCCATATTTGACGTCAAAATTGAAATTTTATAGAAATGAGGAACCCCATTTGGCAGAAAAACTGAAAATCATCTCTCTCGGCGGTCTCAACGAGATCGGCAAGAATATCACAGTATTGGAATACGGCAAGGACATCATCATCGTTGACTGCGGCCTCGGCTTCCCCGAGGACGATATGTACGGCGTCGATCTCGTCATTGCCGACATGACCTATCTGGTCAAGAATAAGCAGAAGATCCGCGGCATGTTCCTGACGCACGGCCACGAGGATCACATCGGCGGCATCCCCTACGCGATGCAGCAGTTCAACTGCCCCATCCACGCCACGCGCCTGACCGCGGGCATCGTCCGGCTGAAGCTGGAGGAGCACCGTCTGGACAAAACCGTCAAGCTCTTTACCCACGAGGCGGGCGAGACCGTCAAGGCCGGCTGCTTCTCGGTGGAATTCATCCACGTGAACCACTCCATCGCCGACGCGGTGTCGTTCGCCATCCGCACGCCGGTCGGCACGGTCGTCATCACGGGCGACTTCAAGATCGACCCCACCGCCGAGGACGGCATGATCGACCTCACCCGCTTCGGCGAGCTCGGCCGCGAGGGCGTGCTGGCGCTGCTGTGCGACTCGACCAACGTCGAGCGCCCCGGCTTCACGCCGTCCGAGCGCATCGTTGCCAACAGCTTTGACCGGCAGTTTGCCGGATGCAGCCAGCGCATCATCGTCACGACCTTCGCCTCAAACGCATTCCGTCTGCAAAGCATCATCTCCGCCGCGCACAAGTACGGCCGCAAGGTCGCCGTCACGGGCCGCAGCATGGAAAACGTCCTGAAGGTCTCGGTGGAGCTGGGCTATCTGAAGATCCCCAACGGCACGCTGGTCGATATCAACGCCATCAAGTCGCTGCCGAAGAATAAGATCGTCATCGTTTCCACCGGCTCACAGGGCGAAAACATGTCCGCGCTGTACCGCATGGCGTTCTCCGGCCACCGTCAGGTGGAGATCCAGGCGGGCGACCGCGTCATCATCTCCGCCTCCGCCATTCCCGGCAACGAAAAGGCCATTGGCCGCATCATCAATGAGCTTTACCGCAAGGGCGCGGACGTTGTCTACGACAAGCTCGCCGATCTGCACGTCTCCGGCCACGCCTGTCAGGAGGAGCTCAAGATCATCCACGCGCTCACAAAGCCCCGCTTCTTCATCCCCGTACACGGCGAGCAGCGTCATTTGCAGGCGCATTCCAAGCTGGCGCAGACCATGGGCATGGAGCCGAAGAACATCTTCATCAGCGACATCGGCAAGGTGCTTGAGCTGACCAAGGCGACCTGCAAGTGGGGCGGCACCGTTCCCGCGGGCAAGATCCTTGTGGACGGCACCGGCGTCGGCGATGTCGGAAGCGTCGTGCTGCGTGACCGCAAGCATCTGGCGCAGGACGGCATGATCGTCGTCGTGGTGAACCTCTCGTCCGAGGACGGAAGCGTCATCACCGGCCCCGACATCATCACGCGCGGCTTTGTCTACGTCAAGGAATCCGAAAACCTGATCGAGGAAATGCGCGTCATCGCCGCGCACGCCATCGACCGCTGCATCTCCAGCGGCTCGTGCGACTGGAGCGCGCTCAAGGCCAATATCAAGAACGACCTCTCCGGTTATCTGTTCAAGACGACCAAGCGCAATCCGATGATCCTGCCGGTCATCATGGAGATCTGAGCACGCACGCTCCCGCCTCGCAGCACCTGCACCCGCGGGCGCGAATCAAAATGCCGATCGGTTTTGCGCGGCGGCGTGAACGCCGCGCAAAACGCCCCGTGCCGCAAGTGCAGAATTTGTGCGCAGTCTGCAAGCAAATTCTGCGCGCTGCGGCACGCAGAATTTTCAAACGGAAAACCGGCGCAGCGTTTTCCGTTTGAGAGCGTGTCAAAAGCATTTTTTGACACGCCCCGGCGGCTTCGGCCGCCTTTTGCATATTTTCATAGAAAAAACACGGAAAACAGGTTGCCAAACCGTGCCGGGTTGTATATAATGAATTGGATGCGCGGTTCTCACCGGCCGCGCCGTGAGATCGCACGAATGAGGATGAGCATTGATGGCAAACTCGAAGAACACAAATACGAAACGCACGCCCCCCAGCAGCGAGGAGGCAATGGCCAGAGTCAGCGCGCTGATCGCCAAGGCAAAGCGCGACGGCGTCATTCAGGCCTCCGAGCTGACGGCGGAGCTGGAAAAGCTGGATCTTCCGGTCGAGAAGATCGAGCAGGTCTATGATACATTTGATACCCTCGGCATTCAGGTTGTCGGCGCGGAGCTGGAGATTGACGCCGACCTGCGCGGCGACAGCCTTCTGGACGGCGACGCCGTGCCCTCGATGGACGAGGAGGAGGAGCTGGTCGATCCGCTGGAGCTGGCCGCCGAGTATAACCTTGACGACCCCGTCCGTATGTACCTCAAGGAGATCGGACAGGTGCGCCTGCTCTCGGCAGACGAGGAGATCGAGCTGGCCAAGCGCGTCAGCGAGGGCGACAAGGCCGCCAAGGACAAGCTGACCGAGGCGAACCTGCGCCTTGTCGTCTCCATTGCAAAGAAATATTCCGGCCGCGGTCTGCACATTCTGGACCTGATCCAGGAGGGCAACACCGGCCTGATCCGCGCGGTGGACAAGTTCGACTATACAAAGGGAAACAAGTTCTCTACATATGCGACCTGGTGGATCCGTCAGGCGATCACCCGCGCCATCGCCGATCAGGCACGGACGATCCGTGTCCCGGTGCATATGGTCGAGGTCATCAACAAGGCCACGCGCTGCAATCGCAAGCTCGTGCAGGAGCTTGGCCGCGAGCCGACGCTCGAGGAGATCGCAGCGGAGCTGAATCTGCCGATCGAGAAGATCATCGAGGCAAACCGCACCGCCGCCGACACGCTTTCGCTCGATATGCCGGTCGGTGACGAGGAGGACACGACCATCGGCTCGTTCGTCGAGGATGACAACACGCCCTCCCCTGCCGACGCCACGTCCAACACGCTGCTGGCCGAGGCGCTGACCGAGATCCTCGGCACGCTGACCGAGCGCGAGGCAGACGTCCTGCGGATGCGCTTTGGCATGTATGACGGCCGGACGCATACGCTCGAGGAGGTCGGCCAGATCTTCGGCGTCACGCGCGAGCGCATCCGCCAGATCGAGAACAAGGCCATCCGCAAGCTGCGCCACCCGTCCCGCGCAAAGAAGATCAAGGATTTCTACTGCTGATACAACGCCGCGCCTCATCCGGAGCGGATGCGGCGCGGTTGAGCTTGTCAAAATAGTCATTTTGACAAGCTCAAAAAAGCCATCGTATCGAATGATACGATGGCTTTCTGTGTTGGCACTACCTATTTTCCCGGCCAGTCACCCGGCAAGTATCGTCGGCGGAAATGAGCTTAACTTCTGTGTTCGGGATGGGAACAGGTGGACCCTCACTCCAATCAGCACCAACTGTATGAAAAAGAAAATCCCGCATGCCGCAGCATGCGGGATCTGGCAGGGGATGAGGGATTCGAACCCCCGCAAACGGAGTCAGAGTCCGGTGTGCTACCGTTACACAAATCCCCTATCTGCCGGCGCTTTCAAAACGCAAGTATTATTATACTGATAAACGCAAAAATGTCAAGATAAATTTCTGCATTTTCGCAAAAAATATTTACAGACGCGTCGAATGGAAAAACATTCATTGAGAATACCCTCCTGCGCCGGAAGCGGCTGGCGCGCGCACACGCCGTTTGTCCGGCAGCTGCATCGGCCGCGCCGTTCGGGAAAGGAAAAGGCGCTTGTTTTTACTAGTCTCCCGCCCGACTGTTTTCTGTCTCTGTCAGGCATATTAAGAGGGTGAGATTTGGCGCAGGAGAGGATGAAGCACGTATGACACACATGAAAACAGCGGCGCGCAGGCTGGCCGCCGCTTTGATTTTGACGGCGCTGCTGGCCATGCAGGCCTTCGCCGCCGTTCCAGCCTATCTGATTCCCGGCGGCAACACCGTCGGCATCAAGCTCTATACGCAGGGACTCATGATCGTCAAAATTGCGGACGGCACGGCGGCGCAGGCAGCCGGGCTGCGTGCGGGCGACACGATCGTTGCGGTGAACGGTGAAGCCGTCGGCACCGCGAAGGGGCTCTGCGCCCGCGTTCAGGAGGGAAACCGCCTGATCCTGACCGTGCGGCGCGGAACGCAGGAAGCGGAATTTCTTGTCGCGCCCGAGAAGGCGCCGAGCGGCTACCGGCTCGGTCTTTCGCTGCGCGACCATGTCGCGGGCATCGGGACGGTCACCTACTACGACCCGGACACGAATCAGTTCGGCGCGCTCGGCCACGGCGTCAGCGGCACGGGCGGCACGGAGCTGACGCCGGTCACGTCCGGCTTTGTCGTTTCGTCGCGCGTTTCCGACGTCCAAAAGGGCAGCCGCGGCACGCCGGGGATGCTCAAGGGCGTTTTTGACCTGTCGCACGCCGTCGGCACTGTGACGGAAAACAGCGCCCGCGGCATCTTCGGCGTGATGCAGACGCTGCCGCACAAGGCCGCCGTTCCCGTTGCCGGGCCCGGCGCCGTCCGCACCGGACCGGCAAAAATCCTGTCAAACGTCAAGGGCGCTGAGATCTGCGAATACGACGTGGAGATCGTGCGGCTGATGCCGGAGGCGCAAAACGGGCGCGATCTGCTGCTCCGGGTCACCGACCCGGCACTTCTCGAAACAACCGGCGGCATTGTGCAAGGCATGTCGGGAAGCCCCATTTTGCAGGACGGCAGGCTGGTCGGCGCGGTCACGCATGTGCTCGTCAGTGACCCCACCAGAGGCTACGGAATCCTGATTGAAAATATGCTGGACGCAGCGGGATGACCTGCGTGCAGACGCCCCGGGCGCGCAGAGCTCCGGGGCGTCCGGATGCCGCAGGCATTGCTTGACTTTGCGGCAGGCGCGGGGTAAAATGCAGCTGCCGGGGATGCCGTCTTTGGCCTCCCCGGCAGCGCCCATGAAATGAAAGGACTTTTACGCCGGAACATGATACGCCCTCTGAAACCAACGGAATTTGACAGCTTTTATTCCCTTCTGGAGGCAAGCCTGCCGCCGGACGAGTTCCGCGCCCACGACGACCAGCGCCGCGCATTGGACGATCCCGCATTCTGCCCCTATGTGCTCGTGGATGCGCAGGAGGCGGTGCGCGGGCTCGTGACCGTGTGGGATTTTGACGGCTTTGCCTTCATCGAGCACCTTGCCGTCGCGCCGGAGCTGCGCTGCGGCGGGCTCGGCTCAGCGCTTTTACAGGATGCGTTCGCCCGCCGCCCAAAGCGCTTTTGTCTGGAGGTCGATCCGCCGGAAACCGCGCTGGCACGCCGCCGGATCGCCTTCTACGAGCGAAACGGCCTGAGCCTGAACGCGGACTACCCGTATATCCAGCCGTCGCTTGGCGCGGGGCGCAGGCCGCTGCCGCTGCTGCTCATGACGAGCGGCGGCGCAGCTCCGAGGGAAGTGCTCGACCGCATCCGCGACACGGTCTACGCGCGTGTCTACCGGCGCTGGTCATAAAATGCAAAAAAGCTGCCTCAAATGATTTTCCAAAATCATTTGAGGCAGCCTCTTTTGACATATTTGGTATCTTCGCTTACAGCGTCAGCTCCTCGGCCTCGGCGGACACGCCGCCGGTCAGCGCGCGGCACTTGGCCGTGAACGCTGTGACCTGCTCCGGGCATCTTCCGATGTAGCGCGCGGGCTGAAGCTCAGCGCGGATCTCCTCCGCCGTCATGCCGAAGGCGGGGTTCTCCGCCAGCGCCGCGACCAGATCCCAGCGCTCGCCGTTTTTCATCTTTGCTGTCGCGTCCATCGACGCCTCGCGGATGACCTCATGGATCTGCTGGCGATCGCCGCCGCGCTTGACGGCTGCCATCATCAGATTTTCCGTTGCAATGAACGGCAGGTAGTCGAGGACGAACTTCTCCACGATCTTCTCGTTGACGTGAAGGCCCTTTGTCACGTTCTGCATGATGCGCAGGATGCCGTCAACGGCGAGGAAGCCCTCCGGAAGCGAGATGCGGCGATTTGCCGAATCGTCGAGCGTCCGCTCGAGCCACTGCGTCGAGGCGGTCATGGGCGCATTGGCGGCGTCCGCCATCACATAGCGCGCCAGCGAGCAGATGCGCTCACAGCGCATGGGATTGCGCTTGTACGGCATCGCCGACGAGCCGACCTGCGAGGACTCAAACGGCTCCTCGAGCTGGCGGTCGTGCTGGAGCAGGCGCACGTCGTTTGCAAAACGGCAGCAGCTCTGCGCGATCGAGGACAGCACATTCAAAATGCGGCTGTCGAGCTTGCGCGGATACGTCTGGCCGCAGACGTCATACAGCCGCTCAAAGCCGAAATCCGCGGCGATCATGCGGTTCATCTCATCGATCTTCGCGCTGTCGCCCTCGAACAGCTCCACGAAGCTCGCCTCCGTGCCGGTCGTGCCGCGGCAGCCGAGGAAACGGATGGCGGCGATCACATCGTCCAGCTCCTCCAGATCGAGCATCAGATCCTGAAGCCAGAGGGCGGCGCGCTTGCCGACGGTGACAAGCTGCGCGGGCTGGTAGTGCGTATAGCCAAGGCACGGCATGTCCGCATAGCGGTCGGCAAAATCGCACAGATTCGTCATCACCGCCGCCAGCTCTCCGCGCACATGGCGCAGCGCGTCACGGTAGAGAACGAGGTCTGCGTTGTCAGTGACGTAGCAGCTCGTCGCGCCGAGGTGGATAATGCCTCTGGCGCCGGGCGCCATCTCGCCGAAGCCGTAGATGTGCGCCATGACGTCGTGGCGCAGCTCCTTTTCCTTTGCGGCGACCACGTCATAGTTGATCGGACTGACGTTCGCCGCCAGCTCCTCGACCTGCGCCTGCGTGATGGGCAGGCCGAGCGCGTGCTCCGCACGGGCAAGGCTCACCCACAGCCTGCGCCACGTTTCAAAGCGCATGTCCGGCGAAAACAGGTGCAGCATGTACTGGGAGGCATAGCGCGCGCCAAGCGGGCTTTCATATGTGGGCTTCATGAAAAAACCTCTTATCTGTAGATGATCTCGTCGCGCTTTGCGCCGACGGAAACATAGGAGATGCGCACGCCGATGGCCTTTTCGATGTACTCGACGTAGTCGCGCGCGGCCTGCGGCAGATCCTCATACTTCCGCACGCCGGAAATGTCGCAGCCCCAGCCGGGGAGCGTGGTCAGGATGGGCTTCGCCTCGTCAATGACGGCGGTGAACGGGAACTTGTCGGTCTTTTCGCCGTTCAGCTCGTACTGCACGCAGACCGGGATCTCCTTCATATAGGAAAGAACGTCGAGCTTTGTCAGCGCGACCTCGGTCGCGCCCTGGATCTGGCAGCCGTAGCGCGTCGCGACCAGATCGATGGGGCCCACGCGGCGCGGACGGCCCGTGGAGGCGCCGTATTCGCCGCCGGCGGCACGGAGTTGCTCGGCTTCCTCGCCGAACCACTCCGCCGTGAAGGGGCCCTCTCCCACGCAGGTGGAGTACGCCTTGACAATGCCGAGCGTGCGGTCAACGTGGCTTCCGGGGATGCCGGCGCCGACACAGGCGTAGCCCGCGTTGGACGACGACGAGGAGGTGTACGGGAAAATGCCGAAGTCGATGTCGCGCAGCGCGCCGAGCTGCGCCTCAAACATGATGTTCTTGCCGGCCTTCTCCGCCTCGTAGAGGTAGGAGGTGGTGTCGCAGATATAGGGCGCCAGCTTGGAGCCGAACTCCTCGCACCACGCCAGCATGTCCTCAAGACGGTACGGCTCCGCGCCGTAGACGTTCTGAATGGTCAGGTTCTTCCACTCCAGAATGGACGCCAGACGCTTCTTGAGATACTCCGGATACAGGAGCTCGCCCATCATGACGGTCTTTTTCTGATATTTGTCGGAGTAGACCGGCGCGATGCCGCGCAGCGTCGAGCCGTATTTCTTGTCCTTCAGACGCGCCTCCTCCAGACCGTCGAGCGCACGGTGGAACGGGAACACGATGGTCGCCCGCTCGGAGATCCTGAAATTCTCCGGCGTGACCGCCACGCCCGCCTTCTGAAGCTCGGAGATCTCGCCCCAGAGGCTCTCAAGGTCGATGACAACGCCGTTTCCCAGCACGTTCACAACGCCCGGCAGGCAGATGCCCGACGGAATGAGATGCAGCGCAAACTTGCCGTACTCGTTGACGATGGTGTGGCCCGCGTTGTTGCCGCCCTGATAACGGCAGACGATGTCATATTCTCTTGCGATGAGGTCGACCATACGGCCCTTGCCCTCGTCGCCCCAGTTGATGCCTACGATCGCACAGTTGCTCATAATATCTGCTCCTTTACACAGCTTTGCCGCGCAATACGGGCGCGGCAGACGTTTCTATGTATAGTATAACCGTCCCGGCGGCATAAGTAAATCAGTTTCTTCCGATATGTGTTATTAAAGCTTCTAATGCCGCCGTCAAAAATCCTTCCTTTTTGTGAATTTTCTTCAAAAAACGTTTTTCTGCTTTACTTTTTCGCTTCACACCTTTAATATATAAAATATAGAAAGCCCCCCTTTCCGGCGCTGCTGCAACGGCAGCCCGGTTCAGCCGGGAAAACACACCACGCGTTCCACGGAACGACGACAGAAAAGTGAGGAATTGTTTTGAACAATCGAAATAAACGCTCCGATCGCGGGCATGATCTCTATCGCGCCATTTTGACGCTGAAGGACACGGACGAGTGCTATGATTTTTTCTCCGACCTGTGCACGGTCTCCGAGCTGAAGGCCATGGAGCAGCGCTTTGAGGTCGCAAAGCTCCTCAACGAGGGCCTGATCTACAACGACATTCTGGAAAAGACCGGCGCGAGCAGCGCCACCATCAGCCGCGTCAACCGCAGTCTCAACTACGGCACCGACGCATACCATCTGATCTTTGACCGTCTGGACAAGGAGGATACCGAGTGAACGCGTATGAAGCGCTGGCTTTTTCCTATGATGCGCTGACCTACGACGTCCCCTACGAGAAGATCGCGGCGTATTTTGAGACGCTGCTCAGAAGATCCGGTGTTGAGGCACAGACCGTTCTCGATCTGGCGTGCGGCACCGGATCGCTTTCCGTGCTGCTGGCCGCGCGCGGCTACCGCGTGCTGGGTGTTGACTGCTCGGAGGAAATGTTGACCGTGGCCAGCGAAAAGGCGGCAGAGCTGGCGCTGGAGACGCCGCCGTTTTTCATTTTGCAGAAAATGCAGCGTCTGCGTCTCCCGGAGCCGGTCGATGCGGCGATCTGCTCGCTGGACAGCGTGAACTATGTCACGCGCCCGGCAGACCTGCAAAAGGCGTTCGCGCGCGTCTGCGCGGCGCTCTCCCCCGGAGGGCTGTTCGTGTTCGACATCAACACGCCGTTTAAGCTGCGCGGGCTGGACGGGCAGGTCTTTCTTGACGAGACCGAGGACAGCTACTGCGTCTGGCGCACCGCGTTTTCCGAGAAAACGCGCCTGTGCCATTACGGGATCGACCTCTTTCAGCGCGACGGCGAATGCTGGCTGCGCAGCCAGGAGGAGCACACCGAATACGCCTACACACCTGGGGAGCTGACGCAGTGGCTCCGCGAGGCGGGCTTCCGCAAAATCCACGTCTACGGCGACCGGACGCTCCGTGCGCCGAAGGATGACGCGCTGCGCATCTGGTTCTCTGCGCAAAAATAAGATTTCATTTCAGGAGTTACGCATACCATGCAGGATCATATTGTTCGTGCCATGACCAAGGACGGCTTTGTAAACGCCGTCGCCATTTCCTCGCGCGAGATTACCGAGACCGCGCGCCGGATGCACAAAACGCTCCCCACGGCGACAGCCGCACTGGGGCGGCTGCTTGCCGCCGCGTCCATGATGGGAAATATGCAGAAGGTGGAGGACGGCTCCATCACGCTTCAGATCAAGGGCGGCGGCCCGCTCGGGACGCTGCTGGCGGTCTCCGACGCCGAGGGCAACGTCCGCGGCTGGGTCGAAAACCCGCAGATCAGTTTGCTTGAAAAATACCGCGGCAAGCTGGACGTCGGCGCCGCCGTCGGAACGGACGGAATGCTGACCGTCATCCGCGACCTTCGGATGAAGGAGCCGTATGTCGGCAGCGTGGAGCTCGTCTCCGGCGAGATCGCTGAGGACATCACGCAGTATTTTGCCCAAAGCGAGCAGATTCCGACCGCCTGCGCCCTCGGCGTGCTCGTGGAGACCGATCAGAGCGTCCGCGCTGCGGGCGGCTACATCGTGCAGCTTCTCCCCGGCGCACCGGACGAGACCATCGACCTGGTCGAGGCCGGCATCCACGCCGCCGGAAACGTGACCGCGATGCTCGACAGCGGACTCAGCGCCGAGGACATGCTCAGGACGGTGCTCGGCCCGTTCGAGGTCGAAATTCTGGAGACCACGCCGGTCGATTATCGCTGCTACTGCTCGCGTGAAAAGGTCGAGCGGACGCTGCTGACGCTCGGCCGCGAGGAGCTCGGTCAGATCGTGCGCTCCGGCGAGACGCTCCATGTGGACTGTCAGTTCTGCGACAAAATATACGATTTTACCCCGGAAAACGTGCAGGATATCCTGAATCAGGCGTGAATAAATTTATTCAAATTTTTTCTGAAAACCGCTTGACAAAACCACCATTGGCATGTATAATAACACCCGTCGCTGAGAGATACAGCGGCGGGTGTGAAACGGAAGGTTAGCTCAGCTGGGAGAGCACTTGCCTTACAAGCAAGGGGTCACAGGTTCGAGCCCTGTACTTTCCACCATTTTCTCTGGCCCGGTGGTGCAGTCGGTTAGCACGCCAGCCTGTCACGCTGGAGGTCGACAGTTCGAGTCTGTTCCGGGTCGCCATAATGTATGATGAGGCGAGTTTATCTCGCCTCAACATGCCTCTGTAGCTCAGTAGGTAGAGCAGCGGACTGAAAATCCGCGTGTCGTTGGTTCAACTCCGACCGGAGGCACCACATTATGCGGGTGTAGCTCATCCGGTAGAGCGCCACCTTGCCAAGGTGGAGGTAGCGAGTTCGAGCCTCGTCACCCGCTCCAAATAAAATAGGAATGCGCTTCGCATTCCTTTTTTTATACTATGGTGCTGTGGCCAAGTGGTAAGGCAAAGGTCTGCAAAACCTTTATTCCCCAGTTCAAATCTGGGCAGCACCTCCACGTCGTCGCGGACTGCGCTAGTTCGCGACGACTTTTTTATGCTTTGCATCAAAAGTCATCTCTCACCCGCTTCGTCGCTCCTCCTCTCCGAAATGCAAACGCTTCGCTGGTTTGCATTTCGGTTTTTTCGGATTGATCCATAGTGTTCAGCTCACACAAACGAAAGACACGCTTTTGCGTGTCTTTCGTTTTGCATATACGCAGTCTGCACGGCAGGCCGCAGCGCTCCCCTATCGCCGCCCGAAAATGCATCATCGGAGCAAAGCTTTCTTTGATCCAGTGCTTTTTGTTTTGGCGCATCCGCGTTCACGGCGTTTGATCGGGCGGTTCCGGGCGCAGCACCTCAAACAGACGTGCCGATGTGCCCGCGCTGCCACCTGCGGCACGCCAGCCCGCCAGAAACGCCGCGCGCACCAAAGAGAACACCGCCGCCTCCGCAGCGTCGTATTCCGCCCGCTCCAGAAAGCGGTCGAACGCCGCCTCAAAGTCATTGCCTTGTATCTCCCCCACCTCCGACCGCCATTATAGCCCATTTACGGGCAATTGTCAATTTCAGGGCACCCTAATAGGATGGTTTCATCGTATTGGAGGTGCTTCGCATGATCGTGTTCGACCGTCTCTGGGCAACGATGAAGCGCAAGGGCGTTTCACAATATCGCCTGATTCAGGACTACAAATTCAGCACCGGCCAGCTCGACCGGCTGCGGAAAAACGAAAACGTCAACACCTATACGCTCGACCAGCTCTGCCGCATTCTCGATTGCGGTCTGGACGAGATCGCGGAATACCGCAGCGACGGATAAATGTGCCATATCAGGAGGAGCATCCTATGAACATCACAGTATATCTGGGGGCGAACGAGGGCTGTGATCCGGCACTGGGCGCGGCTGTCCGTGCGCTCGGGCGCTGGATCGGCGAGAGCGGAAACGCGCTCGTCTACGGCGGCTCGCGGTCAGGTCTGATGGGCGCGCTGGCGGACAGCGTTCTGGCCGCCGGTGGGCGTGTGACGGGTGTGGAGCCGCAGTTTTTCATCGACGCAGGCTTCCTGCACGACGGACTGACGGAGCTGATCGTCACGAAAACCATGTCCGAACGCAAGGCGAAGATGATCGAGCTCGGCGAGGCGTTCATCGCCTTCCCCGGCGGGACCGGCACGCTTGAGGAGATCACGGAGATCATGTCCATGTGTGCGCTCGGGCACCTGAGCGCGCCGTGCATCCTGTACGACCTGAACGGCTATTATGAGAGCCTCCGGGCGCTGCTCGGGCACATGGTCGAGATGGGCCTGTCCACAAAGGAGCGTCAGGCAGGGATCTATTTTGCGCAGACGCTTCCCCAGATTCAGAGCATCCTTGCAAAGCGGCAATAAAAAACCGTCCGCTCCGGTGGTTCCGTGGAGCGGACGGTTTGTTTTGGCAGAGCCAATGCCGTCTGTAGGGGTGAACGATGTAAAATCCGATTTTTACGGCCGTTTGTAGGGGCAGACGATAAAGAATCAAAATTATTAACGGCTATTTGTAGGGGCGGACGACTCTGTCCGCCCTCTAAATCCGGCGTTTTGTGAGGTCGGTTGTAGGGGCCGATGCCCACATCGGCCCGTTAAAATGTTGCGGATTCGCATCGGATTTCCATAAAACCGGACAATTCCGGCGGGCGGACAGGGTCGCCCGCCCCTACGGCGTAGAATAAAAAAACAACACGATTTCGCCGGAAAACCGCAATAAACCGGCCATTTCTTGCGGGTCGATGTGGGCATCGACCCCTACGACGCAAAACGGGAGAATGTTACGTTTTTCCGAGGCTGTTTGTAGGGGCCGATGCCCACATCGGCCCGTTAAAATGTTGCGGATTCGCATCGGATTTCCGTAAAAACAGGCATTTCCGGCGGGCGGACAGGGTCGTCCGCCCCTACGGTGTGAAATCGAAACCCTGTACAATAACGCTCATCCGCCCCTACGGGGGTGTTTCCGTTTTGGCGGCGGAATGGGTCGATGTGGGCATCGACCCCTACGACGCAAAACGGGAGACGCAGCAATTTCCGCCGGACGCGCCTTGTTTTTAATACCCTTTGTAGGGGCGGGCGACTCTGTCCGCCCTCTAAATCCGGCGCTTTGTGAGGTCGGTTGTAGGGGCCGATGCCCACATCGGCCCTTCAGAATCCGGCGCTTTTTTACGGCTCCCGCAGCTCCTGTGGGAGCTGCTTTTCATTTTGCATGATGACGAGCGTCAGCCCGAGCGCGAGCACCATCGCGCCCGCGGCAATGTAGTTAAAATATGCCCGGTCCGTCGCATACGCCAAAATCAGGCACACGAGCGTGACGGCGAAGAACACGACGCGCACGGCGTTCAGCGCGCGGTTGCGGCGGAGCAGGAAGCCATGAAACGCGGCCTCCGCGTCAAAGCAGGCCGCCGCCTTCCAAGGTGCAAACAGCTTTACAAAAAAATCTCTCATATCTGCTGCCTCACTTTCCTTCCTGTGCATCCGGCTGCGCAGGCTCCTCCGGCGCGGGCGTCTTGACCGTTGCCGCCTGCCAAAGATACGCCAGCAGGCAGAGAATGCTGCCCGCAAACAGCAGCGTATGCGCAAGGTCTGCGCCGGGGATCGAGACGGCTCCGAAATAGACGCCGCCCGCCGCGCTGAACAGCAGCATCCGCCGCCCGCCGCGGTCAAAGCTGAACACCGCCGCATAATAGCTCGCCAGCAGGAACAGCAGCATGGCAAACAGCATGAAGCAGTAATCCAGAATGGCTGGATCGAGCATCCACTGCCGGTAATCGAAGAACAGCTTTGCAAGATAATACACAATCATCGGCGCAAACCAGCCTGCGCCCGGCTTCCGGCCCGACCAGCGCAGTGCGGCTGCGCGGATGAGCGCCAGCGCCGAAAGCACGCCGAGCACCGCGATATACCGTCCCGCACCCGCGCCGTTCAGCGCTTCGAGTGCGCACCCGATGCCGATCAGCAGCGCGCCGAGGCACGAGACCGCCGCGTCAAACAGGCTCTTTTCAAAAACGCACGCATAGTCGCGCTCCTTCTGCGCCAAAAGCGCATAGACCGCCGCGGCCAGCGTCACGCACGCGCTCACCGCGATCAGCGCCCCCGCCCCGCCGGAGCGTCCGGCTGCACGCAGGCTCAGTCCCAGCAGCGCACAGACGAGCGCCGCCGCAGTCACGGGCAGACTGCCCATTTTTTCCTTCATACGGTATCCTCCCGAAGCGCCGCAGAGCGGCGGCTTTTCTTTCACAGAAGTATACCACATTCCGGCGCGGTTTTACAGCCCAAATGCATGTCGAAATTTGAAAAATCCCGCGCTTCGTTAAAAAAATCGCAAATTTTTCAGGAATTTTCCGCGTTTTTTATGAGTTTTCGCTTGCATTCCCGCCATTTGGATGCTATAATACAGATATTCTTATAGTAAGCTTTACTTGAGAGTGGGGATTCTTCCCCACTCTTTCTTGCTGAGAAAGGGTGTTTTCATGAAGATCACACAGCAGGTCTGGGAATTCTCCGAGCCCGTTGTCAAGGCACACGGCTGCTCGATCTGGGACGTGGAATATGTCCGCGAGGGCGGCGAGTGGTTCCTGCGGCTCTACATCGACAAGGACGGCGGCGTGGACATCAGCGACTGCGAGGCCATTTCCCGCGCGATCGACCCCATCCTTGACGAAAAGGACCCCATCCCCGACAGCTACAGCTTCGAGGTCTGCTCGGCGGGTCTGGAGCGTCAGCTCAAGCGTCCGTCGGACTTTGCGCAGTTCATGGGCAGCTCCGTCACCGTCCGTCTCTACACCGCCAAGGACGGCGCAAAGGAGCACACCGGCATCCTGACCGGCTATGACGGCGGCGCCGTCACGCTTCGCGTGGGCGAGAGCGAAAAGAGATTTGAAAAAAACGAGGTCGCCATGACGCGGCTTCATGTGGATTTTTAACGAGGAGGACTCTGGAAAAATGAACGCCGAAATTTTCGCCGCTCTGGCGCAGCTCGAAAAAGAGCGCGGCATCCCGCAGGCCTACATGGTCGATAAGATCACGCAGGCGCTCGTTGCCGCTTATAAAAAGGACAAAGAAGGCTACACCGACAATGTGTTCGTCGAGGTCGAGGGCAACGACATGCACATGTATGTGCAGAAGGAGGTCGTGGACGACGTTCTGACGCCCGCAACCGAAATTTCGCTCGATGCCGCGCGCAAGATCAACAAGCACGCGCAGCTCGGCGATCTTGTGAACGTCGATGTCAAGACGCAGGAATTCGGCCGCATCGCCGCCCAGACCGCCAAGCAGGTCATCATTCAGGGCATCCGCGAGGCCGAGCGCGGCATGGTCTTCGACGCCTTTGCCTCCAAGGAGCATGAGATCCTGACCGCAACGGTCCTGCGCATCCTGCCCGACACGGGCGACATGATCGTCCGCATCGGCGGCGGCAGCGACAAGACCGACGCCATGCTCTCCGCTTCCGAGCAGGTACACGGCGAGCGTTATAAGGAAGGCGACATCATCCGCGTCTACGTCGTGGAGGTCCGCCGCTCGACCCGCGGCCCGCAGATCATCGTCTCGCGTACCCATCCGGGTCTGGTCAAACGCCTGTTTGAGCTGGAGGTGCCCGAGATCGCATCCGGCGCTGTGGAGGTCAAGTCCATCGCCCGCGAAGCCGGCTCCCGCACGAAGCTGGCCGTCTGCGCCACCGAGGAGAACGTCGATCCCGTCGGCGCGTGCGTCGGCCCGAGAGGCGGCCGCGTGGGCGCGGTCGTCAGCGAGCTGCACGGCGAGAAAATGGACATCGTCGTCTGGTCGGAGGACCCGGCGCAATTCATCGCCTCCGCGCTCAGCCCTGCGGACGTCATCTCTGTCACGGTGCTGCCGGGTCTGAGCAAGGCCTGCCGCGTGATCGTCCCCGACGACCAGCTCTCGCTTGCCATCGGCAAGGAGGGTCAGAATGCCCGTCTGGCCGCGCGCCTGACCGGCTATAAGATCGACATCAAGCCCGCGTCCCAGGCGCAGGAGTTTGACGAGCCGGAAGCGCCCGCTCCCGAGGCCGGGTCCGAGCCCGCTGCCGCGGAGCCGGTCGAGGCCGAGCCCGGCGCCGCGCCGGAGGAATAAATCACAGCTCATAACCCGTATCACCGCAGAAAAGGAGGCGGCGTCCATGCAGAAAAAGATCCCCATGCGGCAGTGCGTCGGCTGCCGTGAAATGAAGCCGAAAAAAGAACTCGTGCGCGTGGTGCGCGCGCCCGACGGCACGCTGTCGCTCGATTTTCGCGGCAAGGCGCCCGGCCGCGGCGCGTATGTCTGCCCCGATCCGGAGTGCCTGAAGCGTGCCAGGAAGGCGCGGGCGCTCGAGCGCGCGTTTGACTGCGCGGTCGCGCCGGAGATCTATGACGCGCTGCTGGAAGCAATGGAGGTGGAACGCCGCAATGGATAAAGCGCTTGGACTGCTGGGTCTGGCCCGCAGGGGCCGTCTGGCGGAGGTCGGCGAGGAGCCGGCCGGCATCGCCTGCCGCTCGGGTCACGCGCGTCTGCTGCTCGTGGCAAAGGACGCTGCCGATCACACCTTCCGCCGCGCGCGGTCGTTCTGCCGCAGCGGAAAGCCGCCCTACATCTGCGCGCCCTACACCAAGGAGGAGCTTGGCGGGGCGCTCGGCTGCAACGCCTGCGCGCTGTGCGCGCTGACCGACGCGCCGCTGGCGCTCGCGTTCATGCAGGCACTCGGCGATACGGAAAAATATGCGCCCGTCATGGAGGAGCTTCAGCGGCAGACCGACCGCGTCAAGAAGCGCCGTCAGGAAGAAAAGGCGCATCGCAACAACATCAAACACGGAAAGTAATCACAGGAGGTGGCTGTATGGAAATCAAGTACAAGATCAAAGAGGTTGCGGACGACTTCGCGATGAACACGAAGGACGTCATCGAGGCCGTGGGAAAGTTCTTCCCGAAGCCCAAGAGCAGTTCTCAGAATCTTTCGGAAGAACAGCTGAACGTCGTTTTTGATTATATCACCCAGAACCATCAGATCGCATCGCTGGAGGAGGTCTTTGCCGCCGCAAAGGCGAAGGAGGCTCCCGCCGCGCAGAAGCCGGCCGCTCCGGCGCAGCAGAGCGCACCCAAGCCTGCCGCAGCCGCACAGGCAAGACCTGCCGCACCGCAGCAGCAGACAAGACCGCAGCAGTCTCAGCCGCAGAACCGCCCGCAGCAGCCCGCGCAGCAACCGAAGCAGCCGCAGCCCGAGCGCAAGCGTGAGCGCCGCATCATCGATACCAGCGCCGTCACGGTCAACGCCGACCGCTATGACGACCGCGTCGATTCTCTCGTCTCCGACCGCGTGCAGAATTATCAGAGCGGCAAGCAGAAGATCGGCAACAAGAACAAAAAGCAGCAGCAGGGCAAGAAATTCGGCAGCAAATCCCGCTCCGAGGAGCAGGAAAAGATGCGCCGTCTCCAGCTCGAGATCGCCAAGAAGGCGCAGCTCGTCGTGAAGATCCCCGACGAGATCACCGTGGGTGAGCTTGCCTCGCGCATGAAAAAAACCGCCGCCGAGGTCATCAAGTGCCTCATGAAAAACGGTGTCATGGCCAGTGTCAACCAGACCATCGACTTTGACACGGCGGAATTCGTCGCGGTCGAGCTCGGCTGCAAGGTCGAGCGCGAGGTCGTCGTCACCATCGAGGAGCGCCTCTTTGACGACCACGAGGACACCGCAGACGAGCTGATGCCCCGTCCGCCGGTCGTCGTCGTCATGGGTCACGTCGACCACGGCAAGACGAGCCTGCTCGACTACATCCGTCACGCAAAGGTCGCCGCGGGCGAAGCCGGCGGCATCACGCAGCACATCGGCGCCTATACCGTCAAAATCAACGGCCAGCCCATCACCTTCCTCGACACGCCGGGTCACGCCGCGTTCACCGAGATGCGCGCGCGCGGCGCCATGTGCACCGACATCGCCATTCTGGTCGTGGCTGCCGACGACGGTATCATGCCGCAGACCATCGAGGCCATCAACCATGCCAAGGCGGCGAACATCCCCATCATCGTGGCCGTCAACAAGATGGATAAGCACGCCGCGAACCCCGACCGCATCCTGACCCAGCTCACCGAGCACGGTCTGGTCCCGGCGGAATGGGGCGGCGAAACGGAGGTCTGCAAGATCTCTGCCAAGACCGGCTTGGGCATCGACGACCTGCTGGAGACGGTCATCCTGACCGCCGAGATGCAGGAGCTGAAGGCCAACCCCAACCGCGCCGGCAAGGGCACGGTCATCGAGGCGCGGCTTGACAAGACCCGCGGCCCGATCGCATCGCTGCTCGTCCAGAACGGCACGCTCCATCAGGGCGACATCATCATCGCGGGCACGGCCGTCGGCCGCGTGCGCGTCATGACGAACGACAAGGGCCAGCAGGTCAAGGACGCAGGCCCGTCCGTGCCGGTCGAGATCACCGGCCTGACCGACGTTCCCACGCCGGGCGACGAATTCAGCGCCGTTGCCGACGAGCGCATGGCCCGTCAGCTCGTCGAGCAGAGAAAGCAGAAGATCAAGGACGATCTCAACAAGCTCAACCAGAAGGTCACGCTCGAGAGTCTGTTCTCCAAGCTCAAGGAGGGCGAGATGAAGGAGCTGAACCTGATCGTCAAGGCCGACGTGCAGGGCTCGGCGGAGGCCGTCAAGGCCTCGCTCGAGAAGCTCTCGAACGAGGAGGTCCGCGTCAAGGTCATTCACGCGGGCGTCGGCGCGATCAACGAATCCGACATTCTGCTTGCCTCCACCTCCAACGCCATCGTGATCGGCTTCAACGTCCGTCCGAACGAGCTGGCGCAGGCGGCGGCCAAGCGCGACAAGGTCGATATGCGCATGTACCGCGTCATCTACGACGCGATCAACGAGATCGGCGACGCCATGAAGGGTATGCTCGCCCCGAAGTACCGCGAGGCCATCATCGGCCACGCCGAGGTGCGCCAGACCTACAAGGTCTCCACCGTCGGCACGGTCGCAGGCTGCTACGTCAAGGACGGCAAGATCACCCGCGACGCGCAGGTGCGCGTCCTGCGTGACAACGTCGTCATCCACGAGGGCGTGCTCGGCTCGCTGCAGCGCTTCAAGGACTCGGTCAAGGAGGTCGCGCAGAACTACGAGTGCGGCATGTCCATCGACAAGTTCAACGACATCAAGGAAGGCGATATTTTTGAATGCTTCGTCATGGAGCAGATCAAGGACTGAGCCTGACGCTTTTCAAATCAGAAGGAGGCTCTTATGGCATCCAATCGAATCGGAAGAATCAATGAAGAGATCCAGCGCGAGCTTTCGGATCTGATCCGCGGGCTCAAGGACCCGCGCGTGCAGACGATGCTCTCGATCACGCGCGTGGATACGACGAGCGACCTGCGCTATGCCAAGGTGCATATCAGCGTTCTGGAGGAATCGCGTGAGAACGAGGCCATGAAGGGCCTCCGCTCTGCGGGCGGCTGGCTGCGGCGTGAGCTTGGCCAGAAGCTCCAGCTTCGCTATACGCCGGAGCTGGTGTTCGAGCTGGACGACTCGCTCAAGTACGGCGCGCATATGTATGACCTGCTCAGCCGCCTGAGTGCGCAGGAAAACCGTGAGGAGCCGGAGCATGATGACAATACATGAGACCGCGCAGTTCCTGCTGGCAAACGACCGCTATGTGATCCTGACCCACCGCCGCCCCGACGGAGACACCGTCGGGTGCGCCGCCGCGCTCTGCCGCGGGCTGCGTGCGCTCGGAAAGCAGGCGGACGTGCTGGAAAACCCGCAGTTCACAAAGCGTCTGCGCCCGTATGTGGCGGGGCTGACCTGCCAAAGCGCCGCTCCCGACCGGACCGTCATCTCCACGGACATCGCCTCCGAGGGGCTGCTGTCCTTCGGCGCCGAGCCGCTTGCGGCGCGGCTGGAGCTGGTGATCGACCACCACGGCAGCAACTCGCTCCCCTGTGACAAAAAGCTCGTCCTGCCCGACCGCGCAGCCTGCGGCGAGATCATCTACGCGCTTCTGCGCGAGATGGGTGCGCCGCTTGACAAGGCGACCGCCGAGGCGCTCTACGTCGCGGTATCGACCGACACGGGCTGCTTCAAATACTCCAACGTCACCGGAAACACGCTCCGCGTGGCTGCTGATCTCATCGAATGCGGCGCGGACGTCGCGCCGATCAACAAGGCATTTTTTGACACCAAGAGCTTTGCACGGCTGAAGCTCGAGGCGCGGCTGACCACGCATGTCGAGCTGTACGCGCAGGGCCTTGTCGGGCTGTGTACGCTCCCGCAGCGCTGGATCGACGAGCTGGCGATCTCGGAGGACGACATCGACTCCATCTCCGGCTTTGCCCGCGCGATCGAGGGCGTCGAGATCGGCATCATGATCCGCGAGGTCGAAGGCGGCATGGGGAAGCTCTCCCTGCGCACCAGCCCGCGCTATGACGCCTGTGCGCTGTGCCAGCAGCTTGGCGGCGGCGGACATGCCGCGGCCGCCGGAGCCTCGGTCGCAGGCGGCATCGAGGGTGCAAAAAAGGCAATTCTGGACGTGCTCGCGGCAAGCGGCATCAAGCTCTGATATGGCAAACGGGATCATCATTGTAGACAAGCCCTCCGGCTGGACCAGCCAGGATGTGGCGGCAAAGCTGCGCGGCGTGTTCCATGAACGCCGCGTCGGTCACGGCGGAACGCTCGACCCGATGGCGACGGGCGTGCTGCCTGTTTTTGTGGGCCGCGCCACACGCGCGGCAGAATTCATGGAATCGGCGGAAAAGGAATATGTCGCGGGTCTGCGGCTCGGTCTTGTCACCAACACGCAGGATACGAGCGGCGAAACGCTCGCCGAGCACCCCGTCAGCGTCACAAAGGAGGCGCTGGAACGCGTGCTCCGGCAGTTTACGGGCCCCATGGAACAGCTTCCGCCCATGTACTCGGCGATCAAGATCGGCGGCAAAAAGCTCTATGAGCTGGCGCGCAAGGGTCAGGAGGTCGAGCGGCAGCCCCGCCCCGTCACCATCCACGAGCTGGAGCTTCTGGACGGCGCGGGCAGCGATTGGACGCTCCGCGTGCGCTGCTCCAAAGGAACGTATGTCCGCACGCTCTGCCATGACATCGGCGCGGCACTCGGCTGCGGCGGCTGCATGTCCGCGCTTCGCCGGACGGCGGCGGGCGGCTTCACGCTCCGTCAGGCCGTCACGATGCAGCAGATCTTAGACTTTGCGGCGGAAAACGACCCGCAGGCGCTGCTCATGCCCGTGGACGCGCTCTTTTCCCGTCATCCAGCGCTCATCGTCACGATGGGGCAGGCCGCCCGTATCCGCAACGGCGCGGACGTGCGCGACCGGAGCTTCCCCGACGGGACCTTCCGTGTCTATGCCGAGGACGGGAATTTTCTCATGCTCGGCAGGTCGGAGGGCGGCACGCTCTCCGTCATCAAGAATTTTTTCGAGGTAACATAACTTGGACACTCCACGCGCAGTTGCGCTCGGTTTTTTTGACGGCGTTCACATTGGCCACGGCGCGCTGCTGCGCCGCACACGCGCTGCGGCGGACAGACTCGCCATCCCGGCGGCGGCCATGAGCTTTGACGCGCATCCGTCCCGGCTGCTCTGCGCGGCCCCCGCGCCGCTTTTGAGCACGATGGACGAGCGCACGCTCCTGATGCAGCGTCTCTACGGCATGGACGAGGTGATCTTTGAGCACTTCGACCGCGCCATGATGGAAATGCCGTGGGAGGCATTTTTTGAGGAATATCTGGTCGGGCGGCTGCGTGCGGCGCACATCGTCTGCGGGCACGACTACCGCTTCGGCTTTCACGGCGAGGGCACGGCAGCGCTTTTGCAGGCCGCCTGCATTGTGCGCGGCATCGGCTGCGAGATCGTGCCGCAGGTGACGCTGGACGGCGTCCGCGTCAGCTCGACCGTCATCCGCGAGCAGCTTGAGCGCGGCGATGCGGAGACGGCGCGGCGCTTTCTCGGCCATCCGCACCTCGTCTCCGGCATCGTCTCGCATGGCAGCCACCTCGGGCATACGCTCGGCTTCCCGACCGCCAATCTCCCCTTTGAGCCGGATGTCCTCGTTCCGCCGCACGGCGTCTACGCCGCCCGCGCGGAGCTGGACGGAGCGGACTACGACGCGGTCGTGAACATCGGCGTCCACCCCACTGCTGGGAGCCTTCCCGCACCGGTTCTGGAGGCCAATCTTCTCGACTTCCGCGGCTCGATCTACGGCCGCACACTGCACGTCTGGCTGTACAAAATGCTCCGTCCGGAGCAGCGCTTTGCCTCGCTGGACGCGCTCAGGGCGCAGATCGCGCACGACGCAGATACAACGCGCGCCTATTTTAATACTAAAACCTGATTAAAATCTTCCATGCTTTCTGGTCTAAATTGCGCCAGAATGCGTTATCTTCCTTGCTGGGCAACCGCCCAGCTGCGTCATCTGCCTTTTCTGGCACAATTTATCCTCAGAAATCTTTTAACGATTTCAAACAGGTTTTAGTATAACGCGACATAAAATAAGGACTTCCGGTGAATGACCGGAAGTCCTTATTTTTAGGCTGCAGTTCCAAACGCTCACACTTTTTCGCGAATATAGAAGAAGATCTCCGTGATATATTCGTTTTCATCGCCGGAGGAGATATAGTCGTTGATGCAAAACTCATGCGCGTCCGAGAGGATCTCCAGCCGATGCTCCTCGCAGAAGCGCAGCAGCTTCTGATAGGACGTGTCCTCGGACAGATATGTGCCGCAGTGGTAAATACACGCCGCCCTTCCCTTGGGAAGCAGGCGGATGTTCTGCGCCTTGTCTGTTTTCTCGATGGGCAGAAAGGCGATGCTCGCCTCCGTATAGCGCCCCTGCAAAATGTGCTCGTAGGGCACGATGACGCCCGTCTGAAAGAAGATCGGAAGCTCGTCCCTCAGCGCCTGCGAGAAGCATTTTTTGGTCGCAATGCTGATCTCCCGGAACGAGCGCGGCGCCTCCACCCCGGCGTAGAGCAGATACCGCTCCGGCACCTCCTTGATCGTCACCTCCTGATTTTGCTCGTGAAACGCCTTCACGTTTTCCATCTGCCGGCACCGGTGCGCAAGGCGGTTTCGCACGAGCTGCAAATGCGTGATCTGCTGGTCAAGCACCGTCAGCTGCTTTCTCAGCGCGACGATCGAGGTGTCGATCGTGTAGTTTTTCATGTGCTCCTGAATCTCGCCCAGCGAAAAGCCCATCGCCTTCATAATGAGGATCGTATCGAGATAATCGATCTGCTTCGCCGTGTAATACCGGTATTTGTTGCTCGGATCGACGTAGGCCGGCTGAAACAGGCCGATCTTGTCGTAAAAGATCAGCGTCTGCTTGGAGATGTTCTGATACCCGGCAAGCTCGCCGATGGAAAACATATCTTTCATAAAAACCCCTTGACACTATAGTTACTATATCCTTTATTATATAGACAGTTCAGAAATAATCAAGCAGGAGCATTTGAAAATGAATTGTTTTGAAAGCAGAATCTCGTATCCGCAGTTTCTAAAATATCTGGTTCCGTCTGTGCTGACCATGATCTTTCTCTCGTTCTACACGACCATCGACGGATTTTTCGTATCCCGCTACGCCGGGTCTGACGCGCTTGCGGGCATCAACATCGTCATCCCGGTCACGTGCGTCATCTTCGGTACCTCCGTCATGCTCGCGACCGGCGGCGGCGCGATCATCGGTGAAAAACTGGGCCAGCGCAAAACGCGCGAGGCCAACGAGATCTTCACGTTTATCACGATCGTGCTGCTCGTGCTCTCGGTGCTGTTCACCGTCGCCGGCATCGTGTTTCTGAAGCCGATCTGCATTTTCCTTGGCAGCAGCGAGCGCCTTCTGGAGCATGTTCTCCCGTATGCCTTCGTCATCTTTCTGGGCAGCATCCCGATGTCCTTCAAGCTCTTTTTCGAGTATCTGGTGAGAACCGACGCAAAGCCGCAGGTCGGCCTGCTGATGTCGCTGACCGGCCTCGTCCTCAACGTCGTCTTTGACTACATCCTCGTGGCGGTCTTCAAGATGGGCACGCTCGGCGCGGCGCTGGGCACGCTGCTCTCCATCACGGTGAGTATGCTGATCGGGCTGGGATACTTCCTCAGGCACGGCCACATCCGATTCTGCAAGCCGAAGGCAAACTGGGCGGTGCTCGTCAAGTCCTGCACCAACGGAAGCAGCGAAATGCTGACCGAAATGTCCACCGGCATCACCACGTTTTTATTCAACATCATCATCATGAAATACCACGGCGAGGACGGCGTTGCCGCGGTCACGATCATCATGTACATCTATTATTTCTTCATTTCCTTCTACATGGGGATCGCCGTCGCCGCCGCACCGATCGTCAGCTTCAATGTCGGCGCCCGCAACTACGAGAAGATCCATGAAACGACGCGCTACAGCTTCATCACCATCGCCATCACGTCTGTGCTGATTCTGGCTGTCTCGCTGCTGCTCGGCCAGCAGATCATCCAGCTGTTTGTGGGCGGCGGCCATGTCTTTGACCTGACATGGGAGGGCCTGAAGCTGTTCTGCCCGGTCTTCCTGTTCATCGGCCTGAACGTCTTTCTCTCCGGGTATTTCACAGCGCTTGGAAACGGCTTTATTTCCGCGCTCATTTCCACGCTGCGCTCGCTGATCCTCGCTGTCGTGTTCATCCTGATCCTCCCCAGGATCATCGACGTAGACGGCATCTGGCTGACCATGCCGCTGTCTGAGGCTGTGACCATCTTCATCGCTGTTTCTCTCTACCGCAGCCACGGAAAGCGTTTTCTGCAAAAAAACGCATAAGCAAAATATCCTCCGTATGCTTCCTGCATACGGAGGATATACTTTTTATGGAAACCGTTTTACTCTGCTGTTTCAGCGGCGGGCGTTCTGCGGAACATGTCGTAGTATTTGGTCGTTTTCAGGCGGTAGAGCATCAGAAGCCCGCGCACGCAAAGCTCCGTGGCCATGCTGATCCACATGCCGCAAAGGCCAAGCCGCGGAACGAGCAGCAGCGCAAGGCCAAGACGCACGACCCAGATGCTGCCGAGGTTCAAAAGGCTCGGCACCAGCGTATCGCCCACGCCGCGCAGTGCGCCTGCCGCGACGATCGATGCGCCGTAGAGCGGCTCTGCGAGCAGCCCGATGCGAAGCGCCTTCGTTGCAAGCGCCCGCACCGCCGTGACCGGCGTCAGAACGCGGAAGACCAGCGGGCAGAGGAAGAACATCAGAAGTGCGGTGACGCCCATCAGCGCCGCACCCATGGCGGTGCAGATGTTGCCGTAGCGCTTGGCAATGTCGCTCTCACCGGCGCCCGCACGCCGCCCGACAAGCGTCGTCGCCGCCGTGCCGACACCGAAGCCGGGCATGTAGCAAAGGCCCTCCGCCGTCACCGCGAACGAGTTTGCCGCAATGGACACCGCGCCGAGCGGTGCAATGATGATCGTCTGCGCGACCATCGCGCCGCTGGTTGCGATCTCCTGTACCGCGACGGGCGTGCCGATCTTGAGCGCCTTGTGCAGGATCTCCGCATCGAACTTACCACGCTCCTTGCGGTTCAGCCGGAGCTGGGGATTGCAGAAGCAGCAGCGCCACGCCATGGCAAGGCTGACGACCGCACAGGCGCACGCCGTGCCGATACCGGCGCCCATGACGCCGTATTTCGGGATAAAAATGGCGTTGAACACCACGTCCAGCACGCACATTGCGGCGTTGAGAATGCTCGGCGTGAGCATGTCGCCGCTGCATTGCAGGCAGGACGAGGAAAACGAATTGAGCTGTGAAAACGGCAGCATGCACGCAAACACGAGGAAATATGCCGTGGCGTCATGCCGGATGTCCTCCTCGCCGCCGAGCCAGGTGGGCAGAGACGGCCCGATCAGAAGCCCCAGCACACACAAAAGCCCCGACACCACAAATGCCGCGGCAAGCCCGTGGCGGATGACGTTGCGGGCGTCCTGCTCGCGCCGGCCGCCGATGTGGTGCGCCACCTGCACGGAAAATCCGGCAGAAACGGCGTAGGTCACGCCGCTGAGAAGCCATGTGCTGGTGGAGACGAGTCCGATGGCGGCCGAGGCGTTCGCGCCCAGCGCACCGACCATTGCGGAGTCGATATACTGCATCACGATCGTGGTGATCTGTGTCAAAATCGCGGGCAGACTCAGGTGCCATACCTCTTTGACCTGCGGTCTGAGCTCCCTCCAGTTCTGATTGCGCATCCAAATCCTCCGTCCGCCGTTTGCCGGCTGATAATGCCCCGTATGTAAAATTGAGCATATCATACCCGCGATGGCATGTCAAGCCATGCACCGGCGCGGTACGTATGTCCGCCGCTCACGCACTCGCAAAGTGAGGCTTGCGCCGCCGGAAAATGCAGGAAGACACGAATAGCACCCTAAAATCGTCACTATGACGGTTGCAGAGTTCGGAAAAACATGGTATGATATGAGCTAAGCCGCGCACCGGCCAGCAGGGCTTCTCCTGCATCCGCCGTGCGCTCCATCTCGGCTCCGCACATGCGGAGAATTTTGAAAGGCAGTATCTACATGACATATCAGATCATTTCCGACAGCACCTGCGACCTCAGCCCCGAGCAGATCGAGCGGTACAACATCCGCCTCATGCCGCTCTTTGTCCATCTCGGCGACGGCGAATACCGCGACGGCGTGGACATCCATCCAGACGATATCTACGCCCATGTCGCGGCAGGCGGCGCGCTGGCCTCGACCGCGGCGGTCAATCTGGCGGACTATGTACAGGTCTTTTCGGAGTATTCCCGAAAGGTCGATTTTGTGATCCACATCGACATTTCCTCCGATTTTTCCTCCTGCTATCAAAACGCATGTCTGGCGGCGTCCGGATATGACAATGTCTACGTCGTTGACTCGCGCAATCTCTCCACGGGCCACGGGCTTGTGGTGCTCGAAGCGGTGCGCCTTGCCGAAAGCGGCATGGAGCCGAAGGAGATCGTCCGCCGCCTCAACGAGCTGACCGCCCGTGTCCGGGCGAGCTTCATCCTCGACCAGCTGGAGTACATGAAAAAGGGCGGCCGCTGCTCGTCGGTCGCCGTGCTGGGCGCAAATCTCCTGCGCCTGCGCCCCTGCATTCAGGTCAAGGACGGAAAAATGGGCGTCGAGAAGAAGTACCGCGGCAGCTTTGAGAAGTGCGTCCGCGATTACATCTCCGACCGTCTCGCGGGACGAAGCGACCTTGACCTGCGGCGCGTGTTCATCACGCACTCCGGCGTGAGCCCCGAGGTCGTGCAGATGGCGGTCGAGACGGTTCGGAGCCTTCAGCCGTTTGAGGAGATCTGCGTCACGCGCGCGGGCTGCACCGTTTCAAGTCACTGCGGCCCCGGCACCCTCGGCGTCCTGTTCATCGAAAAATAAGCAGCCGCGCCGCCCTTCCGAAGAAGAGCGGCGCAGTTTTTCATGGTATCAAACGGAGAACAGCAGCTCCGTATAATTCGGGTACGGCCAGTAGTCCTTGTCAACAAGCTGCTCAAGCTGGTCGATCAGTTCGCGCACAGCGTTCATTTTGGCAAGGATCGTGTCGTGATAGTACGTCACAAGATTCTCCTGCGTACAGACCGGCTCGTTCTGAAGCGCCGTCTTGAGGTCGAGCATCCGATCCATCAGCGAATCGCAGAGCGTGCTGACCGTCGCGGCCAGCGCGCTTTCCGTCCGGCAGGAGACGCCCGCCGCCTTCTTGTGGGCGATGGTCTGACAGAGCTTGTCCGCGTAGGATGAAGCCGCGCCGAGGATGTGATGCTGCACCATATCGACCAGCGTTCCCGCCTCGATGCCGATGACCTTGCAGTATTTTTCCATGTGGATCTCATGCCGCGCCATCATTTCCGCCTCGGAATAGACGCCGTGGGCGGTCATCAGCCGGATGTTCTTCGGAAGGATGTAGGCGGGGATCGCCTCGGCGGCGCTGCGGAGATTTACAAGGCCGCGCTGCTCCGCCTCGCGCACCCAGCTCTCGTCGTAGCCGTTGCCGCTGAACAAAATGCGCTGATGCGCGGCGAAGGCGCGCTTGATCAGATCATGCAGTGCCGACGGGAAATCCTCCGCCGCCTCCAGCTCCTCGGCAAACTGCCGCAGCGCCTCTGCCATGACGGTGTTGAGGATGGTGTTGGGGCCGGCGATCGACTGGCTCGAGCCGAGGCTCCGGAACTCGAATTTGTTTCCGGTGAACGCGAGCGGCGAGGTGCGGTTTCGGTCGGTCGTGTCCTTCGGGATGGCGGGGAGCACGTCCACGCCGATGCGCAGGCTCTTGCGCGTGCAGTCTGTGTAGTCGTGGTCGTTCACGATGCTGTCCACGATGGCCTCCAGCTCCTCACCGAGGAAGATCGAGAGGATCGCGGGCGGCGCCTCCTGCGCGCCGAGGCGGTGGTCGTTTCCGGCAAACGCGACCGAGCAGCGCAGAAGCTCCTGATACTCGTCCACGCCCTTGATGAACGCCGCCAGGAACAGCAAAAACCGCGCGTTCTGGCTCGGCGTGCTGCCCGGAGAGAACAGGTTGTCGCCGCCGTCGGTCGCCAGAGACCAGTTGTTGTGCTTGCCGCTGCCGTTCACGCCCGCGAAGGGCTTTTCGTGCAGCAGGCAGATCAGCCCGTGCCGCTCGGCGACCCGTTTCATGATCTCCATCGTGAGCTGGTTCTGGTCGTTTGCGGAATTGGCGTCGGTGTAGATCGGCGCCATCTCATGCTGCGACGGCGCGACCTCGTTGTGTTTGGTCTTGGACAGGACGCCGAGCTTCTAAAGCTCCTCGTCCAGCTCCTGCATATATGCCGCGACGCGCGGGCGGATGGAGCCGAAATAGTGGTCGTCCAGCTCCTGCCCCTTTGGCGGTCTCGCGCCGAAAAGCGTCCTGCCGCACAGGCGCAGATCCTCGCGCCGGAGGTAAAGCTGCTTGTCGATGAGGAAATACTCCTGCTCCGGGCCGACCTCGGCAAAGATCTTCTGCGTCTTGTCGTCTCCGAACAGGCGCAGGATGCGCACGGCCTGACGGCTGACGGCGTCGATGGAGCGCAGCAGCGGCGTCTTTTTGTCGAGCGCCTCGCCGGAATAGGAGCAGAAAACGGTCGGGATGCAGAGGCTGCCGTCCTTGATGAAGGCGAAGGCGGTGGGGTCCCAGCCGGAGTAGCCTCTGGCCTCAAACGTGGCGCGCAGGCCGCCGGAGGGGAAGGAGGAGGCGTCCGGCTCGCCGCGGACGAGCTCCTTGCCGGAGAAGTCCATAATGACCCGTCCGCCGCCGACGGGGTGGATGAAGCTGTCGTGCTTCTCGGCGGTCACGCCGGTGAGCGGCTGGAACCAGTGGGTGAAATGGGTCGCGCCGTGCTCCAGCGCCCAGACCTTCATGCCGTCGGCGATGTCGTTTGCGACGTCGAGCGAAAGCGGCGTGCCCGACGCCAGACATTTCTTCCATGCCTGAAATGCAGAACCGGAGACATACTGCTGCATTGCGGCCTCGTTAAAAACGTTGCTTCCAAACAATTCCGGGATCTTTTCTTTCGACTGCATGAATGGTTCCTCCTTATTATAAAAATATGAAAATCATCGATTTTCGCGCATAAAAACACGTTTGCGCGAATACGCACCGATTTTACAGGAAATACGCCCCAGCGTCAAGAGCAGAAATCAACGGAATCCCTCTCATCGCAGTCCGGAATCTCCTTCATGTTTCACAAAATTTTGCATTTTGCGAACATTTCACTTGCAAAACGCCGACCGCTGGCGTATAGTAAACTCGTACCGCCCCGCATGGGCGGCGCCATACGGCTCTGTTTGTCTGCTTTCCCCGAAGGCGGACATTTCCTTTTCCGGCGTGTTTTTTGCGCCGGGACCCACAACACAGCATCCCCTTCCGGCGGATGCGGCAAGGAGGAACCCAACATGTACGAAGCTGGATTCATCGGCGCGGGCAATATGGGCGGCGCGCTGGCGCAGGCGGCGGCGAAGGCCGTCGGCGCGGAAAACATCATCCTGACCTGCAAGACGCGGGCGCACACGCTCGCGGCGGCGGAGCGTCTCGGCTGTGCGAGCGGCTCTGCCGAGGAGATCGCAAAAAGCAGCCGCTTTGTCTTTCTCGGCGTCAAGCCGCAGATGCTCCCGGAGGCAGCGCAGGCGCTCCGCGCGCCGCTTGCGGATGCAGACTGCGTGCTGGTCTCCATGCTGGCGGGCGTGACGCTCGAAAAGCTTGAGGCGGCATTCCCCGGCGTGCGCATTCTGCGCATCATGCCGAACACACCCTGCGCGGTCGGCAGCGGCATGATCCAGTTCTGCCGCGGAAGCCTCGCCACGGAGCGAGACGCAGAGGAGTTTCGCATCCTGATGGCGCGTGCGGGCAGGCTTGACGAGATCCCCGAGGGGCTCATCGACGCAGCCAGCGCGGTGGCCGGCTGCGGGCCCGCGTTTGCGTATATGTTCGTGCAGGCGCTGGCCGACGGCGGCGTGGCGTGCGGCCTTCCGCGTGCAAAGGCGACCGAGTATGCGGCGCAGATGCTCCTTGGCAGCGCGCAGATGGTGCTTTCGGGCGTCTCGCACCCGGAAAAGCTCAAGGACGAGGTGTGCAGCCCCGGCGGCAGCACCATCGCGGGCGTGCAGGCGCTGGAAAACGGCGCGTTCCGTGCCGCGTGCATGAATGCGGTCACGGCCGCATTTGAAAAGACGAAGCAGCTCGGCTGACAGCAAAGCGCGTGCCGCCCAAGTTGGCGGCACGCGCTTTTTCAAATCTCACGCAGGGGCTGCATCCGTCCTTATGCCCAGACGAACCAGCAGAACAGGTATCCTGCGAGCACCGCGATCAGCGTGAACGGCACGCCGATGCGCAGGAATTCCGACGTCTTGACCTCGTAGCCGGCCTTGCGCAGAATGCCGATGGCAGCGATGTTGGCGGAGGCGCCGATGGGCGTCAGGTTGCCGCCGAGCGTCGCGCCGACGAGCAGGCCGAAGTACAGCAGCCGCGCATCGCAGCCCATGCGTGCGGCAATGCCCGCCACAACGGGCAGCATGGTCGCCACATACGGGATGTTGTCGATGAACGCCGAGAACAGGACCGACGCCCAGACGATCAGCGAGTACATCAGGAACAGGTTGCTGCCGCCGAGGTTTACAAGAAGCTGGCTGATGTCGTCGATGATGCCGTTGTAGGTCAGAGAGCCGATCACGATGAACAGGCCCGCCAGCAGCAGGATCGTCTCAAAGTCGATCTCCTTGAAGGCGTTCTTGGCACGCTCCGAGGATTTTTTGCAGATGAGCGTATAGAGGATGCCGATCACAAAAACGCCCATGCAGATAAAGCCGTTCGTGAGCGCCGGGCGATTCGGCAGGAACGACGCCGCGATCAGCAGCACGACCGTTCCGAGCAGCAGGCAGCTCGGCACATAGTCCTCGACCTTCGCAGGCTCGCCCACGGTGACGGTGCCGCGCTCCTTGCGGAAGATGAACATGATGACCGGAACGGTCGCCAGCGCGCCGAGCTCCACCGCCCAGAAGATGCTGAGCTTGCCGTCCATAAAGATGAAGTCCATGAAATTCATGCCGGCCGCGCCGCCGAGCATGATCGAGGTCGTGTCACCGACGAGCGTGGCCGCGCCCTGAAGGTTCGACGAGACAGCGATGCAGATGAGCAGAGGAATGGGGCTCGTCCCGAGCTTCGTCGCAATGGCGAGCGCCACCGGCGCGACCATAAGCACCGTCGCGACGTTGTCAACAAACGCCGAGATCAGTCCCGCAAAGACCGACAGCGCGACCGCCACCCACAGGATGTTGGGCGTCTTTTTTAGAAGAAGATCGGCCATGCGCTCCGGCATTCTGGAGGCGATGAACAGCGACACCGTGCCCATCGTGCCGGCGAGCATCATCAGAACGTTCCAATCGATCTGACCGAACGCCTCCGTGACCGGCAGCGCGCCGGAGACGATCATGATGGCCGCCGAGCCGAGCGCGACCAGATACCGCCATTTCGGCAGCGCGATCATGGCAACGTACGTCGCCGCGAACAAGAGAATGACAAATAGTTTCATGCACAAAATCTCCCCATAAAAATATGACAGTATTCAGACGAAGCCGAAGGGAAAAGGTTCCGTCTGTGTGAAAAAATTTTTATCGCAGGAGCGACCAGTATTTTCTCACCCAGAAGAACGTGACAGCCGCAGCCGCCAGCGCGGCAATGCCAAGCACCGGCGCTCCGAGGAGCATCCCAAGGCCGCTCAGGACGGTCATGACCAGAAAGACGATCAGCGCCGCGCGGCGCTTTCCGATCAAGAACCAGAGTGTGGCGGCAAAGTGGATCCCGCTCGTGATCAGCAGCACGAGCACGAGCCACGGTGCAGACGAGATCGTCTCCAGCATGACGCGCAGCAGCGCCGCCATCTCGGAAAACTCCGGCATGGCGTCAAACATGGCGAGATAGGTGTCCTGAAAGCGGAGGATGATGAGCAGCGCGCCGTAGCCAAACACAAAATACCCGGTCACAAGGAGCGCCGCCACAAACCAGACCATCAGCCCCGTGCCGAAGTGCACGCGGCCGCGTTCGTCGCGCCAGACGCTTCCGTGCGGGCGCTCGGGATAGAGCGGCTGTCCCCACGCCGGCGGCGCAGAATACGCTCCGGTCTCCTGCGGGCGGTCATCACCGCCGTCTGCATCCGGCACGCCCCACGTGCGGCCATAGGCATCGTTCTGACGCGGCTCGTCCGCACGGCGGCGCGGGCGGTTCGGCCGGTCGCGGAACATGCTTGCATAGCCGTCGTCCGTGACGCCGCGCTCCGGCTCGTCCGGCTGCTCGTCCAGTCTCGGCGCGGGCGTGGTATAGCGCTTGACAAGCGCGCCGCACTCCGGGCAGATCAGCGTCTCGTCCGAGACTTCCTTACCGCAATTATAACATTTTTGCATGGAAAGCACTCCTTTCGGGCAGCTTTTTTCTCATTGTAGCGGTGAATGCACAGAAAGTCAATCCGCGCGCCCGCCCATTTTCCGGGGAAGCGCAAGCGGCTCGCGCCGGTCGGCGCGGGCCGCTTTGAACGTATCGCGGGATCAGATGGTGGGCTGGTTGGCCGCCTCGATGATCTTGACGAACTTCTCGGGAACGAGGGACGCGCCGCCGATCAGGCCGCCGTCGATGTCGGGCTGTGCCAGCAGGTCATAGGCGTTCTTGTCGTTCATGGAGCCGCCGTAGAGGATGGAGATCGCGCGGGCGATCTTGGCGCCGTACATCTTGCGGATGACCGTGCGGATGCTCTCGCAGACTTCCTCTGCCTGCTCGGGCGTCGCGGTCTTGCCGGTGCCGATGGCCCAGATGGGCTCGTAGGCAATGATCATCTTGCGGATCTTGTCCTCGGCAACGCCGTTGAGACCGGACTTGATCTGCATGGTGATCCACTCGTTGGTGATGCCGGTCTCGCGCTGCTCGAGCGTTTCACCGACGCACAGGATGGGAACCAGACCGTTTTCCAGCGCGGTCAGGACCTTGGCGTTGACCTCCGCATCGGTCTCGCCCATGGCGCGGCGCTCGGAATGGCCAAGGATGACGTACTTGCAGCCCGCGTCCACGAGCATGTTGGCAGCGATCTCGCCGGTGTAGGCGCCGGAGGCGTTGGCGTTGCAGTTTTCAGCGCCGATGCCGACGCGGGTCTCACGCATGGCGCGGACGGCGGCAGGAATGCAGACGGCGGGAACGCACAGTGCGACATCGCACCAACGGCCCTTGGGCATGATGGTCTTGAATTCATTCATGAACGCCTTCGTCTCGGAGGGCGTCTTGTTCATTTTCCAGTTACCGGCAATGACGGTCTTGCGATACTTTCTGTTCATGGTGTTCTACTCCTAAAATGTTTGTATATTGTCGAAAAAGCGCGGTGCGCTTGATTTCCGCTGAAAGCTGCGGGCGCTCACTTGTCCTGCAGGCAGGCGATGCCGGGAAGCTCCAGTCCCTCCAGGAACTCGAGCGACGCGCCGCCGCCGGTGGAGATGTGGGTGATCTTGTCGGCAAAGCCGAGCTGCTCGCAGGCCGCGGCAGAGTCGCCGCCGCCGACGATGGTGATGGCGTTGGAGTCGGCAAGCGCCTGCGCCATGGCGATGGTGCCCTTGGCGAGCGTCGGGTTCTCAAACACGCCCATCGGGCCGTTCCAGACGACGGTCTTTGCGTTCTTCACAGCCGCGGCAAAGAGCTCGCGGGTCTTTTCACCGATGTCCATGCCCTCCATGTCGGCAGGGATGGCGTCAACGGGGACGGTCTTGACGTCGATGGGGGCGTCAATGGGGTCGGGGAAGTTTGCGGAGACGACGGTATCGACCGGCAGAAGCAGGTTTACGCCCTTCTCCGCGGCCTTTTTCATCATTTCCTTGCAGTAATCGACCTTCTCTGCATCAAACAGAGACTTGCCGATGCCGTAGCCCTTGGCTGCGAGGAAGGTGTACGCCATGCCGCCGCCGATGATGAGGGTATCGACCTTCTCGAGGAGGTTGTTGATGACGTTGAGCTTGTCGGAGACCTTTGCACCGCCGAGGATGGCGACGAAGGGACGCTCGGGGTCGGACAGGGCCTTGCCCATGATGGAGACTTCCTTCTGGACGAGGTAGCCGCAGACGGCGGGCAGATAGTCGGCAACGCCGGCCGTGGAGGCGTGTGCGCGGTGCGCGGTGCCGAAGGCGTCGTTTACGAAAATGTCGGCCAGAGAAGCGAGCTTCTTGGAGAGCTCGGGATCATTCTTGGTCTCGCCCTTTTCAAAGCGGGTGTTCTCCAGCAGCATGACCTCGCCGTCCTTCAGCGACGCGGCAAGCGACTGTGCGCTTTCACCCACGACGTCCTTTGCCATCTTGACGGGCTGGCCGAGCAGCTCGGAAAGACGGTCCGCGACGACCTGGAGGGAGAACGCGGCCTCGGGGCCGTTCTTGGGCTTTCCCATGTGGGAGCAGAGAATGACACGCGCGCCGTTCTTGATGAGATACTGGATGGTCGGCAGAGCGGCCACGATGCGCTTGTCGCTGGTGATGACGCTGCCCTTGGTGGGGACGTTGAAATCGCAGCGGCAGAGCACACGCTTGCCGCGAACGTCGATGTCTTCTACGGATTTCTTGTTGTAGTTCATGATGTTCCTCCCGATGATACAGAATGCTTTACCAGTTGACCATTTTCCCCTGCTCAAGAAGATGGGGGAAATCCTGCTGCCGCAGCGCCTCAAAAACGCCGACGGCAACGGAATTACTGAGATTGAGACTGCGTGCCTCCATCCGGATGGGGATGCGGACGCATTCGTCATAGTGCGCGGCAAGCAGCGGCTCCGGAAGACCCTTCGTCTCCTTGCCGAACATGAGATAGCAGCCGTCAGGGTAGCTGGCCTCGGCGTAGCTCTGCGGCGCCTTCGTGGAGAACAGGCGCAGATGCGCCGGATGGTTCTTTTCAAAGAAGTCATCCAGGTTCTCATACACGCGGACGTCCACCAGATGCCAGTAGTCCAGCCCAGCCCGTTTGACCGCCTTGTCCGAAATATCAAAGCCGAGCGGCTTTACCAGATGCAGAACGCTTCCCGTCGCGGCGCAGGTGCGCGCGACGTTGCCGGTATTTGCGGGGATCTCCGGCTCGACCAGAACAATGTGCAGCATAGCATCCTTTCTGCGCGCCGCGCGCGCCAGCCAGGCGGCTCAGGCAGCATCGTACAATTGTGTCTTCGCGCTCCGGCGGATTTTTTCCGACAATTCTGCGGCTTGAGGAGTCTGAAATGCACACAGGATTCCTGCGGCCTTCAAGCCTCGCCCTGACGAAAATTCTCTCGCCGAAGCCGCCTGGTGAATTGTGCGGTGCTGCCCCAAAAATTGAACATCCCTATTCTATGACAGAACATCGGAAATTTCAACTGTTTTTTGGCCGAAAAACAGAATTATTTACGCAGAAAATCTCCATTTTGACGAACACTAAATATTGTGTCCCGCGCTGCGGCACACACAATCCGTGCTTTTGCGCAAAAAAGCCCGGCGCGGGAGCAATTCCCGCGCCGGGTGTTTCCTCCAAGACGCTCTGCGCTTCGCAGCACCTGCTCACGCCCCCGCGTCCGCAGGCGTGTACACAGCTCCGTCCACCTCAACCGCCGACAGCTCCGAGAGATCGATCATCCGCGCGAACACGCCCACGCGGTAGAAGGTATCCCTGTCCGCCATCGTAGCGCCGAGGAAAAAGTGCTCGCCGTCCGCGCCCTGCGCCTCGTAATCCCAGTATGCCCCGTCGATCATGAGGGTGCTTCCGTCGGAGAATATGAGCCGCACCGTCTCCGGCGAGCGCGCCAGGCGGTTAAACAGCAGCGTGCTTCGGTCTGCGTCCGCAGCCAGAAGCGCATCGTCCGCGGCAGAATCATACGGTGTCGTCACACAGAGGGAAAACGCCGTCAGCCGCAGCATCCGCCCGCCGTCAAGTGCCCATTGCATCGCCGGCGCGGCCTCATCCGGAGTCTGCACAGTGAACAGCAGCTCGCCCGCCCTGTCCTGCGCCGGCTGGACGCGGAACTGCACCGGCTCTCCCGGCGGCAGTACCTGCTCGCCGCACGCATAGCAGACCAGATAGCGCCAGCATCCGTCCGTCTTTTCCAGCACCTCGCATCGCTCCGTGCCGCTGATGCCCGTCGAGAGGCTCAGCCATACCTCTTGCAGCGCCGCGTCTGTCGTTTCCGGCTCGGCGCGGACAACGGCGTAGATCGCGCGTTCATCTGTCAGCAGCGTTTCCAGCGTATAGCGTACCCCATCGAACGCCGCCGCTGCCTCTGATTCATACTGCACAACATAGCGTCCCGCGTTTTCCTCCGTCATGCCGAGGAATCCCGCCAGATCGAACAGGCCGAGCCTCTGCGCTGCAAACGCACTCCCGCAGAGCAGCACGGCGGCGCAGGCCGCGGCGAGTACCGCCCGCCACGCGCGGCGTGGTCTTTTTCCTTGAATTTTGTTCATAGTAAGCCTCCGTATCCTTTCCTGCTGCGCGGAGGTAAGCGCACAGACCGGAACGGGATCGTCCGGAACATACCGCATCCAATCATTCATTTCATACTGCATTGCGCTTCCTCCTCGCTGCATAGCGCCCGCCGGAGCGTCTCACGTCCGCGGCTCAGCCTCGTTCTGACCGTGGCCGGATTCATGCCCATCGCGGCGGCAATTTCATTGCTTGTCTGGCAGAGGTCATAAAACCGATAGAAGATCTCCCGATCCTCCGCGCAGAGCGTATCCAATGCGGCACGAACGGCCTCGGCGCGCTCGCGCTCACTGAGGCGGCGCATCACATCGTCATCCAGAGCAGGCTCTGCCTGCTCCAGCGGGAGCGTCAGCCGCGCACGGCGGAGCGCGTCCGTCGTTTTGTTGCGCGCCACACAGCCAAGCCAGCTTTTGAGACGCTCCGGTTCAATCGTGCCCGCGTGCTCCCAGAGTGCAAGGAACACATCAGAGACAAGCTCCTCCTGATCCTCCCGCGTCAGCATATCGCGGCAGCGGTTGTGCACCACCGTATAAACATATCCGCCGTAGCGGCGGATGCTCTGCTCCAGCGCATGCTCGCGCCGCTGCGCGATCTGTCTGAGTAAATTCTCTGCGTTCAGCATAGTATGCCTCCGTTGTAAGCTTACATCTTTATAGACGCCCCGCAGGGCGCATCTGTTTCAGCAGTGCAGGAGAAAAACGCGCCACACCGCCTTTTTCTTTGACATCCCCTCCGGAAGATGCTAGACTGGACAGTAGAACGATCTGCAATGCAGTCAGGAGTATCGCTATGACACTATTACAATATTATATCCGTTTTCTCGGCGAAATGCTGGACGGGACGCGCCCGCTCCCCGAGGGCATGACGCTGCACGAGACGGACGAGATGCGCCGCGCGATGGAGCTTCAGGCGCAGATCGCCCGGCTTGGGATTCCCGCCTTTGTGCGCATGTGCGCCGAGGAAAGCGGCATCGTCATCCCCGAGGAGGAATACGAGTCCTTCGACCCTGCCGCGCTCGCGCAGGCGCTCAGCCGGATGCCCGCGCCGCAGGAGGCCGCGGAGCCCGTCAAAACAGAGATCCGCGACATCTACGAGGTCTTTCTGGACAGCGTCTGTCTGGACGACGCGCTGCTGCAATATCTGATCGACGTCTTGAAACGCCGTGACGCGGAGGGCTTCCGGACGCTGTCGCACGCCGCCGCGCGCACGATCCTCGACATGGACGATTTTCTCGCGTGGCTCGGAAACAAGGAACTGCTCGCCCCCGTGGAGGAGCGCGCCTGCGTCCGCATCCTTGACGGCTGCTTTGCGCGGCTGCGGCAGGAGGGGCAGCTTGAGCTGCTGGCGGCGCTGCTGTCCGGCGACCGCACAACGTTCGAGCGCTTCCGCTGCGACGCGCCGGAGCTTCAGCATCTGCCCGATGCAACCTATGACTGGTTCTGTCAGAATTATCTGGACCGCTATTATCCCGTGCGTTTTTTCATGAAATTCGGCGGCGTTGAGTTCCCAACGGCGGACTGACGCCCGGAAGGAGGCAGATCCCATGGATCCCATCTATGTCACCGGCCATCGAAACCCTGATACCGATTCCATCGTCTCCGCCATCGCCTACGCGGCGCTGCGCAACGCGCTGGGCGACCGCGAATTTGTCGCCGCGCGGCTCGGCCACGTCAGCGACGAGACGCAGCTCATCCTCGACCGCTTCGGCTTCCAGCCGCCTGTGCGCATCCAGACCATGCGCACGCAGGTCTGCGACCTCGATTACGACATGCCGCCCGCGCTCAGCGGTGCGGTGACGGTCAGCCGCGCGTGGGACGCCATCCACGCCATCCGCAGCAGCGCCTCCCTTCCCGTCACGACTGACGACGGCGGGCTGTACGGTATGCTCTCCTCCAATGAGATCGCGGCCTACGACATCCAGACCATCAACGACGCGAGCGTCGATTCCATCCCGGTCTTTAACCTTCTGAGCGTTCTGGACGGGAGGATCGTCAACGAAGCCGGCAATCTGGTCGATACGGTGAGCGGCGAGGTCTCCATCGCGCTGCCGCAGAACAACCCGAATCTGCTGTTTTCGTCAAAAAACAGCATCGTCATCTGCGGCCAGCAGCCGGAGATGGCGCGCCGCGCCATCGAGCTTGGCGTGTGCTGCCTGATCGTCTGTCAGGCAGAGCTGCCGGAGGATCTGCGGACCGCGCCCGCCGACACCTGCATCATCGCCACGCCCTATGACGCATTCAAGGCCGCTCGCATGGTCTTTCACGCGATCCCCGTCCAGCGCGTCTGCCGCACCGAGGAGCTTCAGGCGTTCCACCTGACGGATTTTGTCGATGACGTCCGTGAGATCGTCCTGAAAAGCCGCCACCGCAGCTACCCCATCCTCGATGAGAACGAGCATGTCGTCGGCACGCTCTCGCGCTATCACCTGCTGAAGCCGCGCCGCAAGCGCGTGGTTCTGGTCGATCACAACGAGATCTCGCAGTCTGTCCCCGGTCTCGATCAGGCGGAGATCCTGGAGATCATCGACCACCACCGTCTGGCCGACATCCAGACCGGCAGCCCCATCTATTTCCGAAACGAGCCGGTCGGCTCTACCGCCACCATCGTCTCCAGCATGTATCAGGAGAAGGGGCTCATGCCGCCGAGCAATCTGGCGGGACTTCTGGCGGCGGCCATCGTGGCCGACACCGTCATGTTCAAGTCCCCGACCTCCACCGCCCTCGACCACCGCATGGCCGAGCGCATGGCGCGCATCGCGAATGTCTCGCTCGACGAGCTCGGCAAGGAGATCTTCGCGGCGTCGGCGTCGGATGACAAGCCCGCAGACACGCTTTTGTTCGCGGACTTCAAAAACTTCCACATCGCCGATCACGATTTCGGCGTCAGCCAGATCACCTGCGTCGATGCAAACCACCTGCTCCAGCGCAGCGAGGAATTTCTGGCGCTCATGCGCAAGACCATCGAGGAAAAGGGCTACAGCTTCATGATCCTGATGCTGACGGACGTGCTGCTGGAGGGCTCGCACATCCTCTACGCCGGCGACGAGGACATCATGACGCAGGCCTTCGGCGTGCAGCTCAAGGACCACGCCTGCTTCCTGCCGCACGTTGTTTCGCGAAAGAAGCAGATCGTCCCGATGCTCTCGGCGCTGTGGGGCTAAAGCCGCCAAGCCGTTTTCCGTCCAGGGCGTATCTGAAAACTGAAAATGTGACCGGCAGCGAGGAATTCTCGCGCTTTGCAAGACATTTTTTCGCAGGAATACTGACGTATTTCAAGGAAAATGGCGCGGCGCGAACTCAACGAGGCTTTTGGCAAGCTGAAAGGGCTGTAGCGATTTTTTCGCTACAGCCCTTTTGGTCTTTTTCGGTTCTGCGTGGAATTATTTGACGCCGGTGGAGCCGAAGCCGCCGCGGTCATGCTCGCTGAGCGTGTCGCACTCCTCAAACTCGATGGCGGGCTGGATCTCGAAAATGCGGAACTGGCAGATGCGGTCGCCCTTTTCGATCACCGTGTCGCGCGTGGCATAGACGGGCAGCTTCCACTCGTCGTTCGTGCCGCAGAAGCTGTTGTCGATGACGCCGATGGAATTGGCCTGCAAAATGCCCCAACGGCGGAAGGTCGAGCTGCGCGGCGCGGTGCGCGCCTCGTACCCGGCGGGAAGCTGCATCGAAACGCCGAGCGGAACAAGGGCAAACTCTCCCGCGTGAAGCGTCATCGTCTCGGCGCAGTACAGGTCGATCCAGTCGCCCTTTTCGGTCATTTTCAGACGCGGCGCGTCCTCGGAAAAATAATGAATCTTGATTTTCGGCATGGTATCCTCCTCACTGCCGCTCGTCCCAGAGGACGACGGCTCCGGTTTTTAAGGTCTGCGGCATATCGATCAGGCGCTGGTTTTCAGAGCCGCGGAAGCGCAGGCTGAGATTTTTCCGCTCCGCGATGAACGGCCCGTCCACCAGCACGTCAAGCTCCGCCAGAAGCGCGTCCGTGACGCCCGCGACGCGCGGAAGATTCCGGTCGTAGACGTAGCCTGTGAACGCCCAGATGCTCTTTTCGGGCATACGCGCGCGGAGCAGCTGCGTCAGCTCCAGAAGCCCTGCCTGATTGCGCGCGTCAAACGGCTCGCCGCCGAGATAGGTGATGCCGCGGATATACTGCGGCTGCATCATCGTCACAATGCGCTCCATCACGGCGCGGTCAAACGGCTCGCCGTAGTCAAAATCCCATGCTTCGGGGTTGAAGCAGTCCTTGCAGTGGTGTGTACAGCCTGAAACGAACAGGCTCACGCGGACGCCGGGGCCGTTTGCGATGTCCCACGGCTTGATGGCTGCATAATTCATGTGTTTGGCTCCCTTCCTCTACTTGACAAACGGATAGAATTTGATAGAATGTGTTTCCAGTCACACACAAGGAGGCAATGCGCCATGGAACAGCAGAGCCAATGCGGCATGGAACGGCACGACCGGATCCTGCATGAGCTTCTGGACATCGGCGAGACGCTGCTTGCAAGCGGCGCGGAGATCAACCGTGTTGAAGATACGATCACGCGCCTCAGCAGCGCCTACGGCGCCGAGGAGATCAATATATTTGTCATCACGTCAGACATCGTGCTGACGGTTTTATTTCGCGACGGCGTGGAGCTGACGCAGACGCGCCGCATCCACCGCGCGGCCTCGTCAGACTTTGCAAAGCTGGAGCAGCTCAATGCCCTCAGCCGCGCCTGCTGCGCCGAGCCGCTGCCGCTGGACGAGCTGCACGAGCGTGTGCAGAAGATCACAGCCGAGCAGCCGAACGCGCTGGAGGTGTACGCCGGCAGCGCCGTCGGCGGCGGCTGCTTCGCCATGTTTTTTGGCGGCAATATTTACGACGGCCTGACCGCAGCGCTCCTCGGCACGATCATCTGCCTGCTGCAAAGAAAGGTCATGCCGGTTTTCCGCAATGCCGCCGTCTTTCAGTTCCTGACCTCGCTTCTGATCGGCTCGATCGGCTGCTTTGCCGTGCGGCTGCTGCCGGTCCTGAACATCCAGTTTATGATGAGCGGCGCCATCATGCTGCTCATTCAGGGTCTGGCGCTGACCAACTCCGTGCGCGACATGCTGGTCGGACATACGATCTCGGGTCTTTTGCGGCTGTCTGAGTCGCTGCTCCTCGCGGGCGCGCTGGCGCTGGGCTTTGGCGGGGCAATGTTTCTGTTTGGGGTGTAAGAGATGATCAGAGAACTTATCATCATTGTAGTCGGCACGACTGCGTTCTGCCTGCTGTTTCATCTGCCGAAGCGGCATCTGCCGCTGGCGCTGTTCGGAACGGCGCTCTGCTGGGGTCTGTACCGGCTTTTGTATGCGCGGATCGACAACCTGCTGTGCGCCGTTCTGGTGGTCAGCATGTTTTCTGCCGCCTATGCCGAGCTTGTTGCCAAGCATGTCCGGGCGCCCGCCACACTGTTTCTCATTCCGACGCTCATTCCGCTGGTTCCGGGCAACTCCGTCTACCTGATGATGCTCGGGCTGGTGCGCGGCGACCGCGAAGCAATGGAGCTTTACGGCACGCTGACGGCGCAGTGGGCGGTCGGCCTTGCCGCGGGCATCAGCCTTGTGGCGGTCGTGCATCAGATCCTGCACCAGCCGAAACCAAAGCGCTGACGCGCGCGGCCCCGGCTCTGCCTATCCTATCACAGAAGCGGCAAAAAGAAAAGAAAAAACGCAAATGCGTGTGGCCCTGTTCGGAGCCGCACGCATTTCAGACGGTCAAAAACCTCGTAGAGTTTCGCCGCGCACGGCGAAATAAAAAGTGAATCCATTTTGTCCGGGGGCGTGTACCTCGGACAAAATTCTCTCCGTGATGCAAGTGTGGAATTTGTGCGCAAGCAGCGCACAAATTATGCGCGCCGCATCACGCAGCCTTTTCAAACGCGAACCCAGCCCTCGCGGTTCGCGTTTGAGAGCTTGTCAAAAGGACTTTTGACAAGCTTAAATGCGTGCGGCCCTGTTCGGAGCCGCACGCATTTTTTGCTTATTTTTTCGCTTTTTTCGGCTGTTTTTTGTTCCTGCTCATGATGCGCGCGCTCAGCGCCGCGACCAGCGGGACGGTCAGAATGATGCCGATGCTGCCGCCGACGCCGCGGATCAGTTCGACGGCGATGGAATCGGCGTTAAAAAGCTGGATCATCGGATAATCGTAGACCTGAAACAAGATCAGCACATTCAGAGACGACCCGGCAAACGCCAGAATGAGCGTGTTTGCCATCGTGCCCATCGCATCGCGGCCGATGTTCATGCCCGAGCGGAACAGCGCGCCGCGCGTAAGCGCCGGATCGACCTCGCGCAGCTCCCAGCAGGCGGAGGAAATGGACATCGCCACGTCCATCACCGCGCCGAGCGAGGCGATCAGGATGCCGCTGACAAACAGGCCGCTGATGCGGATGCCGCGGTCGGAGGCGCGCAGGATCAGCTCTTCCGCCTCGGTCAGGTTAAATCCGTTGAGCGGAGAGATCGTCCCGCAGAGCGCCGCGAACAGCCCCGCAGCCGCCACGCCGCCGATGCAGCCGAGCGTTGCGCAGAGCGTTTTCCTGCTCAGGCCGGTCAGCAGGATGAGGGAGGCCGCCGTGGTCAGCGCCACGATGCCGATCGCCGTCAGGATCGGGTCTGCGCCGCGCAGGAGCATCGGAATCAGGATGAACCAGACGCTCGCCAGCGTGTACGCAAGGCCAAGCAGCGCCATAAGTCCCTTTCGCCGTCCGATCACCACCAGCAGCAGCGCAAATACGGCGATCAGCCCCAGCAGCACCGGCGTTCGGTTGTAGTTCGGGACGGACAGGATGTACGGCGCGCCGGTTTCGTCCGCCTCCAGACGGACGATGATCCGCGTCCCGACCTTTGCGTCCACGTTCGTATAAATGGTCAGGTAGTTGACGGTCTCGAGCACCGCGCCCTTCCAGTCGCCGGTCAGGATCTCGATCTCAAGATATTGCTGGCCGATGCGGCGGCCCTCCGTCCAGTCCTGCGTTTCGGCGTTGTCCTCCAGCACGTCCAGCACACGCGCGACGGCAAACTGCCGTTTCTGCGCCGCTGTTGCCTCGCGCTCGGGCTCCGTCAGCTCCAGCGCCAGCGCCCAGACGAGCAGCAAAAGCGCCAGCACCGTGCAGATGCCGAGCTCCGTCCAGCGTCTGTGCGGAATGTTTTTGAGTTTCTCTTTCATGCAGACTCCTTCTGCGCGGCACACGGCCGCAGATGCTTTGGCAATGCCCCGCCGGGAAGGCTCCCGGCGGGGCGGAATGCAGATGATTCGATTTGGCTTGCTGCTCAGCCTGCCAGATAGCGGTGGATGATCGCCGCGACCTGTGCGCGCGTGGCGTTGCTCTTCGGCATGAACAGGTCGCCGGAGCCGTTGATGATGCCCTCGCCGACGGCCCAGTTTGCCGCATCGACTGCGTAATTCGAAACAGACGCAGCGTCCTTGAAGCGGTTCAGGTTGCCGGAGAATGCCGCGGTGCTCTCGCCCTTGTACGCGGTGTAGCGGTACAGAATGGTGGTGAGCTGCTCACGGGTGACGGGGTCGTTCGGGCCGAACTTGCCGCCGCCGTAGCCGTTGACAATGTCCTTCGATGCAGCCCATGCGACCGCCTTGGTGTACCAGCGGCCAAGCTCCACGTCCGTGAAGTCGGCGCTGCCGCGCGTGACGGGCTCGCCCTCGATGCGGTAGAGGATCGTCACGAGCATGCCGCGGGTCAGGTTGGCATCCGGTGCGAAGGTGTGCTTGTCGATGCCGTCCATGATGCCCTTTTCGTAGACGTATTCAACGTCCTTGTAGAACCAGTCGCGCGGAGAGACGTCGCTGAAGTCCATGCCGCCGAAGATCGCGTCCAGAACGGACGGATACAGTGCATCGAGTGTCCAGTGTGCGTATACCGTGACATCACCGGTCGCTTCCGCGCCGATCCGGGTGATGCGCACGCCGTCCTTGGTGAACCAGCCGAGGAAGGTGTAGCCCTTCTTTGTCACGCTGGTGGGCAGCTTCGCGCCCTTGCCTTCCACATACGTCGTGGGATAGACGCCGTTGATGACGCCGCCGTCCGTGAAATAGAAGATGTTCCACGTCTTGACCGGGGTCTCATTCTTCTGCCAGTGGGCGAAGAATTCCTTGTCGCCGGTTTCCGCTGCTTCGATCTGCGTGCCCTTGTCGCCGCCTTCTGCTGCGGTGAACCAGCCGAGGAAGGTGTAGCCGTCCTTCGTCACGTCGGTCGGGAGAACAGTCACCGTGCCTTCTTCATAAGTCGTCGGGTAGTCGCCGTTGATGACGCCGCCGTCCAGAACGTAGGTGATGTTCCACGTCTTGACCGGGGTCTCGCCTGCGGTGCAGACAACGTCTGCGCGGTCACGGATGCGGATGCGCTGCGCGATGGGCGTGCCGTCCGCGAGAACAAAGGTATCGTCGTAGGAGGCAAGGCCTGTTGCCTTGACGTGGCAGCCGACTGCTGCGTTTTCAACGTCCTTGGCGGTGGTGATGTAGCCGTCAATAAAGACGCGGGCTTCCTTGCCGGAATCGTCCCTGACCATGATGGTCTGGATGAGGCCGTTGGAGTACTCGATCTTCGTTGCGGTGCCTTCCACCGTCACAAGGCTGCCGAGGAAGCCCTTGTTTTCGAGCTGTGCAGCGGTGACGGCCTTCGGCGCGGGCGCCTCGCCCTCACCGAGCTTGGCGATGCTTGTCACAGCGATCTGGCGCTCGCCCTGATAGGAGGAGGTGGTGCCGGTGATGCGAACCTTGTCGCCGATCTTAAAGTTGCCTGCAACCGGGAAGGCATTGATGCCGGCGGTTTCATCCTGCAGGTAGATGCAGTCAAAGAATGCAGTGTCCTTGTCATAGCCGGAGGCGTTGGAGGTCACGATGCCCACGATGGTGAACTTGACGCCCTCGTCCGGCTCTTCCTGAACGGTCTTGATCGGGGTGATCTCGGTCGTATTGAACATTGCCAGCAGATTTTCGCAGATGCGGTAGTTGGAGTAGTTCTTCTCTGCGGCGTTATCGACCTGTGCCTGAACCTCAAAGTTCGACATGAAGGCCGCGCCGGAGACGATGATCTGACCCTTGCCCGCGAGCTGCTCGGTCGCCATGACCATCAGGCGGTTGTCGCCCTCTGCATAGGCGTACTTCGGAACGCCGGCGCCGCCGCGGCCATCGTTGTCAACGTCCACGGAGTAGGTCGTTGCGTGGCCGTAGACCACGGGGCGGACCGTTGCGGGCATTGCGGAGGTCGGCTCGCCCTTTTCATCGACCGCGTAGATGGACGCGCCGCCGTAGTGGCTGAAGCGCTCGGTGTAGAGCTTGTCGAACGGATGCTTCGCGTCAAAGATCACACCCTTCAGCAGCGGGTGGTCCATGTTGTAGGTCGAGAAGTAGAGTCTCCACTTGTCAACGCCGTCGGCTGCGGAGCGAACATCGTCATAGGTCGCGTCGTCGGAGATGCGGAGACTCGAGCCGAGCGCCGCCAGAACGTCGTTCTGCGTCTCCGCCATGTGCTTGATGGCCGGGTTTTCCTGAATGACGGGGTAGTTCTCATAGTTGTCAGACCAGCCGGCGAGGATCACCGTGCCGCCCATTTCGTTGAAGGAATTGATGGCGGCGAGCTCTGCCTCGGAGTAGGTCTTGGGGTCCTTCTGCGCTGCCTCAAGGCGGCGGGAGGGTGCGGTCAGAATGAGCGCCTTGTACTTCGTGTTGCCGCAGGCCGCGATCAGCTCCTCACTGGTGTTGAGCTGCACCGTGCGCACGGAATACTCCGCGGCGAGGTTTCCGAAGTTGCCCATGGAATCCTTGTAGTTGCCCGCAACATACTCGTTGTAATGCGAGGCGTCGATGCCGATGTAGACGAGCTTGCTCGCGTCGAGAACATCGAGCGTGACGTCCTTGGTGAAGGTGTAATCCTTGTCCTTGAGCGTCAGGACTGCCGTGACGGTGACCGTCATCACGCGGGCCGCCTTCGGCGTGTACCGGAAGGTGACGGCAGACGTGCCGGAGGCCGGAACCGTCGTTGCGCCGCCCTTGGTGCCTTCGAGCTCCTTGCCGTTTACGGTGTAGGTGACGGACTGGATGGCCGCGTCGGTGTTCTCACTGTTAAAGAGCGTCGTGGTGATGGTCAGCTCCTCATCGGTGACAGGCGTTGCCGTGCCGCAGACTGCGGAGGAGATGCCGAGCTTGAGCGATTCGCCGACCCAGACAGGTGCGGTCACGGCGATGTCGCCGTCGCCCTGCGTGATGCGGACGAAGTAGTAGCTGTACTCGGGAGCCAGCTCCACGCTGACAGAGCCGTTTGCAAACTCCGCGGCATTGTCCCACTTATAAGCGACCTTGCCGGAGTTGACGACCAGCTCGACCTTCTTGATGGAATCGGTGGGGTCGGGATCGTAGAAGGAGATGTCGAAGGTCAGCTTCTCGGGGACCTCGGTGATGATGGAGCCGAGCGGCATGCCGTTGACGGTGTAGCCGATCTCGAGGTTCTTGTCCTCGGTGGCGTAGATGCGCATGTCGCGCATGGCCTGATAGATGCCCTGCTCGGAGAAATCATCGGTCAGGATGACGTCACGGGCGTCGTTGGCGTTGCCCCAGCGGCCCTTGTGGTTATCCTGGTTGTTGGTCGGAGCGAGGTGCCAGCCCTTGTCCAGCGCCTTGATGTACTCGCTGTAGCTCGGGTAGTAGCCGCCCGCGCCGATCTGGCCTTCGCCGTTGCCGACCTCGACCAGATACATACGGGAGTCAATGACGGCATCCCAGTAGGCAAAGTCCTTGAACGTGCCGAAGGTCGTGCCCGGATGGTTGAACTGGCTGATGGAGCTTGCGCCCTCGGGCTTCGACAAAAGCGCATAGTAGGCCTTCATGCCCGCGTCGTCGGTCTTGTTGTTGAGCGTCTTGTTGTTGCGGGAGACGATGCCGGGGGTGTTGAAGGTGTTGATGTGACCGGGGCCGCCGGACCACGTCATCTCAAAGCCCGCGATGGCGACCATGCTGCCGGCCTTTTCCGTGTTGAACGCTTCGACCGCGTTCTTGTAGGAGGCCCATCTGTCCTGGCTGTAGGCCGTGGCCTTGCCCATGTCGTAGAGCGCTTCCTCGGGGTTGACCTCGCCGGTCTTGTCAAAGTAGTTGGAGTGGTCGGTGAACGCGACAAAGTCAACGTTCGCGCTCGCCGGCAGATCGGCAACATACTTCAGCGCGCTTTCCAGCGTGCCCGAGCCGTCGGAATACTGCGTGTGGGAGTGGAGCTGGCCGAAGTAGAGGCGGCTCTTGGCCTCACCGACGGTGAAGCTCCAGGTCTTTTCCGCCGTCTTTTTGTCGGCACGCGTGACCGTCACGGTCACGGTGACCTTGCCGTCCGCCATGTCGGCAGCCGGGGTGTAGGTGACCTTGCCGCCCTGATAGACCGCGCTGACCTTTTCGCCGTTGACGGTCATGGTCACATCGGCGTTCTCGCCGGCGTTTGTGATCTCAGCGGAGATCACCGGGCGCTTATTTTCCTTCGTTTCGGCGCCCTGTGCGGGGGTGACGTTCGAGATGACCGGCTCGTCCTTGACGGCGATCTTGATCGTGCCGGTGAAGGCCGTGTTTTCCGTATCCTTGGCGCTGACAGTCACATCGAGCGTCTCACCGGTGACCTTCTCGCCGGGGATGATGACGGTGTAGGTGCCGTCAGAAAGCGTCGGGACATATTTTTCACCGTTCACGGTGACCTCAGGCGTACCCTCCACGCCGAACGGCGCGTCGATCGTGAAGGTCAGCGCATACTCTGCGCCCTTAAAGGCGTCCAGAGGCGTGCCGAACACGACCTGCGGGTCGTTGACAATACCATTGTGGAGCTTCACGCCCTCCGCCACGGGATAGAAGAAGAAGGAGTAGATGGTGTAGTCCGTGACTTTGTACATGCTGTAGGTCTTGAAGGAATCGGCGTAGTATTCCAGCCACTGGCTGTGGAGGCCGTTAAACTTCGCCGTGCGATGCTCCATCTCATAGCCGCCCACGCCGCCGGAGCAGGTGCGCACGAGCCAGTCGGCGTCCTCAGTCTTGATGGAATCATCAAATGCCTTGCAGTAGAAGGCGTTGTTGCCGGTGCCGTTGGAGCACAGGTAGCCGTAAGTCTCGTTCTTGAAGCGCAGATACTCGCCGTTCTGCTCGACCTCAAACACGACCGCGCCGTTCGCCGGAACGGCCTTGTTGTCCACGATCTCCGCCGCAGCCTTGTTGATCGACGGGCTTTCCGTGCCGATCTGCTCGGCCAGAACCGCCTTGGCGTTCTGGTTGTAGATCACGACCTTGTCGCCGTCCTTGGGCAGCTCGCCGGAGGGGGCGGGGGCAAGGCTCGTAACATAATCCGTGCTGCTGCCGTTGCGGAGCTGATAATTTCCGTTAAATGCCGAGCAGCAGGCATACAGCGCAATCACATCTGCTTCCTGCGTGTTTGCGGGGAGCGGAACGCCCTTGAACAGGTTCTTGGTACCGGTTTTATCTGTGACAGACGTATTGCCGTCCTTGTTGTATGTACCAAGCGTGATGTCCTTGATAAAAACATATTCACTCAGATATTCCTTGCCCATCTGAGAGACGGTGATCTCCTGTGCCGCAATCGGCTTGAGCCCAGCCTTCACCACGGTCATGGCGGGGAACTTCATCTGCGGGACACCACCGTAGAGCTCTACCTTGCCCGTGACCTTGACCACATCGCCGACTACATACTTTGTGTAATTGGTGTAGTCATAGACCTGGAAGCCATAGATTTCGCCGTCGATCACGTCCTCAAGGATGATGGAGTCGATGCTGGCGTTCCCTTTGAAGTTCTTGCCATAGTGGTACACGACCTGACCGACAACGGTCACGTTCTCCGTCGTGCCCGTGAGTTCGCCGGCCTGCTTGACGTTCCGTGCACCCTCAGGGATCATGTCCTCCGTGATCGGGTCATAAACGTCGCTGTGCCGTCTGATTTCCTCCGCCTTGGTGTTGCGGAGCTGGAGCTTGCCGCTGTTGATGCCAACCGCCGCCGTAATGTCCAGCTTATCGCCGACCTTGTATTCCCAAGCGTCCTCAACCTTGTTGATTACAGCCTTGTAGAGTTGGATGACCTTTCCATCCGCGTCCTTAACCTTGATGTTCGGCTGCTTGAACGCGCCGTTGTTGTCATAAACCTCCGTGACCTCCACGTCGTTGATGGTAACGTAGGTGCAGACGTCTGCCGTCGTCAGAGCGCCGATGGTGGTTTCCTTTGCGCTCAGCATCATGCCCGTACTCATCTGGAACGTGCCGCCATCAAGCTGCGGAAGACCGTTGAACTCCGCGCGCTTGCCGGTACCGATGATGGTATCGCCAAGGTGTATGTCCTGCGTCGTGGCAGCGAGACGGAGGCAGATGCCGCCGCTCGCGTCCTGAAGATAATAATTCCTGCCGTCCACCAGCGTTACAACGCCCTTGACGGTGAAGGACTCGCCCGCGCCTCCCGCAAGCGCCGTACTGATGGGAACCGTCTTCGGCTCCTCGACCTTAACAGTATAGGCAAACGTTGCGGTGTCGCTGTCTTCCATGTCTTTCTTCGAGGCCTTGACGGTGAAGGTGACATTCTCAGTCACAGTCGCCGTCGTGCCCTCGGTGAAGTTCGTGCCGTCCGTCGCGTAGGCGATCGTTGCGCCCTGCGTTGCGCAGGAGAAGGTAATCTCCGTACCCTTTTCTACCTCGCCCGCAGCCGGGGAAGCCGTCGGGGTCGCGACCTTATTGGACGGAGCAGACGCGGCGTCGAGCTTGTAGATTGCAATATCATCCTGTCCGGAGGAATACGCCGAGAACAAGGTGCCTTTTGCGTTGTAACGCAGTATATTGCATCCATTTTCGCCCTGTGCAACAACGGATGCTGCACCCTTGGCAATCTCGATCTTCCAGGACGCATTATCTGTCAGAGTCTTTCCTGTTTTCAGATGATTCTGATTTGTATTTGCTCCCTGTGCCTTGGATTTTCCGGCAGCATACAGGTAGCCGGAACCGGTATAAAATGCGAAGGTGTTTTCCTTGTTTCCGTTTTGCAGCGTCAGCGTCTGTACCTTTTCAGTCAACGTCAGCTTGCTGCCGTCCTTCGTAACCGCGACGGCCTCGCGGTTATTTGTTTTCTGGTTTGTTCCTAACGCATAATCTGCGTCTTTTGCCGCAATCACGACCTCGTCGCCGACCTTCAGGGTCGTTACGTCGGTGACCAGCGTTGCAGTCTTCGCCTCGCCTTCTGCCAGTGCCATGGTCGGCATGACCGAAAGGACCATGACCACAGCCAGCAGCAGCGCGAGTAAGCGTACACTGTGTTTTTTCATCTTCAGAAATTCCTCCTGCTTCAAAAATTTCCTTTTCTGCGCAGCCGCGCCTGTTCTCAGCCTGCGATCGCACAACCCCCTCGTCCTGCGTTGTCCGGCTGCTGCGCAACGGGACCGTCCGCGCTGGCGCAGCCTTTGCCGGCGCGCGCCAAACGATCCTGATACACTTTGAGTATAACATGTTTTTCCTGCAAAATCCACATATTTTACAGGATTTTTTCGCAGGCTTTTCGTGCATTTTATATATTCCGTGTCCGACGTATAAACATACGCCGCAGAACTGTATATTTTGCGCGGACAGCCGCCCGCTCCGCTTGTCCTGCATGAAAACGCGGAGCCGCGCCTCCATGGAAGCGCGGCTCCGCCGAATATCATGCTTTTTTCGTTTCTGCCGCAGCCGCTCAGATGCCGCTGCGGACATAGTGCTTTTCTTTTTCTTCCTCGATCTTCTCGCCGATCTTGCGGCCGGCTGCACCGGCGGCGCGCAGGACAAGGCGCTTGACGGTGCGCACGAGCCAGATCGCGGCGCACACGACCGGACAGACGGCAAGCAGCACCGCAAACAGCAGCAGCAGCGCCGCGTAATCCTCGGTCAGCCGCGCGGCATTTTCCCAGTAGGGATAGATGATGCCCCGCGTGTTCATCGAGCGCTCGCCGTAGGCAGTCAGCACCTTCCACAGCCGCAGCGCCCCGTAGCGCCCCGTGTTCTGCACGACCGCCGCCTTGCCGCCGGTGAAGGCGGCCTTCACGATGCTCTCGGCAAAGCCGGAGATCATGTCCGGCATGACGATCTCGTAGGCGCTGAGCTTCGTCTCGGAGATGGCGTTCAGCGCGTCATAGCTCATGAACATGCCAGGGCCGTCCTGATAGGCCTTTTTGCTGGCAAAATCGTCCTCGCGGTGCACCACGCCCGCCACGGGGTAGGTGCGCTCGCCGATCTGGATGCTCATGCCCGCCACGTCATAGCTTCCGAACAGTGCCCACGCCAGCTCCTCGTCGAGCAGGACGCGGTCGTTCATGTAATCGTTGGCGGTCAGGTAGCTGCCCGAGCGGAGCGTCAGGGGGTGAAACAGGAAGAAATCCCCGCCCACGCCGACGGTCTTGACCGAGAGCGTTGTCTTTCCGCTCGTGACCGCGACGGTCGTGACGCCGGAATAGGCGTCGTCATAGAGCCTGCCGCCCTCGGGCGCTTCCAGCGAGGCGTCGATCAGCTTCTGGTCGAGCGTCCTGCGGAAGCTCTCAACGGAGGACTGGTCGATCTTTTCGTCCTCCGGCAGAAAGACCGAGACCTGCGCGAAGCGCATTTCGCTCGTGCCGCGCCACGCCTTTGCCGCCGACTGCGTCGGGAGCGCACCCGTCACGGCGTTCAGCCCCCACACGCACAGCAGCGCCAGCGCCGCCAGTCCGGCGTTCACGAGCAGCCAGACGAGCTGCTTTTTCGTCAGAGGCGCCGTCTTTCTGACGTATTTTCCACCGCGCCCGCGCATCAGTTGTTCTCCACCAGGCGCACCTGCGTGCCGGCCTCGATGGGCTTGGTCGAGGTGGTGATGACGAAGTCGCCCGACGACAGACCCGTCACGGCGGTCACGGTGTCATCCTTTGCAAGCTCCTGCACATCCACGCGCGTCGCGGTATAGCGCGTGCGCAGCGGCGTGCTCTTTGCAACGATGGCAAGGACGAAGGTGCCGTTGCTGTCGGTGCGGATGGCGGAGTTGGGCACGATGCAGTCATAGTTCGCGCTCTTTTGACCGATGGAGAGCGTCAGATTCGTGTCGGGCTCCACGTCACCCGTCAGCCGGAACACGAGAAGTCTCGCCTTGCCGGGGTTCGAGGGGTCGTTCGTGATGTTTTCCAGCGTTGCCTGAATGTCGCCGCCGTACCAGTAGTTGACCAGCTCCGCGCTGTCACCGACGCGGACCTTCTTGGCCTGCTCGTTTGTGACGGAGATCTTGACGGTGTAGCCGCGGTCGGTCAGGTTGAGCGTCATGAGCGGCGTTTCGGCGCCCGCGTTGTTGCCGGCGGTGACGTTGATGGCGCTCACGGTGCCGCCGACCTTGGCCTTGACCTCGACCTCGTCGGCGTTCTGGGTCAGCTTTTCAATGTCGGCCTTTTTCTCGTCGATGGCCTTCTTGGCGGCCTCGAGGTCGAGCGCCGAGCCGTCGGCAAGACCCTGCTCAAAGATTTTGTCCTCCAGCGCCTGCTTTGCGGACTTGACCTGCTCGGCGAGGGTGTTCGCGCTGGTGAGCCGGTTTACCTTGTCCTGCTGGGTGTCAACTGCATTTTGTGCTCTTTCGATCTTGCCTTCCAGTGCTTCGATTTCCGCCTCATAGCTGTCCACGATCCGCTTGGCAGAGTTCAGCTTCATGTCGGCGTCTTTCAGCCTTTTATTTGCATCTTCGAGCTTAGCGCTGAGCTTTGCCAGCGCATCTGCCGTGCTTTCTGTTGACTGCGCGATTTTAAGCTCTGCATTGAGCCTTGCAAGATCATCTTCCAGCGCAGCCGACTTGGCGTAGTAGCCCTTAAGTGCCTTATAGGCGGCAATCATAGCATCTGCTGTCGCGCCTACCGCGGCTTCGTCTACGGTGCTTTCTTCGCCATTACCTGTAACTGTTTTGCCATAGCCCCGCTCGATCAGCGTTCTGATCAAAAGATCTCTGTCTGCCTGATAGGCGTCCATGATTTCTTCACGCCCGCCTGCCAGCTTGGAAAACTCTTGATACATAGCCTCATGCTCTGCGAGTCTGGAGGCATAATCTCTCAAAAGCTGTTCTTTCTTCTGTTCGGCAGCATTGATATCATCCTGAATTTCACTTACGGAACGAATCACTTTCCCAGATTGCAGTTCCTTGATTTGCGCGGTATACTCGTCGATCTCTTTTTTGCAAGCATCATATTCTGTCTGATACGTTGTCTTGTCTGCCTGCGCCTGAACGTATTCGTCCTCAGCTTTGAGCTTCTCAAGCTCTTTTTGTGCTTTTGCAAGGTCTTTTTGCAGTTCCTTGAGCGTTGCCTCTGCCTTGGTTTTTTCCAGCTCGACCTGACGGGCATCCATGGTGCTGTACTGGTTATACTGCGCCAGCAGGTCGTTATAGGCCTCGCGGAGCTTCTGCACGTCGCGGTTTTCGCGCGCGGCCTCGGTGGAGGCGGCGATGAGGCTCTTTTCGTAGCTCAGCTCCATCGACTCCAGCTCGGTCTGCGCCTGCTTGAGCTCGTCCGACTCCTCGGCCTCGAGCGTCATCAGAACGTCGCCCGCGCTGACGCTGTCGCCCACGCGCACCTTGACGCTTGCGACCTTGCGGGTCTGCTTGATGGTCACGTCATACGTCTCGTTGGCGGAGACCGTGCCGCTGCCGCGGATCTTGGCGTTGATCGTTCCGGAGGTCACGTTTGCCGTGGCGACCTCCGGCAGCGAATGATTCAAAATGGTGTTTGAGAAAAACGTCAGCACCAGCATGACCACCAGAAAAATGATGGCGGCGGTTTTGACCCATTCTCTGCGTTTCACATTTGTTTCCATAGCTTCTACCCCTTTATCCTTTCACAGAGCCGGAATGCGCGATGCCCTCAACAAGATACGCTTCACCGTGGAGGAACATCAGAAGTCCGGGGATCATGTAGATCACCGCGACGGCGAAGGCAATGCCGATCTCACCGGCATTGATGGTGGAAAGATAGACCGAAAGCGGCTGCATCTCCGCGTCAGGCAGGAGGATGAGCGGCTGCTCGACCATGTTCCAGTAATCGATAAACACCAGAATGGCGACCGAATACAGGGCGCTGCGGCACTGCGGCAGGCAGATGTCCCAGAATACGTGCCACTCGTTCGCGCCGTCGAGCTTTGCCGATTCGATCAGCGACACCGGAATGCGGCGCATGAACTTCGTCAGCAGGAACACCGAGAACGGGGCAAAGATGCCCGGAAGAATGATCGCCCAGCGCGTGTTCAGAAGTCCCAGCCAGTCACTGACCAGATAGTTCGGGACGAGCGTGACCTGATACGGCATGAGCATCAGAATGACATACGCGAAAAAGATGGTGTCGCGGATCTTGCCGCGCCAGCGCGTGAAGCCGTAGGCCGCGAGCGACGCGACCAGAAGCTGGCCCACCACGATCGGCGCGACCAGAATGACCGCGTTCCAGAATTTCAGCAGATATTCCGGGCTCTTGAGCAGCACCGTGATATACTGCGTGAAGCTCACCTTGTCGGGGATGAACTTGAGGTTGATGACCTTTGAGATGTAGCTGCTGCCGCTCGTTCCGCTGGCAAAGACCTGCCCGTAGTTGGCGGTGATCTCGCTTTGCGCCATGAACGAGTTTGTGATCGTCAGGACCGTCGGCATCAGGAACAGGAAGGCGAACACCGCCGCCAGCAGCGTCAGCATACCGCGCGAAAAATAGCGTTTTTTCTTCATCCCTCCACGTCCTTTCCGAAGTAGTTTTCGACCGCAAAAAGGATGGCGATCAGGATGACGATCACGATGGCCAGCAGCACCGCCGCCGCCGACAGCTTCTGATAGTCGAGCTGGCGGAACATGTTGTTCATGAAGTGCTGGAGCATGTACAGCGAGTCATACGGGTAATTGCCCGTCAGCAGATAGATCTCGCGGAAGACCTTGAAGGAGTTGATGATCGAGAGGATCGTCACGAACAGGATCGTCGGAGACAGATAGCGGAGCTTGATGTGGACGAACTGTGTCCACTCGCTCGCGCCCTCGACCTCGGCGGCCTCGAGCATCGCCTTGGGGACGTTGTTGAGCGCCGCCATGAACAGGATCATGTTGTAGCCGAGGTTTTTCCACAAAAACAGCACCACGATCACGACAAGGCTCGCGTTGGACGAAAACCAGTAGATCTTGTCATGGCCAAGGCTCTTGAGCAGCTCGTTGACGACGCCGTTGTCGTGGAAAAGCACCTGCCAGACCAGAATGATCGATGCGATGGGCACCATCATCGGGCTCAGGAAGAAGGTGCGGAACTGGCTTTTCCACGGGATGCGCGCCTCGAGCAGCAGCGCCAGCGCCATGGCCAGAATGACCGCCAGCGGCACCGACAGCGCCGAGAAAACGGCCGTGTTTTTGACCGCGATGCGGAACGCGCCGTTCTGCATGACGCTCACATAGTTCTTGAGCCCCGCAAAGCCGTGGTCGAGCGCGCCGTTGATGAACGAATAGTACACGACCACGCCGAACGGGATGACAAAGAAGATGAGCATTCCCAGAAAGCTCGGCCCTGAGAAAAACAGCGAGTGGAGAAGCTCCCGCAGGCGGCTGCGCCGCTTGGGCGGGCGCTCCTCCTGCGGCGCGGCCGCCGCTTTTTTGCGTGTTGTTTGCTTGAGTGACTGCATAGGCATTACCTGTTTCCTGATTTGGTGTGTCGTGTCCGGACGCGCTGCGTTCAGCGCTGCTCCGCGACGTAGAGATTCATGCGGTTCTGGATGACCTTCACGGTCTCGTCCAGCGTTTTCTGGCCGGCAAAATACGCGCCGGTCTCCTCGATGACGATGCTCATGATGTGATCGTCATACTCGCTGACGCGGTCTGTGGAGCGAATCAGCTCCATGAGAATGTCCTTCTGCTGCTCTGTGACGGCGTAGCAGTCGATCATTTCGTCGCTGCCGTAGCTGACGCCGCCCTTGGGCCGCTCCACGCGTCTGCCGTTTGCGTCGGTGTAGAACTCCTGCTTCATCGCCTCGGCGAGCATGTCGTCAAATGCCGATCTCAAAATAGGGAAGCTCCAGAGCTGGGATTGGTAGTCCTCATCAAGGACGGAGCGGATGAACGCCCACGCCGCGTCCGGCTCGGAGCAGGCGGCAGTGATGGCAAGCTCGCCTTGCAGGAGGAAGCGGCTGCGCACCCGCTCGCAGGAGGCGGGAACCGGGAAGCCGACAAAGCAGGGGGCGTTGTCCATCAGCGTAAACTGGCCGTTGAGGGCGTCAAAGCCGTGGAACGTCAGGAACATAAGAAGCTGCTTTCCGGCCTTCATGCGGGAAAAATCGCTCTCATTGTACGCAACGCGGCTGTAGTCACATTCCAGCGGGAACTGGTTTGCAAACGCGAGCAGGCTCCGAAATTCCTCGCCGTCAAAACGGCAGACGCCGTTTTCCCAGTCCACAAGGGCGTCCATATAGTCGCTGACGCAGTTGGACAGGACGCTTTCTTTGGTATAGAACTCGGAGAAAACCGTCGCGCCGGGCTGGAGCTTTTTCATGGCGTCCTGCACATCGTCGAGCGTCCACGTCTCATAGCCGCCGACGATGTCCGCGCGCCCCGCGACGGCGGAGATCATGAAGCTGGTGGGCATCCGGTAGAGCTTGCCATCGACCGCGCGGGCGTCGAGCACCTCGGTGATCAGATCGTCGCGGCTGAGCGTGCTGTCCGCGTCCAGCATCGGGGTAAGATCGCGCAGCAGCCCCTTCGCCTCATACTGCCGCACCGGCAGGGACGTGGTGAGCAGCATGTCCGGCATCGTCCCGGCGGCAAGCTCGGTGGTGAGCTTCGTCATGCCGAGGGAAATGTCGCCTTCCGTATTGTATTCGGAGTAGTCACGCACCACGATGCGGTACTGCGGGTTTCGGAGGTTGAAGCGCACGATCTGGCTGCGCAGCGTGGAGTCCAGATACATGCACGCGAGCGTCAGGTTCTTCTTCTGCGGCAGCGTCGAGGCGTCCACGCGGGTCATCAGGATGAGCTGGACGCTGCTTCCGCGGCGGCCGCGGCGGTATTCCTGCGTCATGGCAAACACATGCCCGTCGGGCAGGATGCTGAACGAGGTCATGTTGTTGCTGTCCACGTCGCACTCGAGCCAGTCGATGACCTTCTCGGCGGTCTTGGTCTGGGTGATGTAGCCGTAGATCTTGCCGCTGTTGTCATAGAAAAAGTCGTAGATGTTGTCGCCCGGATAGATCTGATACGCATCGGCGGGAAGCGGGAGCGTCTCGCCGAAGGCCTTCTTCACGGGGTCGATGACCTTGAAGACGTGCGTCTGACCGTAGGTCACCACGCCGATCTTGTCCGCGCCGTACTGCATGAGATTGCTGTATTCGGGGCCAAGCTCCAGCTCGGTGACAAAATTGCCGTCCTTGTCCCAGATGCACACGCGGTCAAAGTCGCCCAGATAGAGGTAGCCTTTTGCATCGGAGAGGAAGTCGCTGGGATAGAAATCGCCGCCTTGTGCAGCGCTCAGATCGACCGTTTTTCCGGTCTTTCCGTCCGCGCCGACGAACAAAATGAGATTCTGCTGCGTGCCGCCCTCGTAATTGTAGCTCCCGAAATTGGCCGTATCGCCCTCCGCCGGCGTGGTGAGGCGATAGCTGTTGGTCTGAACGTACACGCAGACGCCGCCGTCGGGCGCGGCGGTCATGTTCTGAACATACATGTCGCGGCGCCAGCCTTCTTCACCCTCCGCCTGCACGGCGTCGAGCGCGTCCAGCTCTGTGCATTCGCGCGTGCTGAGATCGATTTGGATGAGCTTGAGGTCGTAGGTGTCATACGAATAGCCCTCGCCGGAGTCGGGGTCAACGAAGCTGTCCGTCCCGCTTTTGACGCTGGCGGTAAAATAGAAGTAATTGCCGCTGACGCAGTTCGTGGTGATGTAGTCCACGTCCACCGGCAGGTCGATGTACTCTGCGGAATAGGCGTACTTTGAGGTGACGGTCTCCGCCTCCATGCGCTTTCCCTGCACGGCGCTGGGAGGCGCGGCCGCATCCGGCTTTTCGCTTTTGCCGCAGGCGGCAAGGCAGCCGGTCAGTGCTGCCGCGGTCAGCAGCAGCGCAAGCATGCGTCGTTTCATAGGGTTCCTCCTTTCTCGGGGGGTGGGTTGCGTCTGTTCTGGCGCTATTCTAGCAGGGTTTTGGCAAAACCGAAACCCCTGCGCGCCCAATTTTAAGAAATTCTTAAGCTGTTCGGGAAATTTGTAACTAATTTGCAACTTCTTCCGTGCCGCCCGGCAGCTCCGGCAGCGACACCTCCACGGAAAACCGCTCGCCCTGCTCATAGCGGCGGAGCTGGCCGCCCATCTGCGCGAGAATGCGCTCGCAGGTCTTGAGCCCGATCTTGTTGCTCTCGACCACGCCGGGGTCTTTTTTGCGGGTGTTGCCGATGCAGAGCTGGAGCCAGCCGTCCTCCTCCATCGCCGTGATCGCCACCGGCGCGGCGGGGTCTGCGTATTTGCGGAGGTTGTCAAAGAGATTGTCGAGCACGCGCTGAAAATACGTGACGTCCAGCCGGATGCGGCACCGGAGCGCCGGGTGCGCGGTCTGGATATGAAAGCCGTGCTGCTCCAGCGCCATGATTGGCTCAAACAGGAGCTGCTCCAGCAGGATCTCGGCGTCGTATTCCTGCATGTCGAGATTCAGCTCCTGCCCGCCGAACACGAGGGCATAGCGGAACAGCTCGTCCGTCAGCGTCTTGAGCTGCTCGGCCTTGGAGTAGGAGGCCTCGAGGTACTGCCTCAGCTCGCCCTCCGAGCGGTACTGCCCGCCGCGCGCCAGATCGAGATAGCCCAGCAGCGCCGTGAGCGGATTTCGGATGTCGTGGGACATGGCGGTGATGAGCTCGCTGTTCTTTTTCAGCGCCGCCTGCTCCTCCTGCGTCTTGCGGATGAGCGAGCGGCGCATCGCGTCCACGCTCTGCGTCAGCCGCCCGAGCTCATCGTTGTCAACGGGCCGCATCTGCGTGTCGAGATTGCCGCGCCCGATCTCCTGGATCTCGCGCGAGACGTCGATGATGGCGTGCGTGATGCGGCTGTTGTACAGCAGCATCAAAAGCGCAAACAGCGCGCACGCCAGCACGATGCCGATGACCTGCATGGCGTCATAGAGCTTCACCTCGGAAAAATCGTACACGACGGCCTGAAACACGCCGTCACGGAAGCTCACGGGGTAGATCGTGAGGGCTGTCTGCTCGCTCAGCTCCTGGCTTCGGATGGAGGCGCTGTCGTCGATGCCCCACCAGCCGGCCTCCATCGCCAGATGGCGGTTTTTGTAGAACAGGATGTAGGTGTCCTTCTGCGTCATCGACCAGCGGGCGATCTGCTCGGTGTCCCGCGAGGCAAGGTTGTTGTCGCGGATGTACGTTTGCAGACTCTCGACTGCCGACATGCTGCGGCGGCTTACGGACTCGTCGCTCATATAGCGCGACTCGATGAACCAGTTGCCGCACTGCACCGTCAGCACATACGTCAGAACGCCCAGGCCGAAGCCCGCCAGCATCACGAGCATGAGCTTAAAGTGCAGCGAGCGGAAGCGTTTTTTCTCAGTCAATCTGATACCCCTTCCCCCAGACCGTGCGGATGAGGCAGGGATTGGTCGGATCCTCCTCCAGCTTCTTGCGCAGATTCACAATATGTACCATGACCGTGTTGGTGGACGAGGGCATGTATTTTTCGCGCCAGACGCCACGATAGATCTGCTCGACCGACACGACGCTCCCGCGGTGCGCGGCCAGAAAGCAGAGGATCTCAAACTCCGTCTCGGTCAGCTCGACCGAGCGCCCGCCGCGCAGCACGCGCCGCCCCGGCTCGTCGAGCACCACGTCCGCCCGCAGGACCTGTCCGTTCGTCTTACCCTTGTACACACGGTAGCGCCGCAGCAGCGATTCGACCTTCATCATCAGCTCCGCATGGGAAAACGGCTTTGCCAGATAGTCGTCGCCGCCGGCCTGATAGGCCTCCAGCTTGTCCTGCTCCTGCGTCTTGGCGGTCAGGAACAAAATGGGCGCGGCGCAGCACTCGCGGATCTCGCGGCTGGCGGATACGCCGTCCAGCCCCGGCATCATAATGTCCATCAGCACCAGATCGACCCCCGGCTGCTTCCGCACGTATTCCACCGCCGCAAGGCCGTTTTGCGCCTCGGCGACCCGATAGCCGCCCGATTCCAGCAAAATGCGGATGATACGCCGGATGTCCGGCTCGTCGTCCACCACGAGGATCAGGGCGCTTTGTTCGTTCTTCTGTTCCATATCGGTCTCCTCCTGCATCGCCTACAATACCATTTTTCTGTATTGTATCATAATTCTCTCGCAAATGCGGCGCTTTTGCGGGGTTTTTAAGAATTATTAAGGAAGCCGCCCCGCCTTGTAAAACTTCCGCTCCGTTTTCGTAAAACCAAGCTATGACTTTTCCGCGAAGCGTGTTATAATGATGAGACCAACACATCAAATGCGCATCGGACTTCCTCCGGGGCGCTTCCAACGCAGCATCGGCGGAAAACGCCCCTCACCGCTCCGGCGAGAGATTTTCCGCCAAGACAAGGCGAAGTGCCGACGGCGTATCGGGTATACTCCGAGGCGCTTCCAACGCAGTATTGGCGGAAAACACCCCTCACCGCTCCGGCGAGAGATTTTCCGCCAAGACAAGGCGAAGCGCCGACGGCGTATCGGGTATACTCCGAGGCGCTTCCAACGCAGTATTGGCGGAAAAGATCCGCCGGATTTCTTATGAAAGTACTATTCCAAGATAATCGGGTCTTTGTATGCTTGAAGCCCCCCGGCATCGTCTCCACCGACGAGCCGGGCGGTATGCCCGCACAGATCCGGGCGGTGCTCGGAGATGAGAGGGCATGTGTGCGGACGGTCCACAGGCTGGATGCAGCGGTCGGCGGGGTGATGGTGTTTGCGCGGTCGCGGATGGCGGCGGAGCTGCTGTCGCAGCAGATGCGCGAGCACCGATTTGAAAAGGAATATCTTGCGATCGTCACGGGAAGGCCGGAGGCGGCAGAGGGGACACTGCGCGACTGGCTTTTTTATGACCGAACAGCGCGGATGGCGCGTGTCGGGCAGGGGCCGGGGAAGGATGTCCGGGAGGCGGTTCTTGATTACCGTGTGCTCGGGACGGCGGAGGGGCTGTCACTGCTTCGCATCCGGCTGCACACGGGCAGGACGCACCAGATCCGGGTGCAGTTCGCCTCGCGCGGTATGCCGCTCGCGGGCGACCGGAAATACGGCGCGGCGGAGACGGACTTTCCGATCGCGCTGTGGTCGTACAGGGTGTGCTTTTTCCATCCGCAGACGGGGCTTGCGGCCGAGTTTTCGCATTTGCCGCCGGAGCTTGCTCCGTGGCGGAGATTTCAGACGATATTACAGGAAATATGAAGGAGAGGAACATGGCTAAGGCAAAGAGATTTGATATGCTGAACGGCGCGCTGCTGCCAAAGATCCTGATGTTCTCGCTTCCGCTGGCGCTCACAGGCATCTTGCAGCTTCTGTTCAACGCAGCCGACGTCATTGTCGTCGGCAAATTCGCGGGCAGCACGTCGCTGGCCGCCGTGGGCGCGACCTCGTCGCTGATAAACCTTCTGACCGGCGCGTTCATCGGCATCTCGGTCGGCGTCAACATTCTCGTCGCGCGCTATGTCGGCTGCCGCGACGATGCAGGCGTCAGCCGCGCGGTACACTGCGCCATCACGCTGAGCCTGATTCTGGGCGTGATCACGTTTTTGATCGGCTTTTTCCTGTCCACGCCGCTGCTGAAGCTGATGGCAACGCCGGATGACGTTCTGGCGCTGGCCAGCCTCTATCTGCGCATCTATTTCATCGGTATCCCCGGCGCGCTCGTCTACAATTTCGCGGCGGCGATCCTGCGCGCCTACGGCGATACGAAAAGGCCGCTTATCTTCCTCGCCGTCTCCGGCGTACTGAACGTGCTGCTGAATCTCTTTTTCGTCATTCTCTGCCGGCTGGACGTGGCAGGCGTCGCGATCGCAACGGTCGTGTCGCAGTATGTGTCGGTCGGGCTGATCCTTGCCTGCCTGATGCGGCAGGAGGGCGCGTCGCGCCTGCGGCTGAGGGAGCTGCGCCTGCACCCGACCGAGGCGATGCGCATGATCCAGATCGGCCTTCCGGCGGGGCTTCAGTCCGTTGTCTTCAACATTTCGAACGTCATGATCCAAAGCTGCGTCAACTCGTTCGGCGCGGATGTCATCGCTGCGAACACCGCCGCGTCCAACATCGCCGCGTTTTCCTACACGGCGATGAACTCCGTCTTCCACGCCGCCATCACCTTCACCAGTCAGAACATCGGCGCGCGGCGCTATGACCGCGTGTGGAAGATCTTCTGGGCGTGTCAGTTCGCCGTGCTCATCATCGGCGTGCCGCTTTGCGCGCTGACCACGGTCTTTGGCCCGCAGCTGCTCGGCATTTACGTTTCCGGCAGCGACCCGGCCTATGACGCCGTGATCGCAATGGGTATGATCCGCACATACTATGTATCAATGCCCTATTTCCTCTGCGGCACAATGGAGGTCTGCTGCGGCATGGTGCGCGGGCTCGGAAAATCGTGGCTGCCGATGGTCGTCACGATCTTCGGCGCCTGCATCCTGCGCACCGTCTGGATCTACACCATCTTTGTGTGGGACCACACGCTGCCTGCGCTCTATTTCTCCTATCCCGTCAGCTGGGTCTTCACCTCGGCCATGCACATCTTCTGCTTCGTCTATTTCTGGAAACGTATCCGCCGGAAGCTCGAGCAGGCCGCTCCCGCCGTACAAACCACTTAAAGAAAGGAGACTGCTTTATGCGAGTCATCGATCTTGAAAACATCACCGTCGCCATGCGCGACCAGACGCGCTTTGTCCTGCGCTGTGAGGAGGTCTTTCACGACAAGATCAGCGCCGCCGCCTCTACCATCCTGAGCGCCTATCCCAAGCGCCCCTATGTCGCGCTGACCGGGCCGTCCGGCTCCGGAAAGACGACCACCGCGATGCGCCTGAAGGCGTATCTGGAGAACCTCGGCGTGCCGGTCTGCCTTTTGAGCATGGACAACTTTTTCCTCTCGCTTGCCGACCGGCCCAAGGAGCTGACCGACTGGGAATCGCCGCTGTGCGTCAACTGGACAGAGCTCTGCCGCTGCATGGAGGCGCTCTCCAACGGGGAAACGGCGCAGGTGCCGTGGTATGATTTTGCCGGCGGCAAGACCGGCGGCTACCGTCCGGTGCAGGGAAGCCGCGAGGCGATCATTCTCGTCGAGGGCATCCACATGCTGAACCCCATCATTTTTGACCGCATCCGCGACCGCGCCACCGGCATCTATGTCGCGCCGCGCACGCGCATCATCACCGGCGATGACCGCATCGTCCGCCCGGAGCAGATCCGCGTTGCCCGCCGCATGATCCGCGACTATCGCGGGCGCGGAAACTCCCTGCGCACGACCGTCGAGCGCGCGCAGGACGTTGACCGCGGTGAGGTGCAGTATATCGCGCCCAACAAGCCGAACGCCAGCGTCCACATCGACACCTTCCACGACTATGAGCTGTGCATCCTCGCAAAATACCTGCGCGAGCTGCCCGAGTTTGCAGACGCGCTGGACGATGAATTCGTCGAGGCGCACGGGCTCGGCGTTCTGATGCAGGTCGTGCGCGAGCTTCCGCCGCTCGACACGCCGTTTGTCCCGCGCGATTCGATCGTCCGGGAATTTGTCGGCGGCAGCTGCTTTGAATACTGAGAACAGATGCAAAAAGGGCAGTCCCGAATGGGACTGCCCTTGAATTTTCGATCAAAGATATTTTGCAATGTAGCCGGGCGCGGTCTCGGGGTCACCCTGCATCGTGAAGGTGAAGGAGACGTTGTTCGCCAGCGAGAACTGATTGCACCAGTTGAGGAATGCCTCGGTGTCGGTGTCATCCTTGCAGTGCGCGATCTTGTAAAGACCGTCTGCAAAAATATGGGTAATGTCGAAGTTGCCCGCATGAAGGCCGCTGATGAAGCCCTTCAGGAACGTATAGCTGCCAAGCGCGTATTCGCCCGCGTCGATCAGACGCACACGGTGATCGACGTCAAAGCGCATCGTATGGCCTTTTTCGATACAGACCATACTGCCGGTCTCGTCTTTCAAAGCCTGGTGGATGGCGTCAATGAGTCTTTTGGTTTTGCCGGAGCCTTCCGGCCCCATGATGATGTGAACCATAGGGTACTCCTCCTTTGTTCGGTTCAAGGGATATTCCAGTGTATTTTAGCACTCTTTTTCAAAAAGCACAATAGCATATTTCGTTTTTCGCAGAAAATGATGCTTTATTCCGCTTTTTCCGGCCGCCCGAGCAGCTCCGCTGCCGCGCGGCGCGTCGGAAGCTCCTGCGGAAGGTCGAACGGATCGACGCCGCAGGCGCAGGCGAAGATGGCGTTTGCCAGCTCGAAGAAGTAAAACAGCTCGCCGAGGTGCGCCGCATCGAGCGTCTCGCCCTCGATCACGATGACCGGCACGTCCGCCGCGGCGTGGGTGTCGAGCATCGCCTGATACGTCGCCGCCGCCACGTCTGCCACCGACTTGTCCGCCAGATAGTCCAGCCCGTCATAGTCCTTCCAGTCCATCTCGACGTTCACGCGCTGCGCAGAGAGCGGCGGCACGTGCAGCATCGTCTCAAACAGCGGATAGCGCCCGGAGGTCAGCATGTTGTCCAGTGCGTCCAGATCGCGCGTCAGGCACATCGGCAGCGGCAGGACGCCCGCTCCGCTCTGGCAGGCATGGCGGCAGACCCACTGCGCCCACCACGTTCCGAAGGCGGAAAACGCCGGGTCGAACGTGCCGAGCAGCTCCGCCGTGCGGCCCTTGCCGTACAGCGCGTAGCGCGCGCCGGCGTACATCCAGACGGGATTTTCAAACGCGCGCAGGTCGTACTGCCGGTAGGCCTCCGCCGCGCCCTCCAGCACCTCCAGCGGCTCGATCCCTGCCACAGCCAGCGGCAGGAGCGTCGCCGAGGTCAGCGCGCTGTATGCGCCGCCGGGCTGGGTCGGCACCGGCAGAAAGGCGTAGCCCTCCTCCTTTGCCATCAGCGCCACCGGGGTGTTCGGCTGCGCCGAAACGTAGATGCGCGTTTTCGTCTCCGCGCCGTAGCGCCGCTCCATCATCCAGCGGACGGCGCGCGAGGCGATCGCCGTCTCCATCTCCCCGCCGAGCGGCGAGACGATGTGCAGGCAGAAATCATGCCCCTCCAGCCGGTCGCAGAGCTCCAGCCAGCTCCGGGAGGAAAGACTGTCGCCCGCGAAAAACACGCGCATGCGGCCCTTTCCGCGGTCGCCGAGCAGCGCCAGCGCAGCTTGTGCCGCGCGGCAGGCGCTTGCCGTTCCGAGCACAACGAGCGTGTCGCCCGCGGCGCGGATCGCCTTTTCCGCCGTGCGCACGGCATGGAGCATCCGCGCCGTCAGCGCGTCGGACTGGCCGAGCCAGCCGAGATACTGCGCAAAGCCCGGCTGGTTGCTCCGCAGATGCAGATGCGCGTCAAAAAGCTCCTTTTCCCGGCTCAGAAGGTCGGGCAGCGACACGCAGCTCCAGATATTCGATAATTCAACATTTAACATAAAGGCTCCTTCCAGCGCCGCAGGCAGCCGGATGCTCAGAAATACTGCCCGAGCGCATAGCCGAGGCCGGTCAGCGCACCGGTGCACGCAAGGACCAGCACCACGAGCAAGACGAGCAGCAGCCCGCAGAAATGGCTGCACGCAAAATTGCGCTTGTTGACGTTGCTGCTTCCGATGGCATGACACAGCAGGAAGATCACCCCGATCACGGGGATCAGGTACAGGATCTCCAGCCCGAAATACGTCCACGGGGACAGCGGCCGCAGCTCCGGCGGCAGGCGGTCGGTTTCATACATGTGCCTGTTCCTCCCTCTCGTTTCCTCTCGTTTCCTCTCGTTTCCTCTCGTTTTCTCTCGTTTTCTCCCGGCCGGCTTACAGCGCGCCCGGACGGCGCGGGATGTATTCGCCCACGGCGCCGGTCAGGATCTCGCCGCGCTCGACGGCGAGCTGCCCGCGCAGCCAGACCTGCGCGATCGAGCCGTGTGTCCGGAAGCCCTCAAAGGGCGTGTAGCCGGCGGCGGAAATCTGATCGGCGGCAGAAATGGTCGTGTCTGCCGCGGGGTCGTAGACAACGATGTCGGCATCGCTTCCTGCGGCCAGCACGCCCTTGCGCGGATACGCGCCGTAGAGCTTCGCGGGATTTTCAGACAGCAGCGCGCACATCTGCTCCTTTGTGATGCGCCCCTCTGCCACGCCCGCGGAATAGAGCAGCACGCCGCGCGTCTCCACGCCGGGCAGGCCGCCGGGGATCTTCGTGAAGTCGTCTTTGCCTGCGTCCTTCTGCCGGAGGGTGAAGCTGCAATGGTCGGTGGAGACGGTCTGGACCGCGCCGTTTGCGAGTGCCTTCCACAAAAGCGCCTGATCGGCCTTCGTGCGAAGCGGCGGCGCGCAGACATAGCGGGCAGCGGCCGTAAATTCCGGCTGGCGGTAGAGCGCATCATCCAGCAGCAGATAGTGCGGACACGTCTCGACATAGACCTTTTGCCCTCTTGCGCGGGCGCGCATCACCTCGTCCAGCGCCTCCTTCGTGCTCAGATGCACGATCACGACCGGCACATCCGCGACCTCGGCAATGCGCAGCAGATGCGCCACCGCCTCCGCCTCCAGCGGGTTCGGGCGGCATTCGGGATGGGATGCCGGCGAAAGCTTCCCGTCCTTTTTGTGCTGCGCGATGAGCGCGTCGATGACGCCTGCGTTTTCACAGTGGACGCCCGCGATGCCGCCGTATTTTTTCAGCTCCAGCAGCGCGGCATAGAGATCCTGGTCGCTGATCATCATCGCCGGATACGTCATGTACATCTTGAACGACGGGATGCCCGCATCGAACATCGCGGGAATTTCGGCGCGGATGCCCTCGTTCCAGTCGTCGATGGTCATGTGGAAGGCGTAGTCGCAGGAGGATCTCCCGTCGGCCTTCTCGTGCCAGAGCGCCAGCCCGCAGCCGAGCGTTTCGCCCTTGTTGGGACAGGCGAAGTCAATGACCATCGTCGTGCCGCCGCGCAGCGCGCTGCGCGTGCCGGAGGCAAAATCATCGGCCGTGGTCGTGTTGCAGACGTCGAGATCAAAATGCGTATGCGCGTCGATAAAGCCGGGGAACAGGAGCTTTCCCGTCACATCCACGACCTGTGCGCCCTCGCAGAGAAGATCTTTTCCGACAGCGGCGATCTTCTCGCCGTCGATCAGAAGGTCTGCCTCGCACGAAACGCTGCTGCCAACGACCGTGCCGCCCTTGAGAATGTATTTCATAAAAACCGCTCCATTTCAAGTTCCGTAAAATTTTGCTGTTTCCGTTTTCAGTATACCACAGCTTTCGGAAAATGAGAATCTTTTTTCTGTTCCGGCTTTTGCATGCGCGTCCGTCTGCCGGAATTTCCCGTTTTATGGCGGTTTTCCGGCGAACCCGTGTTGATTTTCGATTTCGCACCGTAGGGGCGGACGACTCTGTCCGCCCGCCGGAAACGCCCGTTTTTACGGAAATCCGATGCGAATTCGCAACATTTTAATGGGCCGATGTGGGCATCGGCCCCTACAAACAACCGCGCAAAATTGCACGATTTTGTAGGGCGGACAGAGTCGTCCGCCCCTACAAAGGGTGTTGAAAATCACGCGTGTCCGGCAAAAATCGCCGCGTTTCCCGTTTCGTGCCGTAGGGGGCGATGCCCACATCGACCCGCCGAAAGCACCTATTTTATGGCGGCCTTCCGGCAAATCCGTGTTGATTTTCCATTTTG